>CAIWMU010000222.1 GCA_903913865.1 uncultured Verrucomicrobia subdivision 3 bacterium
CTGTTCTCGCTGGCCACAGCCCGTGCCCAAGCGATCCAATCTCCGCTGAGGAGTCACTAACCGGAGAGCCGGATGCGGGAAATCCGCCAGTCCGGTTCGGAGGGAGGGGTGGCGGTAACCCGCCATCCCTACCCCTATGATCGGGCCGGGCCGTTGGCCCTCGAACAGGCCTGGGATGTGGACCGCGAATAGGCCGGGGATGCGGCCATTCCCCGCCCGAGCGCCAACGGCGCGGCATGATACCAGCCTTGGCCACCGGCCAAGGTATTGGTGGGAAAATAATAAATCCGAGGGCTGAAGGCCCGACCCATCGCCCTCTGTCCCACCGGCATTTTCTTGTAGGGGGACCGAATGGTGTCCTTAGATTTTCGGCTCCCAGCCGTGGCGGTATTCACGTTTCCAGAAGGCGTTTGCGGCTTTGTTTTTGAGGATTTTTCCGGTGGCGGGATCGCAATTCACGGTTTGGCCGGTGCGCCATGCGATGTTGCCGAGGTGGCACATGAGGCTGCTCTTCTGGCCTTCGGCGATCTCTGCGGCGAGTGGCTTTCCGTCCCGGATCGCCTCTGCGAAGTTATTGAAGTGGATGGCATCGAAGGAGAAAAGGTCTTTCTGCTTCCCGTCGATGGCGCGGATCTCTTTGTTATTCAGGTCGTAGATTTTGCAGTCATTCCCTGCGAGGCTCATGCAGCCCTTTTCACCGTAGAAGGTGACACCAAAACTGGCCCCTTCGAAACCGCGAGGGGCGCAACTTTGACCCTCCCAAGCGATGCCCTTGTCCCCGAAATCGAACATCGCAACGATGGTGTCGGGCGTTTCCCAGTCGTCCTGATAAAAGTAGCGGTTGCCGCCGCAGGTGACGCGGTTCGGGAGGTTCACCCCCATGCCCCAGCGTGCAAGGTCCAGCGCATGCACGCCGTTGTTGCCGAACTCGCCGGTGGCCCAGTTCCAGAACCAGTGCCAGTTGTAGTGGATGACGTTGTCGCGGTAGGGGCGTTCAGGGGCAGGGCCCTGCCAGAGATCATAGTTGAGCCATTCGGGGACGGGGACCGGTTTTCCGCGTCCGATGGATGCCCGGTTATTGGTGTACCAACCCCGGGCGAAAGAGACTTTGCCGATGACTCCCGCCTTTAGAGCCTCAATGGACTCGATGACCCAGGGCCAACTGCGGCGCTGGTTGCCCATTTGGACGAGGCGGTTGTGCCTGCGGGCGGCGGCGACGATCATCCCGCTTTCGTGGGCATTGTGGCTGCCCGGTTTTTCCACGTAAACATGCTTGCCTGCGGCACAGGCCATGATGGCGGCGGGCGCATGCCAGTGATCGGGCGTGGCGATGGTGACCGCATCCACCTCGCGGTCATCCAAAACGCGCCGGAGATCGGCGACGCCTTTGGGTTTTGTGCCCTGCTTTTTCAGCACGGCTGCGACCCCTTTGGCAACGGCACGGCTATCCACATCGCAGATGGTGACAATCTCGACGTTCGGAACTGCCAGCAGTCCGGCGATATGGGCCATTCCACGGGCGTTGCAGCCGATGACAGCGACCCGGAGTTTTGTGTTGGGGGATGACGCTGCGCGGATCGCCTGTGAGGTTGAAAGGGCGGCCAGTCCTGCTGTGAGTAGGGAGGATTGCCTCAGGAAAGTCCGGCGGGTGATGTTGGATGTCATAATAGGGTGGGCGATGAGGTGGGTCGGGGATTCATGGAACCTACACAGTCCCGGGGCGCGGTGACACGGGTGAGTGGTTGGGGATGCTCCTCACAACTCCCAACCGCCCGATGAGAGTGAATACGATGACAAGGGCCAGGGGATAAAGCCCGGCGCAGGCTGCGAAGATGGGGGTAAATCCGTAGGCATCCACAGCCCGGCCGATGAACATCTGGGAAAGCGCACCCGCCAGAGAGCCGAAGGCTCCCCCGATGCCTGTCACGGTGCCGATGGCGTGCTTCGGAAAGAGCTCGGCTGGGAGGGTGATGTTGCCCCAGGCGGCGTGGCAAAAGGTCATTCCCGCCACCGTGGCCATGGCAAAGGCCGGATGGGTTGCCTGGGTGGAGAGAAGGCAGAACGTGAGCATGAGACAGGTGATGACCGTCATGGTCGTTTTGCGGGCACGGTCCAGAACCCATCCCCGGCTGATGAGCCAGCGGGGGATGGCACCGCTGGCGATATTGCCGACTGCCGCGACGGCGAAGGGAATCCAGACGAACAGGCCGAGGGCCTTGAGATCGAAGCCGTGCCGCCTCTGGAAGTAGAGGGGGATCCAAAAGAGCAGGAAGTAGCTGATGGGATCCGTCAGGGCGCGGATGATGATACAGCCCCAGGTCTCCCGCATGCGCAGCAGACTTCCCAGTGAGGCGGCCCGGGTTGGCTGAGTCTCAGCTGGCTGTCCCTCTGCGATCAATTGCCGTTCCTCCTCGGAAATGCGGGGGTGATCCTTCGGGAGCTTGTAGAGGAGCCACCAGGCGGCCACCCAGACAAAGCCGAGTGCCCCAGTGATCAGAAATGCGGAGCGCCAGCCCCACTGGACGGCGATCAGTGAAACAATCGGGGCTGCGGCCATCGAACCCACAGCGGTGCCGGCATTGAAGATTCCCACCGCAAGGGCCCGATCGCGCATGGGGAACCACTCGGCCACCGCCTTGACCCCTCCGGTGAAACTGCCCGGCTCGAAGACCCCCAGCAGGCACCGGAAAAACGAGAACTGTCCCACCGTGGAGGCAAAGACATGAAGCATGTTTGCCACAGACCATCCTGAAACAAACAGGACAAATCCGCGCCGCGTGCCGATGTGATCAATGATCCGGCCACTGATGGCATACATCACGCCGTAGCTGACCAGGAACCACGCATTGATGTCGCCGTAGCTGGCGTTGGTGAGGTGGAGTTCATCCTTGATGGTGCCGATCAGGACGGAGAGAGTCTGCCTGTCGAGGTAGTTGAGGGCCGAGGCGAGACAGAGGAGTCCGGCAATATACCAGCGAAGGTGCCTGACCGCACTCCGCGGCTGTGCAGAGCCATCGTGCAGGCTCGAATCGCCGCTCTGTTTCCCGTCGGGTTTCATCAGGATGCGGGCATCAGATAGTTGGCTGCTGGGGAGGCCCCGAGTTCATTCAGCATCAATTCACGGAGGTCCACAGCGGTGCCCTGTGTGCAACCCTGACCGTTTTCCCGGCCGCAGGCAAGGCTGCGTTCGGCACCCTCCAGAACGAGGGTTGTGTAGAAACCGAGGGCCATGGGGGTGAGGTCGTCCGCCAGGTCGGATTCCGAAAGGCTCCCATTCCGATGGCTCAGAATGCGCTGATACATCCTGCCCGGGCTTGAGATCCCATAGCCAGTGACCGACTTGTCCTTTTCAAAGTTGCGGAAGAGGGGGTTCACCTCGAAAACCCCATCCGGATGAATTTCACGGAGGCCCGGAGTATCGAGGCCCAGATCGAGAAGTCCCTCCGAGCAGATGAGGCGGCTGGATTGAACGGTGGTGGCCCATGCCGAATTGGGCAGGGCCCAGCCTGTGAGAATATGAGCAACGGCTCCGGTGCTGAATTCGATTTCCGTGTCCACCAGGTCGTATCCCTTTACGGGGATGGGTCTCAACGAGGGGAGTTTGTGGGCGTAGCCGTTGGCCCGGACCCGCACCGGGATCAGATTGACGATCTTGATCAGGGCGTCCGCCATGTGAACGGTGAGGAACGAGATGGGGGTGTTGCGCGTGGCGAAGTCAGGGGAGGCAAAAAACCTCGGGCTGTGGTTCGGATCGGCCACCATGAGTTTGTCCAGCATGTAGAAGACAGCGGCTTGAAACGTGCCATAACGCCCGTTCTGGTAGCGGGCTTCAGCCTCCTTGATGCGGGGGTCCTCCCGTTTGTGGAAATCAATTCCCAGGAACCGCTTTGCGGATCTGGCGGCATCGATCATCGCGTGGGCATCCCGGATGGTCGCTGCCGCAGGTTTTGGAACCACGACATCCATCCCCGCCTGGAGCGCATCCACCGTGGGGGCGCAATGGAGGTGGTCGGGGGTGTTCACCTGCACCGCATCCAGTTGCACTTTCCGGATCATCTCACCGTAATCGGAGAACCGGTGATCCGCCGGGATGCCCGCCAGATTGCCGAACCATTCCCGGTATTCATCATTGGGATCGGCCACCGCCACGACATCCAGAAGCGGGGAGTATTGGCTGCGAAAGTACAGATACTGGTAGATCTCGCGCACCACGGAGCCGGCGCCGATGATTCCGAGGCGTAGGTTCTTTTTCATTTGGCGGAGGATTTTGCTACGGTTTTCCGGTTTGGGGTGGTTTGTGTCTGATTCAGAATGAACGCTGCCACAAATTCTGCAGATGCCCGGATGTCATCAAGTTCCACCCGTTCATGGTCGGAGTGGGCATCGGCGAGCAGGCCGGGGCCGAAGGTGAGAACTTCGAGGCCGGGATACTCCTTCGCAAACAGCCGTGAATCGCAGGAGACGGTCCATCCCAGAACGGGCTGTTGTTCCGGCAGCCCACAGGCCTTCGCCGCTGCCAGAGCATTGCGCATGGAGAAGGAGTCAGGATCCCCATCGAAGGCCACGTTGTGGAGCTTTTCATAGGCAATGAGCACCACATCCTTGCCCGGGGCAGGGCATCCCTTGCGCCGCAGATAAACCTCCGCTCCGGCCTCTGCTGCCCGGCGCATCCGGGCCATGACCTCCTCCATCTCGTGCGTTGGGACAAAGCCCTGACCGCCCTCGAGAAGCAGTGTCGTTGCGGCTTTTGCGCCAGAGAGATCCATTTGGACGGCCCCGCCTGAAACCGACTCGAGGCGGGCCTTGGAGAAAACGAGGCTTCGGACGAGATGGGCCATTTTCGTGATGGCTCCATCCCGCTCGCGGATCGCCCCCATGTGGCCTGTGGCCCCATAAACCGTCACGAGGAGTTCCCGTCCTTTTTTCGCAACGGTGTAGTGCTGTTTGACGAGAGGTTCGCCGGTCGCCGGATCGATCGTGCGGGTTTTGTCGCCGTAAGCTCCTATGTATCCGGTGAGACCACTCTGGAGGCAGTCCCCGGCAAGGCGTTGTGTTGCGGCGTTCAACCCTCCCTCGAAGGAGATGGTGAATGAGACCAAGCCGCAGATGCGGCTGGGATGCTCGCCAAACGGGCCGATGATTCCGTGGCAGGTCTGGACCGGGCGCTGGGGGAAGAGCGGATGGTGGCTTTCGGCACGGATGGAGAGCCCTTCTTTCTCAAGTTCCTCGTTCACGAATGCGAACAGCTCAAACGGCGGAATCCCAGGGGGAGGGTGGAGTTCCGCGCGATACCAGACGGCTCCCCGGTTGGCCGGGTGGATTTTCAATCCGGTGCATTCCCCAACCAGAATGGAGTCATATTCGGCCTTGAGCTTCCGGTCCAGCGCGAGTGACAGCGATCCGTTTCCCCCTGTCTCCTCCTCGACGACGAACATTGCGAGGATGTTCCGATTCGGCTGGATGCCTGCCTCTGCCAGCACACTGCCCAGGACCTTGAGGGCGCTGATGAAACTGACGACAGGTCCCTTGTCATCGCACGATCCCCGCCCGAAAATCGTCCCGCCTTTTACGGTGGGAGGAAAATAGGGGGCCACCACATCGACATGCGCGTTCAGGGCAACCGATTTGCCGCCCTTTTTTGGAATCTTCGCCCCGGGGATGCGGCAGAGCAAATTGGAACGTCCGGCGTAGGTATCCGCAGGGGATAACCCCCGGGGGCGGTCCGGGGTCTTCGTGAAGTGCAACAGCGAAAAATAGGGGTGCTTTTCAATTTCGGGATTCACCGGGTGGCGGACCAGCTCCAGGCCGGGAAGGGAGGTGCTTGCAAGCTCCCGTTCGATGATCTTGAAGCAGCGGTCCTCAGCATCCCGCATTCGGCTGACATCCGCATTCGGAGTGGAGTCGATCCTGCAAAGTTCCACGAGCAGGTTTTTAACATAGCTGGTGAATTCAGGGGTTCGGGTTCGCTCCAGAACAGCCTTGAGCAGGTCTGGCTGTTCCCGTTGTGCTGTTGGCCGTTGCGTGGCTTTTCTACTCATGGAGAGGAAGGTTACAGGTTTAACGCTGAGACGGCTTCGGATGTGGCCTGGGCAAGCACTTCAAGTCCCTCCTCCAGAGCCTCCCGGGGGATGGTCAGGGGGGGGCTGATTTTGACAGTCTGGCCCCATGCCCCCACGGGAGCGAACATGAGAAGCCCCTTGTGAAAGCAACGCTCGATGATCGCATGGGCAAGATCGTGGTCCGGTTCCTTGCGCCCCGGCTTGACGATCTGAACACCTCCAACGAGGCCGCGCGCGGTGACATGACCTATCACCTGCGGGAACCACTGTTTGAGATCTTCGAGGCCCTGTTTGAGGACCGGCTCCAATCGTGCCGCATTTTCCGTCAGGCCGGAACCGACAATCTTTTTGATGCTCGCCATCGCGGCCGCGCAACAGACCGGGTTCCCGGTGTGGGTGCTGGTCATGGAACCGGGACCGAACTGGTCCAGAATCTCCTCCCGTCCAATGACTGCCGAGAGGGGCAGGGAACTGGTGATGCCCTTGCCGCAGCAAATCACGTCCGGAGTCACACCGTAATGCTCGAAAGCCCAGAACTTTCCGGTCCGGCCAAAACCGGCCTGAACCTCGTCGAAAATCAGCACAACCTGGTTTTGGCGGCACCATTCAGCCATTTCCCGGACATACGGAACCGGAGCGAAATCGGGCCCAACCCCCTGATAGGTTTCCATGATAACCCCGGCGATGTTCTTCGGTTCAAAGCCGGATCGGGAAATGGCATCGAGAAAGGCCTGGAAGCGGGTGTCCGTCTGCCAATAGCCATCCGGAAACGGGGCGTTGATGATTCCGGGATCGAGATTCACGATCCACTCCTTTTGCGGGGCCATTCCCCCTGCCTGTTGCGCGCCGAGGGTGCGGCCGTGAAAGCCCCGCTCGAATCCCACGATGCCCACTTTCGCCTTTCCGCCCAGACGAATTCCCCGGGTGCGGGCCAGCTTGATGGCGCATTCGGTGGCTTCGGATCCGGTGGTGAGCAGGAAGACCTTGTTCAGTTCCGGCGGAGCCAGGCTTGCGAGGAGTTCCACCAGTTCGGCCCGCTCCTCACTTGGGAAACAATAATTGTGGAGAAGACCGGACTGAGCCTGATCGATGATTGCCTGGCGTAGTTCCGGTATTCCGTGGCCGGCATTGGCCACCAGCACTCCACTGGACCAATCCAGCCAGCGGTTTCCATGCTTGTCATAGACGAAGATGTCCTCGGCACGATCCCACACGAGGGGAGGCTGGCCTCGCATGGAAATCGGTTCGTGAGTCCGCAACTTCTCCAACGTTGCCACGGAATCCGGGTGTGGCAGCGGCGTTGCGATCCGACGATACTTTGTCTCCACCGGTGGCACCGGTCGTGGCGTGATGTCAAATTCCTTGCCCATGATGGCTCATAGGTAGCATTTTTGAGCAGGCAGGTGCACCACCTTTCGTGGCGAGTTCCGATACTTTTATGACATTGCCGGGTTGCCAGGGATCGATCCGCCGGGCATCCTCCGGCTGTGCAACCTGCTTTCGAGCGCACCCCCACGCAGCAGTGGGAATCATTCCACTGCGAAGTCGTCATAGGACGCGGCTACAACGCCACCTGGCATTTTCACCCCGAATGCCAGTTGACGCTGGTCATCAAGAGCCAGGGATACCGGCTTGTGGGGGATAGCCTGACGACTCTGGAGCCGGGTGATCTTGTTTTTCTGGGGCCGAATCTGCCCCATGTCTGGTGTCAGGATCCATCGGCACCCTCCTCCCCGGATCCTGTTCACGCCATTGTGGTGCGGTTTCACGAGGCGTTCCTTGGTCCCGGCTTTCTGGAGGTGCCTGAGATGCGCCCTGTTGTCCGCCTTCTCGAGCGTGCGCGACGGGGGCTGAAGGTCCAGGGAAAGACCCGGGAGAGGGTTGCTGGCAGGATGCAGGAATTGGTGGATGCCCGGGGGCTCTCGAGGCTTGCAGGCTTGCTTTCAATTCTGGCGGAGCTTGCGGAGTCCCAGGAGTTGAGGCCGATTGCCAGCCCGGGGTTCGAACCGGATCCCGGGGTGGGGGACCATGAACGGGTCGAGAGGGTCATCGGGTTTATTGACCGCCATTTCGAGGAGGAAATCGATCGGGAGGATCTGGCGCGAGAGGCTCATCTGAGCGCCGGGGCGTTCAGCCGGTTTTTCAAAGTGCGGACAGGAATGACGCCGAGCCGCTACCTGAATGAGGTCCGTGTGGGGCGGGCTTGCCGCCTGCTTTCCGGCGGCGATCTCAAGGTGACAGAGATTGCCTTGAAATCGGGGTTTCAGAATCTGGCAAATTTCAACAGGCGATTCAGGCAGATCATGAAAATGACTCCCAGGGAATACCGTCAACGGATTCGGGATCGCATCCCGAGGTCGGTCAGCCAATGATTTTCATCATGCCTGAGCGATCAGATACGGGTCACTTCCAGTAGAAATTGAGCACTTGAACATCCCTGGGGGGATTCCGGCCGAGGATGGCCACGAACTGGCGCTTGTAGCCGCTGATCTGCGCATCGATCGTGACCTCAAAGGTCTTGCTGCGAACATCACAAAATGTCGATAGCTGGCGGGTCACTTCCATCGGGATGCCTGGCACCCGCTGCACCTGCTGCACGTTGCGGTAAGGTCCGAGGAGGCCGCTGCCATCGTCATCTCCCTGGCGTCCCGCCACGATCGCGAAGGCCATCTGCTGATCAATGCCGGGGATTGCCTGAAGGACCGTCGCGGAGGCTGTATTGATATTGATGCGGCCGCTGGAAAGGGATGTGAAGATATCGGCGAGGCCGACCGGGAACATGGGGACATCCGGGACGTTTCCCTTGTGCAAACTGGCTTGAAGGGCACTTGGCTGGTAGTTGGTTGAGGCTGTCCCCCAGAAAATATCAGGCGTGATTCCCGCCACGAAGAGCAGTTCCGTGATGTCGTCGATGGGGCCATTCTTGGCGTAGTAAGGAGGGCTCAGGCTCTGGTAATAGTTGTTCTCGGCCCCCTCGATGCGGGAGTTGTCATCGGTGTCAATCCAGTCGAGTATTGAATTGATGACAGGAGTCACCTGACCCGCATCCAGACCTATTGAAATAAGTGCCTGCTGAAGGAGCGGTTCGGTGGCGAGGTTGATGTTCAGTTTGCTCTCCAGATCCGCGATCTTCCAGGTGAAGCTGCCATTGCCGAGGACGACCTCGGATTGGACACTGGCGAGAGGGCTGTTGGAAGTTCCCATGCCGCCCGGTCCTCCAGCCCAGACCTGGTTCAGGGCGTCGTAAGGCTCGTTGGGGATCGCCAGTTGCTGGACAAGGATCCAGCGGGCGTATTCAACACCGGAGCGACCGAGCCACTCCAGTTCGGCCTCGTTGTTCGCATTCCGTGCGAGTTTGGTTTCCACCTTCATGGAGTAGGCGAAGCCACCTGCGAGCATCGACAGCACGAAGATGGAGATCATGACGATGATCAGCGCGATGCCGTGCCGGGAGCCTGTGGCGCTTGTGGCCACAGTGCCGTTATGCCGTTGGTGGAGAGGGATGGTTCTCATCTCTTTATTCCATTCACTCCCTCTCCCGCGCCGGGGAGTTGGCCGGGCACCTGGCCCGGGAGTTGCCCCGGCGCCGGTCGGGCACCGGGCTGGCCCGGTATCGGCTGGATCATGGGCTTCTGCCACATGGCCTGCACGATCACGGAGGGCAGGCTCACAATGCGGGTGATGGGTTCCCTTGGGGTCATGCTCTTGGCGTTGTCCGCGAGCTTCAGGGTGATTTTGACGAGCTTTGGAAGCTGATTTGTCTGTTTCCACTCATCCACCCAATCCCCTTGCCGGGTGTCCCAGAACTCGGCCTTGAATTCACGGACGTTCTCGGCCAGAACCAGCGGGTGCTCCTTCTCATCGTCATCCGTGTCGAGCAGGAGGGGGGTCTGGCGCAGGACCAGTTGTTTGTTGCCCATGCTGCCGGGCTGCAGGGAGAAGGTGAGGCGCCGGACATCGAAATCGCCGAACTTGCCACTGCGCGGGAATGATTTGGCGAGCCGTGCGACGAAACTGAGGGAGGCTTCCCCCCCGTTCTCGGCGACGAAACTGTAATAGGCGATGTTTTGGGCGAATGCGTGTGTGGAGCCGAGGGAATCCTCCAGCACGCGGATGACGATCCGGGCGCGCTGGACGGATGCGGTGGCATCCTGTGCGCTCTTGGAAGCCCGGAGGATGGCGGTCCAGCTTGAGTAAATGGCAGCAACAATCAGGGTTAGGATGCTGATGGCGATCAGCATCTCAAGCAGCGTGAAGCCGTGGCGGCGTTTCGGGTGGAGGTTCATCGGCCCAGTTTCACTCCCCCCGCTGGAGCAGACTCCGGCTTGTAGAACAGCACACTCATGATGGACTGGCGGTGGCTTGGTCGGTGTTCAACCACAAAATCCACCTGGAAAAGACCATTGGTCCCCACTTCGGTGATGGCCCTGCGCCAGACGAAATCCCGGTATTCGCTGCCGAAATCGCCGTTGTCAACGCTCTCGCTGAGTTTGTTCGTGGCGGAGAGTTCGGCGGCCAGCATGCTGGCATCCACTTCCACCGCCTGCAGCAGTCGTGCCCCGCGCAGGGAGTTTGAAACCAGCGCCAGAATGGTGAAGACCGCCATGAAGAAGATGGCGGAGGCGATCAGCACCTCGAGGAGGCTGAAGGCAATCGTCGCCCGGCGGCGGCTTGGCATTCCGGGAATGATGCTCATCTCAAGCGGAACTCCATGGCATTGTATTTGACCAGCGCCAGACCGGTGGTCAGTTCCAGGGTGATTTCCACCTGATCGTTCTTGTCTGAGCGTAACTGAAGGATCAGGTCGTCGCAGGTGCCATTCGGAAAAAAGCGGACGCGAATCTGGTTGCGGTCCATACCGTTCAGTCCATTGACGAGCAGCTTCGAAATCGCCACGGAATCCGGGAGGCGCATGGAGGAACTTTTGCCCGATGGGGGAGGGGTGGCGGGCACCATTCCGGGATCCCCGGGAGCGACTGATGGGGATGCCACAGCGGCTCCGGTGTTCACGGAGATGGATCCATCCCCACCGTTGAAGACCATTTCCGAGACGGATCCCTGCAGGATGGACCGCGCACGGGCGTTGCTGCACAGCTCCACCACATCGCTGATGGTCTGGCGCATGGGCTCCTTCTTCCAGATATGGTAGATGTTGGGAATGCCCATGGAGAGAACGATTCCCATGATGGCCACGACAACCATGAGTTCAATCATGGTGAAGGCCGCGGGTCGTGGGGCATTGCGCCGGGACATCTGGAGGACGCCGTTCATCAGATCAACGGGAGATGTTGGATGTGATGGCAAACATGGCCGAGAGCACGCTGAGCAGGAGGAAACCGACCCCCAGGGCCATCACCACAATAAGGGTTGGCTCGATCAGGTTGGTGAGCACCCGCAGGGCGATTCCAAGTTCGTTCTCGTAGGTATCAGCGACGCTCTTCAACGCCCCGGGCACATCGCCGGTGTCCTCGCCGATCTTGACAAGGTCCACCATGAGTTGCGGGAAAATTCTACTCCGGGCCAGTGGTTGGGCGATCGTCTTTCCGTCGGTGACTTCCTCACGGGTCTTGGCGATGGCTTCCTTGACGACCACATTGGAAATGATCTGCTCCGTGATTTTCAGGGCGGTGAGGACGGGAACGCCGTTTTCGAGCAGGGTGGAGAGGGTTCTGGCAAACTGGCCAAAGAGGTTGAGTTTAATCACCTTGCCAAAAATGGGCATGCTCATTTTCCACTGATCCAACCGGCGTCGACCACCGGGCGTGCTTTGAAAGCGTCTGAAGAGGACGATGGCAGCGATGATGACAAGGAGCATCAGCCACCAATAACCTGCAAAGACATCGCTGACGCTGACCAAAATCTGGGTCACCAGGGGGAGTTGGACGTTCATCCCCTGAAAGATCGACATGAATTTCGGCAGCATGTAGGTCATGAAGAAGAACATGATCGCGATGCCGACGACCGCGACGAATGCCGGATAAACGAGGGCCGATGTGAACTTGGACTGCACCTCGGCAAACCGCTCGAAATGCTCCGCCATGCGCCGAAGCACCTCCACAAGGGCACCGCTGGATTCACCCGCCCGCACCATGTTGACATAGAGGTCGGAGAAAATCCGGGGCTGCTTGGTCATCGAATCCGAGAGGCTGCGGCCTTCCATGACATCCTGCCTCAGTTCCCGGCTCACATCCGCCGAGATCCCCTTGGTTTCCAGATGGGTCATGCTGTTCAGGGCAACTGTGAGGGGCATTCCTGAGTTGAGGAGGTTGGCCAGCTGCTGGGTGAAGGTGGCAAGTTCCTGCAGCTTGGGTTTGCGTTTCCGGCCCATCGCCTCCCGCAAGGTGGGGGGCAGCAGCGCCTTCCAATCCCCCTTGGTCCGGGGAGTCCGGTCTGCTGCAACGGCACCGCCCCGGGCGGCATCCACCGCCACCGGGAAAAGTCCAAGGCGCTCGATTTGCAGGAGTGCGGCCGAGCGATCAGCGGCATCAAGGACTCCCTCGACCACCTCACCCGAGCGCCGCCGTGCTTTGTAAGAAAATTGTGGCATACAGACCGATCTGGCTCTTAAGTCAAAACCAGAATACGGAAAAAGTTGCGCCGTTCCAAGTCGCAAATTTGCCGCGAAGACGCCAAAGGGGAGGGGATGCCCCATCTTCGCTGGACGGCTGGCCGGAGAGTTCCGGGATCCTACTTTTTGGAGGGCGTCAGGGTTGATGCCATGGGAAGGGTGGGATCGCCGAACATCATGAACTTCATTCCCTGAAAGAAAATGCTCGGGGGATACCATTCTGCATCCGGTTTCAGCGTGGCGAGGTGCTCGTTGTCGTAGTAGAAGCTGATTGCCTCATTCCAGCAATCACCCAGTCGAGGGTGTTGCTGGTGGCTGAGAGCGCCGATGAACCCCTCCAACAGGGAGAGCGCGCACGGTTGGGAGCCGGTGTTGCAGCCGATATAGGCGATTGCGCCGGATTTGCCATTCCGCAGCAGCTGTTCGCCAAGCCCGGGCGGGTTGTAGCGGCCGCTCTGGTAGCAGGCGGGAGGGGGAGGTGGCGATGTGAAGACCTCCTTGTGATCCGAGCCCGCATGGGAGTTTCCGTTCACATCAACATACGGTTCATAAGGGGGAAGTGTGGCGAATCGGGCGGTGGAGCAACCGATCGAAACCATGACAGGGGTGTGGTTGATGTTGGTCATCCGGGGAATGTCCCCGACACTCAGGCATTGTTCCCAGGCCAGATCCTGACCGTGGCCGGTGTGGCAGATCAAACCAACTCCGGGGTCGTTGTTGAGGATGTTCAGCAGTTCTCTGTGGTCTGGGGCCGGAGTGCCGTAGTCATGTTGATCCTTGTAGTAGCGTTTTTCGGATTGCCAGCGTCCCTCGAGGCTTTTCGCCAGTTTCTCCAGCAGGGGGCGGCTGTCCACCCAGCCTCCCACTCCAAACCAGGCCACCTTGGGGAGTGGTGCGGACGGTTGTGACAAAGTTTGGCTTTCATGCAGGATACTTTTGGCTGCCATCATGCGGACTTCCTCCACCGTGCTGACCGGCCAGCGGCCTACTGCAATTTCAGGCTTGTAATGTATCGAGTCAAAGTTGATAGGGTCCCCCTTGTTTTTCTCCCCCCGGACCTCGCCAAAATAGGTGGCGTGGACTCCCTCTTTCTGACCATTCCAATCATCAAAGCTTCCATCGGCTCGCGCCACATCCCCGTAGTAGAGGTCGCTTGGGTAAAACGCGTAGTCAAAAGCCGGTGGGGTGACCCGATCCAACACCATGTAACGGACGGGAAAAACATCAGCATCACCAACCAGCAGGGCATAGCGGACTCCATTTTTACGCCAGGCGTTATAGAGAAACTGTTTCACACGCGCCGGATCATCCACTCCGGGGGTGTCTTTGAGGATCTTTTCGAGAGCCACCAACCGGGTGGGAAGTTGGTGGTTCTTGTGTTTGATGAAATCCGCAAGATCGGCATGGAACTGCTTGGGGGCGATGACCATCAGTGAAGCGGCTGGAGCCTGTCTTGCTGGTGCGGGGGGCGGGCTAAGGAGAATTCCCAGAACTGCCAAACCTGTCAGAACCGAGCGCGCGTAGATTCTGATCGTTCGCTGGACTTGCTGCCTGTGGAGGATTTGCACATTCCGAATGTGGAGGTTTTTGGGTTTGGGGGCAAACTCAACCGCAAGCAGGAATGAAGTGTTCCTGGCATCCAGGCTGACATTTATTGTTTTTAGCAAACGGGCTCTTGACGGGAGGGGTTTAATTCGACAGGCTAAGGGACGCTGTGACGGGCTCAAAGACATGACGCGATGCCTTGGGAGACCCAAACGGGAGTCTCCGATCATGGCGGTTGAAAAATTATGGGTTCATTAAAGAAACGCAGGAAAGCAAAAATTAACAAGCACAAGCGCCGAAAGAAGCTTCGCGCGAATCGCCATAAGAAGCGAACCTGGCAGAAGTAGTCCGGTTGGTTTTTTTGATCTGGGCGGGCTATGCCGTTTGGCATGGCCCGCCTGTTGATTGTTTGATGGATGGGAGGCCGTATCCATTGTATAGTTGTTTAAGATGAAAGGCCTTGTCATTGTTATTTCCAGCCTTCTGCTGGCGGGCTGTGCTTCGGTGAAGCATGAGCCTTCCAGTGGCAAGGAACCTTCCCGCAGCAGGGCGTCCAAACCGGGCTCCCGATCCCTGCAGGAGGTTGTGAAATCGCATGCCCTTTACGCTTCCGCAGCCCTGCTGGAAGCCAAGGGAGAGCCAGCAGCTGCTTTGGAAGCCTACGCGGGCGCCGCTCTCGGCGACTTGGACGACGAAACTCTTGTTTTGAACGTCTCCGCCCGTTTGTTGGGTGCAAAGCAGATTGATCGCGCAGTGGATCTTCTTCAAAAGGCCTCCGCCCGTCCCGACGCCGGGGCTCCAATTTACGCCAGACTGGGGTTCATTTACGGCCAGCAGGGTAAGCGTGAGTTGGCCATACAGGCCAATCGCAGGGCGATTCAAAAATCCCCCACTTCACTCGCCGCCTACCAGAATCTCTTCATCCAGCACGCCCAGGCCAAGAATCCTGAGGAGGCGTTGAAGGTTCTGGCGGAGGCGCAGAAGAAGGGAGCGGATGATCCAGGCTTTCTCGTCGGTATCTCGGAATACTATGCCGCGTTGGGCCTGCAATTCCCGGCCCGACGGCAGCAGGGGAACACAAATGCCCTGATGCTGCTAAAGCGAGCCGACCGGCTCCAGTCCAAAGACCCTGAGATTCTGCTCAAACTTGCCGACGGTTTTAATCTCCTGGGGGATTCAACGCGTGCGGCCGAACTGTATCTGGAGCTTCTCAAAACGCTTCCGGACATTCCCCAGGTTCGTGAGCGTGTTCACGCCAAGCTGGCTGAGATTTACATCAGGAACAGCGATCGAAAAGGGGCCACAGAACAGTTGCTGGCGATCCTCAAGGAGGATTCAACCAATCCACAGATCTACTATTATCTCGGTGGCCTCGCATTTGAAGACAAGCATCTGGATGAGGCGGTGGACTACTTCCGAAAAGCTCTGATCCTCAACCCCAATTTTGAGCACGCCTACTACGACATGGCCTCCGCACTCCTGGGACTGAACCGGACGAGTGATGCCCGGACAGCTCTCGAGCAGGCTGGTCAGAAGTTCCCACAGAGCTTCATCCGGGAATACCTTTTGGCTGTCGCATTCCGGCAGGAGAAGGCTTATCAGGAGGCTCTGGAACATTTCACCGCGGCCGAAGTGATCGCCCGTGCCACAGATCCGAAGCGATTGACTGAGAGCTTCTTTTTTCAAATCGGTGCCACCCATGAGCGCAAGGGGGATCTGGTTGAGGCGGAGAAGTATTTCGAGAAGAGCCTGGAACTTGCCCCGGACAATCCGGAAACGCTGAACTACCTCGGTTACATGTGGGCAGAGCACGGAACAAACCTGGCAAAGGCTCGGGAGTATATCGAAAAGGCGCTCAAGCGTGAACCCGAGAACGCAGCCTATCTGGACAGCATGGCCTGGGTCCTGTTTCAACTCAAACAACCGCAGGAAGCCCTCGTGCATGTTCAAAAATCCGTGAAGCTTTCCGAAGAGCCGGATGCCGTCCTGCTGGATCATCTGGGGGATATTCTTTCGGCTCTTGGGCGGGGGGATGAGGCTTGTGATGCCTGGCGCAAATCTCTTCAGGTGGAGCCCAGCGCGGAGGTCAAAAAGAAGCTCGACACACAGGAAAAGAAACCCCGATAGACAATGCCCTTCCATTTCACAAACCATTACACACGCGATGAGGTGCGGTCGCTTCTGCCCCAGATTCGTGGATGGCTGGAGAAGCTCCGGGCCTCCCTCGCGGAAGTGGCCAAGTATGAAAAGCGCATCACCGGGTTGCTGGCCCCCGGGCAGGATCTGGGCGGGGAGATGGTGAATCGCTGGGTGAAAGCGGTTGTGGCGGTGGAACAGTTGTTTGCCGAGTTCAGCAAGCGGGAGATCCAGATCAAGGATGTGGATCGGGGTCTGCTCGATTTTCCGGCGATTATTGGTGGTCGGGAGGTGTTCCTATGCTGGGAGCAGGATGACGATGACATCGAGTTCTGGCATGAATTGGATTCAGGATTTGCGGGCCGGGAGCCGTTGTGATGGGTGCCGGGCAGCATCGTGTTTTCTTGAATGCCTTTCTGCTGGCGGCCATCGGTTATGGCTGCCTCTACGGTGGAATTCAATGGCGCCGTTCAAGGCTTGGCCCCTGGCAGGTTTCCTTTACGCAGGGCGAGGGCGGGTATCCGGTGGTGCAAATCAACCAGCACAGGCTGGGCATCACCAATCAGGAGCTGGCCTTTCTAACGCAGAGTGGACCGGTCAATCCGGGCACCTTGTCATTTGTTGATCCCAAGCCGCTCCCTTTTGAAGTTCCTTTCGGGCAATGTGTTTTCATGGACACCACGTTTCTGCCGGGTTCCGTCACCCTTCGATTATTCGGGCATACCGTTGAACTTCTTCCCAGAACCCTCATCATCGATAATCGGGAACACCCGTGGACGACGGCACGCAGGATCGAGCTGAAGTGATCTCCCGGCCCGTGCGGGAGGTGATCAGTATAAAAGATACTTTGCCCGCCGCTGTTCGAACTCCTTCAGGTCATCCTTCCAGGATGCACGAATGTCTGCGAGCGGCTTGCCAGTCTTGATCGCTTCGAGGGTTGCCGGATGCAGTAGCAGGTGGCTGATCTTCTCGGCTTTGAAATCCGCCGGATACAGCTTCTGAAGTGTCAGGGCGATCTCCAACCCGACATCGACAACGTTGCAGGCGTGACGGTCTGTGAGCAGGATATACACCCCGCCGCAGGCCTTATCCTTATGGATGCTCGCTTTTGGCGTGAACCGGACTGGCACGAACCGGACTCCCGGAAGGTTCGCTGCGCTCAACTCTTTGGCCAAGCGCACGTCGTCGATATAGGGCGCACCCACAATTTCAAAGGGGGTATCCGTTCCCCGACCCACAGAGAGGGCGCTCTCGAGAAGCCCGATTCCCGGATACAGGATGGCCTCAGTGAGGTTCCGCATGTTCGGCGAAGGATTCGTCCAGGGCAGGCCTGTTTCATCCATGTAATAGGATCTCTTCCACTGCTCCAGGGGGATGACAGTAAGACGGGCCTTGCTGTTGCGCTCGGCATTGAACATGCGGGCGAGTTCCCCGATGGTCATCCCGTAACGGAGCGGGATGGGGTGGAAGCCCACGAAACTCGTCTTGCCGGACAACACCGGGCCGTCAATTGTTGCGCCATCAATGGGGTTTACCCGGTCCAGAACGAAGATGGGGAGGTTGTTCTCCCCGGCGGCCTCGAGAGCAAGGCCCATGGTGGAGGTGTAAGTGTAGAAGCGGCACCCGATGTCCTGAATGTCATAGACCAGGGCGTCAATATCCTTCAGTTGCTGTGGTTGCGGTTTCTGAACTTTTCCATACAGGCTGTAAACCGGCAATCCGGTCTTTTCATCAATCGAATCGCCGATCTTCTCATCCTGCGCACCCCGGATGCCGTGTTCCGGGCTGAAGAGGGCCTTCAGCTGAATGCCGGGCGCGTTTTTGAGGAGGTCAATGGTCGGATTACGATCCCGGTCATGGCCTGTGTGGTTGGTGATCAACCCAAGGCGAAGACCCTTGAGCGGGGCAAAACGGTTCCGGGCCAGCACATCGATGCCATTGAGGACCGGGCCGATGGCACTGTTGGTGGTTTCGCGTGGGCGCGGCTTCAAGGCACCCGGAACATTCGTGAAATTGAAGCCGCTCACAGCCTCGGCCGCCAGGGTGCCAAGCCGGACCCGGAGGGGGATGACGTTGCCGGATTCATCGGGATGGTTGCGGTTCGAGAGGAAGATGACGAACGTGCGGGAGAAGGGGTCTATCCACAGGGATGTTCCCGTCCAGCCTGTATGGCCATACGAGCCGAGGGGGAAGATCCCGCCGCGCAGGCTGCTGTAGTTGGAATCAATATCCCAGCCCAATCCCCGCCGTGCCGGTATTGTGTCCGGCGTCTGCACCCGGGTCATCAGGCGGACGGTCTCCGGCTTGAAGATGCGGACGCCGTCCAGAGATCCCTCGTTCAGCAGCATTCGGGCATACCTGGCCAGATCCGCTGCTGTGGTGAAGAGCCCTGCGTGCCCCGCCACTCCGCCCATCTTGCGGGCCGTGGGATCATGCACGACACCCCTGTAGGGCTTGCCGTTCACGACCTCCGTGGGGGCCACCCGGGCGAGCTTCGATTGGGGAGGCAGGAAGCTCGAGTCTTTCATTCCAAGAGGCGTGTATACCTGCTGCTGCACAAAAGTCTCCAATGGGGTCCTGGCTACCCGGGAGGCGATCTCTCCCAGCAGAAAGAAATTGATGTCGCTGTAGCGCAGAGCGGTGCCGGGGGGCGTTTGCAGCTGCTCTTCACAGGCTTTCCGGATAGCTGTCGATTGCCCGGTCCAGTCGCTTCGGGTCTCGATATCAGGGCGCAACCCTGAAGTATGTGTCAGAAGCTGGCGGACGGTGACCGTCTCCTTTCCGCCGCCGGTAAACTCTGGGATGTATTTCGCGACGGGATCCTCAAGCCCCACCATTCCACGCTCGATCAACAGCATGATTGCGGGGGTTGCGGCAACCACCTTCGTCAGGGATGCCGCATCGAAAATGGTGTCCTCCGTCATCTGCTCAACTGCCGGCACGAGTGCTCGATTGCCGTAGGCGCGGTGATAAATCGCCTGTCCCCGCTCAAGCCACAAAACACCTCCGGGACATTTTTTGTCGGCGATCGCCTGACCGATTGCCTCATCCATGGCCTGAAGTTTCCCGGCGGGAAAGGTCGTTTGCGCGTTCCGGGCATGTGGCAATTGCTGGCAACCCATGACCAACATCAGGGCCGTGATGGCGATGGCGGGAATCCAACCGAGGCGCGGATTATTCATGCCAACTGTTTACCGCAGAGTGAATGACAGGGCGAGGATGAATTTGTCTTTACGCCGGTAATTTCCAACATCGTAGAGCAGGGCGCAACGCCCGAGCCCGCTCGTGACTTCGGGGGTGACACGAGGCGGATCAGCCTCTGGGAATGTCACGCCCCCATGCGGGCACGGGCAGGGGGATTACCCGCAATTTTTAGGGAGAAATGAGAAGAGATGACACAGCCCGGGGATGTGAGAATGACAGTTTTTGAATTTTTCTGCTTGGCGGGATGAATGGCTTAGCCGTTAATGGCGCCTGTCATGAAACAAAAAGCGTATGCCCGTGCGGGTGTTGACATCGATCTGGGAAACAAAGTTAAGGCGACCCTGCCGCAGCTGCTGGCGACCACACACCGGCCGGAAGTGCTGGGAAAGGTGGGCGGCTTCGGGGGGCTCTTTGCCCTCAACTTGAAGAAGCACAAGCAACCGGTGCTTGTCTCCAGCGTGGACGGAGTGGGGACGAAACTGAAAATCGCCTTCGCCGTTGGCCGTCACGACACCATCGGTCAGGATTTGGTGAACCACTGCGTGAATGACATCGCGGTGCTGGGGGCTGAGCCGCTGTTCTTTCTCGATTATCTGGGCACCGGGAAACTTGAGCCCGGGGTGTTCACGGACATCATCCGGGGATTTGCTCAGGCGTGCGCTGAGAACCGTTGCGCCCTGATCGGTGGCGAGACCGCCCAGATGCCGGGATTTTACCAGGCGGGGGAATACGACGTCAGCGGAACGATCGTGGGGGTTGTGGAGAAGGACCGGATGCTGGACGGCAGGAACACGCGGCGGGGCGATGTGGTGATCGGCCTGGAATCCAACGGCCTTCATACAAACGGCTACTCTCTTGCGCGGAAGATTTTCTTTGAGGATCTGAAGATGAAGCCCGGGACCAGGGTCGCGGAACTAGGGGGGACCATCGGTGATGAAATGCTCAAGGTGCACGTCAGTTATGGGCTGCTGACCCGCGAGATCATCAAGAAGTTCAACAAGGGGCCTCGCAGTGCCTGGGGATTGAAGGGCATGGCACACATCACCGGTGGCGGGTTTGTGGACAACATTCCGCGCGTGATCCCGAAGAACTGCGACGTTTCGATCCGCAAAGGCAGCTGGGAGATACTGCCGGTCTTCCAGATTATTCAATCCCGCGGGGGTGTGCCGGATGAGGAACTTTACCAGGTGTTCAACATGGGGATTGGCATGACGTTGATTGTGTCGGCTGCCCAGGCAGATCAGGTGATGCAGTTCATCAAGCGGCGCGGCACCCGGGCCTGGGTCATCGGCGAGGTCGTGAAGGGCACTGGCGTTGTGCAGGTGAAGTGAACGGTTGGGCGGTGGAGCAGCTTGACGGTTGGCACTTCTTATTTAGAATAACAGCCACAAGCACAACACATTGATTTTATGGCCCAACCGCAAGCCAATACGAGCATTGAGTCCGTTTCAAAGGAAAAGCGTGTCTTCACGCCGCCAAAGCCTTTCAGCAAGGCGGCGCACATCAAATCCCTCGCCGAGTATCGCAAGCTTTACAAGGAATCGGTAACGAGCCCTGAAAAGTTCTGGGCGAAGCAGGCCAAACAGGAACTGGTCTGGCGGAAGCCGTGGAAGAAGGTGCTGGATTGGAAAGAGCCTGTCGCGAAATGGTTCGTGGGAGGCCAGCTGAATGTCAGTGAGAACTGCCTGGACCGGCACCTCGGAACAGCCCGCGCCAACAAGGCAGCCCTGATCTGGGAGGGCGAGCCCGCTTCTGAAGAGAAACCGGGGGAACGCCGGGTCATCACGTACAAGCAGCTTCACCACGATGTCTGCCGCTTTGGCAATGTGCTCAAGGCCGCCGGTTTGAAGAAGGGGGACAGAGTCCTCATTTACATGCCAATGGTTCCTGAGGCGGCTGTGGCGATGCTGGCCTGCGCCAGGATCGGCGCGGTGCATTCCGTCGTGTTTGGCGGATTCAGCGCACAATCCGTTGCGGATCGTATTTTTGATTCACAGGCCAAGCTGGTGATCACTGCGGACGGAGGCTTCCGCCGTGGCGCTGTGGTTCCGCTGAAGCAAAGTGTGGATGATGCCTTCGGGCTGAAATCCTCGCAGGGCGATCTCCTCACCGCCACGGTGGAGAAGGTGATCGTGCTGCGCCGGACCGGCTCGGAGATCAATTGGACAGAGGGCAGGGACCTGTGGTGGCATCAGGAGATTGCCAAGGCTTCCGCGCAATGTCCCGCCGAGCCCATGGACAGCGAGGCGCCACTCTTCATTCTTTACACCAGCGGATCGACCGGAAAGCCGAAAGGCATTCTCCACACCACCGGCGGCTATCTTCTCTATGCGAAGATGACCTCCCGCTACGTTTTTGATCTGCGCGAGGAGGATGTTTATTGGTGCACGGCCGATATTGGATGGGTTACAGGCCACAGCTATGTGGTCTATGGGCCCCTCGCCAATGGTGCCACCAGCCTCATGTATGAGGGCGCGCCGAATTGCCCTGAGCCTGACCGGTTCTGGAGCATCATCGAGCATTACGGAGTCACCATTTTCTACACCGCCCCGACTGCGATTCGCGCGTTCATGAAGTGGGGAACGGAATGGCCGAAGAAGCACGATCTGAGTTCGCTGCGCCTTCTCGGCAGTGTCGGGGAGCCGATCAATCCGGAAGCCTGGATGTGGTATTACGAAACGATTGGCGGCAAGCGCTGTCCCATTGTCGATACTTGGTGGCAGACGGAAACCGGCGGCATCATGATATCCCCGCTTCCCGGAGCGACCCCCACCAAGCCCGGCTCAGCCACGCTTCCGTTCTTTGGCATTGTGCCGGAGGTGGTTGATGACCTTGGTCGTGGCGTGCCGAGGAACTCAGGTGGCAAACTCGTCATTCGCAAACCGTGGCCCGGAATGCTTCGCGGGCTCTGGGGAGACCCGAAACGCTACAAGCAGGTATACTGGACAGAGGTTGCCGGCAGTTACTTCACCGGGGATGGATGCCGACAGGACAAAGATGGGTATTTTTGGATCGTGGGCCGGATTGATGATGTCCTGAACGTTGCGGGTCACCGCATCGGCACGGCGGAAGTGGAGAGTGCTCTTGTGAGCCATCCCAAGGTGGCTGAGGCAGCCGTTGTGGGGCGGCCTGATGATCTGAAAGGTCAGGCCCTTGTGGCCTTCGTGACCCTCAAGAGCGGTATTTTTGCCAATCCGGGGCTTAGGGATGAGCTTCGCCAGCACGTGGCCAAGGAAATCGGGCCGGTTGCCAAGCCGGATGACATCCGCTTTGCCGAAGCCCTCCCCAAGACCCGTTCAGGCAAGATCATGCGCCGCATCCTGAAGCAGATCGCCTCTGGTATGGAGGTCAAGGGGGATACAACGACTCTGGAGGATCTCAACGTCCTGACGAAGCTTGGTTCAGTTGATGACTAGAATCCATGTCGATCACCCCGTTTCCATTTTGGGTGCTCGCCGGGATTTTGCTTTGCATGAATGCTCCAGCTCAATCTGCTGAGTCCCCGGAGGGAGTCGCGAGGCTGGCTGAGGTGCGGGATGTCCTCCGCAGGACACCCCTTATCGACGGGCACAACGATCTGCCCTGGCAATACCGCAAATTCACCAACAATCTGGACGCCTTCAACCTGCGGGGCGATGCCAGCGGCCCACCGGCAAATCTCGTCACAGATTTTCCCCGGCTCCGTCAGGGCGGGGTGGGTGGTCAGTTCTGGGCGGTCTATGTTCCCGGCACACTTCCCGGCCCGGAGGCCGTCCAGACGGCTCTGGAGCAATTCGACATGGTCCACCGGATGGTGCGGCGCTATTCGGATGCGACAGAACTCGCCCTGACCGCCGCCGACATCCGGCGCATCCACCACGAGGGCCGGCTTGCCTCCCTCATCGGGGTCGAGGGCGGGCACGCCATCAACAACTCCCTGGCCGTCCTCCGCATGTTCCACTCGCTGGGTGCCCGGTATTTGACGCTCACCCATGTCAAAAACAACGACTGGGCCGATGCCGCAGGGGATGTGGCCCGGCACCACGGCCTGACGGCTTTTGGCGGGGATGTCATCCGCGAGTTGAACCGGCTCGGCATGATGGTGGACCTCTCGCACGTCACAGATGATGTCATGCGGCAGGCACTGCAAATATCCCAGGCCCCGGTGGTCTTCACGCACTCCTCGGCCCGGGCGCTGTGCGACCATCTCCGAAACGTCCCGGATGACATCCTCCGGCAGGTCAAACTCAATAAGGGCCTCGTGATGGTCTGCTTCCTCCCCGGCTACTTGAACAACGCAAGTGCAGCCCATTTTAACGCTGCCGTCACGGAACGGGCCCGGCTCACCCGCGAGTTTTCCGATTCGGCAAAAGTCGAACAGGAGTTGGAAAAGTGGCGGGCTCTGCATCCTTCGCCAAAAGCCACCATTCAGGACGTGGCTGATCATCTGGACCATTTGTGCAAGGTTGTCGGAGTGGACCATGTTGGCATCGGTTCAGATTTCGAGGGCTTCCACGGCAGCGTTGAGGGGTTGGAGGATGTCTCAAAATACCCCATGCTCCTTGCCGAGATGCTGCGTCGGGGTTACACCCCGGCGGATATTGAAAAGATCGCCGGAGGCAACATGCTCCGGGTCTTTGCCGAGGTTGAGATCGTTGGCAAACGGTTGCAGGCAGCCCGCACTCCATAGATTCCTCCTCCGGCTACATGCCTGCTGCAGGCCGGTTCCCGACCCCCATCTGCGGTAATCTGTAAAATCTGCGGATCATACCTGTCTGTGGACCTGTCGTTTGATCACCTAAAAATTCGATTCAAACAAATTTCGACTTGCGCGTCTGCCCTGTCCCCTGTAACGTCACACCTCTCGAGAGCGCACCCATAGCTCAATTGGATAGAGCGTCTGACTACGGATCAGAAGGTTATAGGTTCAACTCCTATTGGGTGCACCATTCATTATCAAGGGTTTACAGCTTTTAAAAAAACTTTCCCCTTCCATGCTTGGACACTTCTTGGACGTTTTTGCGGTCCATGCAACTTCCCAAGGATGCCTTTGGACTCAGGAGACTCTCCCCGGTAAAAAATATTTCTCCTAAAAAAGGCTCTGAGCGGTAAGTTCCAGACGGTTCAACCCTCCAGGGTGGTCGCTTCGGGTCTTGGTGTCTCTGGACTGGCTTCACATCCATTCGGAGGGCAGGGTGGCCTGGCCGCCTCTGATCGGACCGGAGTTCTGAGGTGGTCGAAGTTCTGTTTCTCTTTTGCATCCTTTCCACCCCGGCGTCTGGCTGATCTTCCCCCTATATTTGTCAATTAAAGTGGGTTGTAGATAATACAGACTGCTATTTACAGAGGTTTAGCTGTTGTCTCTAATATATTGCTATTGTTCTTGCCCGCTTCCCTCCGATTCCGTAGGGTTGGTCCA
>CAIWMU010000223.1 GCA_903913865.1 uncultured Verrucomicrobia subdivision 3 bacterium
CTGCTCAACCGTCAGCACGCCGTTTGTGAACGAGAAACTGTAGTTCGCGGAGGCCAGGGTTCCCAACGCCGCCGTGATGGTGTAGGGCCCCACAGGACTGGCCACATCGGCCGTAGTCGTCAGGGAAGCTGCACCGGTTACCGGAGAGGGTGTCAACGGAGTCTTGCCACTGCCACGACTACCCAGGGACCTGATTCCCTCGTTGTTCACAAACCCGCTGTAGCTGGCTGTGAACACCGGGTTGGTGTGCCCATACACCCGGCTCTTGTAGTCCCCGATCACCAGCAGCGGCGCCTTCGTGATGCTCAGAAAGGCCTTGTTGGTGGTCACGGTGTAGTTGCCCAGCTTGCTGTCCGGGTCACTGAGCGATGGAACAATGTCGTAGGTCGCCACAGGACTGAATGAATTTGCCCAGGATGTGTAGAGGCCTGTGATGTTGTCGTTGTTCAGCACCCCCACCACTGTTCCCGTGAATACAGGGTTGGTGGCACCATACAGACGATTGGTCGCATCAGCCGTGATGCTCATCGCAGCCTTGTCCACTGTCAGAGTGGCATTCGTGAAGGCAAAGCTGTAGTTCGTCGCGCTCAGCGTGCCAATCGCAGCGGCGATCGTGTAACCACCAGCCGCGCTGTTCGTGGTCGTCGTGCTCGTCAGAGAGGGAGCACCGCTCAGAACATTCGTTGTGTCCCCATTCAACCATCCCGTGTAACTGGCTGTGAACACCGGATTCGTCGAAGCATAATTCCGGCTCTTGTTGTCGGCTGCCACCGTCACAACCGCCTGCTCAACCGTCAGCACGCCGTTTGTGAAGGAGAAGCTGTAGTTCGAAGATGCCAAAGTTCCCAGTGCTGCTGTGATGGTGTAGGGACCCACAGGACTGGTCACATCCGCAGGGGTCGTCAAAGAGGGGGCACCTGTGAAGGGTATCGGGTCGGTGACAAACTTCACCTTTGTCCCACCACCCTTCGCTACCAATATTGTGGGCCTGTTGGTCTGAATCCCGCTGTAACTGGCGCTACACAACGGATTGGTGTGCCCATACACCCGGCTCTTGTAATCCGCTATCACCAGCAGCGGTGCCTTGGCCACCGTCAGGGTGTTTGTCCCGCTGCCAGCATAATTGGCATCCACAATGGTGCCAACGGCTGTGTAACTGCCCGCATTGACCGGCAGCTCCCCCAGCCCATTGTAGGTCACAGAGACCGTCAGGTTGCTCGGCGTTGTCCAACTCGTTACCTCCCGGGGCGTGCCGTCGTAGGTCTGGGTCAGCGATGCCAGTTGCACGCTGGCCGCCGCCTTATTCACCACAATCGCAAACCTGTTCGTGGCATTCAGGTAACTGTCATTCGCCACAAGCGTCACCCAGTTGCTCCCGGCCGCCGTCGGCGTTCCGGAGAAGGTCCGCGTGTCGGAATTGAGCGTGATCCCGCCCGGCAAGCCGTAGGCTGTGTAGGTCAGGGTGTTGCCATCCGGATCCGTGAAGGTTCCCGCCAGGAAGGTGTAACTGAAGGCCGAATTGTAGGTTGCCACCAGATTGGTGATTCCCACCGCCAGCTCAGGCGCCCGGTTCACTGGCAATGTCCTGAAACTCAGGATGTCGCTGTAATTGGTCCCAATCCGATTGGTCACTCCCGCCCTGTAGTAATAGGCGGTGTCAGGAATCAGCTGAGTCACCAGATTGGTGATCGCAACCGGTGCCATGCCGTTCCACACCCCATCCATCAACGTGCTGAACGTGGCCCCTGTCAGGTTCGTGACCGAGCCGTATTGGAAGAATGAACCGGTCGGCAGGTCGTAGGGGGTCATGCTCACACTCAGGGTCACGACATTGCTCCCAATCAAACTGGCCGCAAGACTGGTGAACGCCGGGACCGCAGGCTCCCGAATCACCATGACTGTGTAGGTCGTGATGGTGGTCCCATCCTGGGCGGTCACCTCAACCGGGATGCTGCTTGTGCCAACCACCAGGCTGATCCATCCGGAAGCCGTTCCAGAAGCAACCGTTGTGCCGTTCACTTTCACCGTCGCGTTGCTCTGCGCCACCGTCGCCGTGATCGTCATGTTCGTCACCCCATTGGTAACTCCCGTCCAGTAGGTGCCGGTTCCAGCCGCAAAGACCGGTGTCAGCGGGCCAACATTGGCCACCAGGCCCGACAGGGCCGCGTTGGTGCTCAGCGTCACAAAGCTCAGGAACTCTCCGTAATTTGTCCCGGCAACATTCGTTCCGACCGCACGATAGTAATAGGTCGTCTCAGGCGTCAGGTTCGTAAGCATCAGGCTGGCAGGGAGAACGTTCGGGCCGACCAGTCCGCTTTGAGCGAGCACCGACAGTAGGGAATCCGGGGTAATCTTCCGGATTCGGTGGTTGCCATTATCGGCCACATAGACATTCCCCATCCTGTCCACCGCCATACCGAGCGGACGAGTGAACTGCGCAGTCTCTGCCGTGCCATCAGCAAAACCGATTGTGCCCGAGCCGGCCAGAGTCGTGACATCGCCCACCGGGGTCACTTTGCGGATACGGTGGTTGGCCGTATCCGAAACAAACATCGTGCCACCGGCACCCACCGCCACACCCCACGTAAAATGGAACTGTGCCGCTGCGCCCGTGCCGTCCGCAAAGCCGGTGGTGGAACCTGCCAGAGTGGTTACCAGCCCGACCGGGGTCACTTTGCGGATGCGGCTGTTGCTGTAATCCGCCACATAGACATTCCCATCAGCAGCCACCCCCACGCCCCGCGGGGAACTAAACTGCGCATCCGCTGCCGTGCCGTCGGCAAATCCAGCCGTCCCGGAACCGGCCAGCGTTGTGACTACTCCCACCGGCGACACTTTGCGGATCCGCTGGTTGAGGTTGTCGGCCACGTAAACATTTCCACTCGCATCCACCGCCACACCAGATGGCGAAGCGAACTGCGCCGCAACGCCTGTGCCATCAGCAAAAGCGGATGTGCCCGAGCCCGCCAGGGTCGTGACGACTCCCACCGGTGACACTTTGCGGATCCGATGGTTGTTCGGATCCCCCACGTAAACATTCCCGCTGGCATCCACCGCCACACCGTAGGGAACATTGAACTGCGCTGCCGTTCCCGTGGCGTCGGCAAAGCCAGCCGTGCCGGAACCGGCCAGTGTGGTGACCTCACCCAGAGGGGTCACTTTGCGGATGCGGTTGTTGTCCCCATCCGCCACATATACATTCCCGCTCGCATCCACCGCCACACCGACAGGGTAATTGAACTGCGCCGCCGCGCCCGGGCCATCAGTAAAGCCCATCAGCCCGGAACCGGCCAGAGTGCTGACGATCACGCTGGCGTTGGTGCCCGTACCATATTGGAAGAAGGCATCAGCCGCCCCTCCGGGGTTAACGCTTCCGTTGAGCGTGGCACTGGCCGATGTGATGCTACTGGCCGCAAGGGTGATGCCCGCAGGCACGGCCGGATACCGCCACACCGACACCGTGTAAAAATTCGTGGTCACCCCGTCCTGCGCCGTCACGACGATGGAGAGTGTGTTCGTGCCCATTACCAGATTGATGGCCGAACTAGCCACGCCGGAGCCCACAGTCGTGCCGTTGACCTTCAAAACAGCGTTCGTCTGGGCAGCAGTAGCCGTCACCGTCAGGCTGCTAACCCCGTTGGAGACAATGGTCGCATAGCTGACGATGTTCGAGGCAAAGACAGGGCTGAGGGTCCCCGCGCTCAGGGCGAGGTTGTTCAGCACGGCATTTGTGCTCAGCGTGGTAAAGCTCAGCATCGCGCCATAGGCTGTCCCGGCGATGTTGGTTCCCACACTCCTATAGTAATAGGTCGTCCCGGGCACCAATCCGGAAAGAACGAGATTTGCAGGCACTGCACTGGCCCCGGCAAGACCTGCCTGGGCAGAGACCAACACCAGCGAGGGCGCGGTGATCCTGCGGATGCGGTGGTTGACAGTGTCCGCCACGTAAACGGTGCCGCTTGAATCCACGGCCACGCCCCGGGGGGAATTGAATTTCGCCACCCCGACAGCGCCATCAGCAAAGTCCGCCGTGGAACCAGCCAACGTCGTGACCACTCCTGCCGGGGTCACTTTGCGGATTCGGTGGTTAAAGAAGTCCCCTACATAGATATTCCCACTGCCATCCAGAGCCACACCCTCGGGATAGTAAAAACTGGCATTCGTGCCCGTTCCATCCCCCCACGCCATCGCACCGCTTCCCGCCAGCGTGGTGACCACCCCCGCCGGAGTCACTTTGCGCATTCGGTGGTTAAGGGAGTCCACTACATAGACATTTCCACTGATGTCCACAGCCACACCGGAGGGACCATAGAACCGTGCAGCCGCATTCGTGCCATCCACATACCCTGAAAGAGGAAAAGGCGGTCCGGCTAACCTGGTGACCACCCCCCCTTGAGTCACCTTGCGGATGGATTGACCTGAATTGTCCCCCACGTAAATGGTGCCAGCGCTATCCAAAGCCACACCTGTGGGATCCCAGAATGTCGCCGCCGCTCCCGTGCCATCCGCCCAGCCGGTTGCGTTCGTACCCGCCAGCGTGGTCACCACCCCCGCCGGAGTCACTTTCCGGATCCGGTTGTTTTGGGTGTCTGCCACATAAATGTTGCCACTGGGGTCAAGCACTAAGCATGCCGGATTATTAAACTGTGCTTCCAAACCTGTGCCATCCGCCCAGGCCGCCGTGCCGGATCCCGCCAGCGTGGTGACAACCCCCGCCGGAGTCACTTTACGGATCCGGTTGTTTTGGCTGTCTGCCACATAAACGTTGCCAATGGTGTCAAGCGCAACCCCGCGAGGCCCTCTGAACTTGGCATCCGCTCCCGTCCCATCCGCATCGCCAAACGTAGAACCTCCCGCCAGTGTGCTGACCATGAACTCCGTGTTAGGGCTGGTGCCATATTGGAAGAAGGCATCCGCCACCCCACCGGGGTTAACGCTTCCGTTAAGCGTGGCACTGGCCGATGTGATGCTACTGGCCGCAAGAGTGGTGCCCGCAGGCACGGCTGGATACCGCCAGACCGACACCGTGTAAAGATTCGTCGTCACCCCGTCCTGCGCCGTCACAGCGATGGAGAGTGTGTTTGTGCCCACTACCAGGTTGATGGCCGAACCGGCCACGCCGGAGGCCACGGTCGTCCCGTTGACCTTCATCACGGCGTTCGTCTGGGCCAGCGTTCCGGTGGCCGTCAGGCTGCTCACTTCGTTCGAAACGATCGTGGTGTAGATCACGGTATTCGAGGCAAAGACAGGACCGAGCGTCCCGGCGCTCAGCGCGAGATCGCTGAGCAGCGCATTGGTGGCCGGTGTGGTGAAGTTGAGGTAACCACCTGTGCCGGAACCGGCGACATTCGTCGCGAAGGTGGTATAGTAGTAGGTATTTTGGGGCTGCAGGTTGCTGACGGCAAGGCTGACCGGCACCGGAAGGATGCCCGTCAAGCCGGATGCGGCCAACACCACCGAGGTTATCATCGGAATGCTAACCCGGCGAATGCTTGTAAATGAACCACCATCCGCCAGAAAGAGATTGTTGTTGGAATCCAGCGCAACGCCCCTCAGGACACCGAACCGGGCCACGCTCCCATCCCCATCCACGTGACCGCTGTTGATCGCGCTTCCGGCAATCGTCGTCACCACTCCGCGAGCAGTCACCTTGCGTACTGCGTAAAAATCACACACATAAAGGGCTCCGGCGGCATCCACCGCCAAACCACCATAACCACCGTTAAAAGACGCCGCCGCCCCTGTGCCATCAATTGAAGCCGCCGTCCCTGATCCCGCGAGCGTCGTCACCACCCCGGCGGGTGTTACCTTGCGGATCCTGTTTTTGCTGTAAACATAGACGTTCGCGGCCGCATCCACCGCGATGCCGCTCGGTTCATCAAATTGGGCGGCAGCCCCCGTACCATCGGCTATCCCCTGTGTGCCGCCCGCCAACGTGGTCACCACGCCAGCCGGAGTAATTTTCCGAATCGCATAGTTGTTGCCGTCCGTCACATACAGGTTGGTGGCGGCGTCCAGCGCGATCCCAACGGGATAGGAGAACCTCGCCGCCGCCCCTGTGCCATTCACAAACCCATACGAACTCCCGGCCAGCGTTGTCACCACCCCGGCTGATGTGATCTTCCGAATCCGGGAATTCAACAAATCAGCCACATACACGTTGCCCTCCCCATCCACCGCGATGCCCTGCGGGTAGCTGAATGATGCTGAAACCCCGGTCCCCTCACTAAACGTAGGCACACCCGATCCCGCCAGCGTCGTCACCACCCCTTCCGAAGTCACCTTCCGGATCCGGTGATTGTTCTGGTCCGCCACATACACGTTGCCCGCACCGTCCACAGCGACACCGTAGGGTCCGCCGAATTGCGCCACCGTACTGATTCCGTCGGCATAACCGGCCGGACTAGAGCCAGCCAGAGTGCTGACCACTGTATTGCTCCCTGTTGCAAACTGAAAAAAGGCCGCGCTGCCCGCTCCATTGGGATTGATGCTGGCATTCAGAGTCGCCACTGTGCCAAGAACCGTGGTCGCCGCCAAAGTGGTGGCCGTCGGGGAGGCGATCACCACAACAGCGACCGAGCCGGTCACAGAAAGATAGTTGGTGCCCGCATCAGGGGTGAACACCACGGACTGCAGGTTGCTCCCCACCGGAGGGGTTGTCGCCGGTGTTGCAAAGCCAAAGCCACCCGGGACCGACACGCTGCCTCCTGTGAGCGAAGATGCCGAAAGCGCCTGCCCTAAAGTGATCACACTGGCAACGGGCCAGGTGGTTACATTCGGTGTGCCCCTGGCCACCACGAGTGTGTTTGTGGCTGCTCCGGTGTAGTTTGTGTTCCCCACCGTGCCAACAACCACATAGCTGCCCGCGTTGATGGGCGCCGTCCCGCTGGCATCGTAGGTGAATGTCACCGGCAAACCCTCCGGCAGTGTTGTTGCCGTTGCCACACGTGCTGTTCCGTTGTAGGTCTGGCTCAAGCCCTGCAAAGAGACCGTCGCTGAGGCCTGATTCACCACCTGGGTGAGGATGGGGGATGTGCCTGGCCCGAAGCTCAAGTCCCCCTCGTAATCCGCCGTCAGCAGCCGAATGCCGGCACTGAGACCGTTCGTGGTGAAGCTCGCCACCCCGCCGCTCAAAATCGCGGTCCCGAGCGCTGCGGATCCATCCTTGAACGTCACTGTCCCCGTTGCATCATTGGTCGAAAGGGTCGCTGTCAGGGTCACACTCTCACCGTAGCTGGAAGGATTGGGCGAGGAGGCCAGCGTCGTGGTCGTGTCCGGCAATCCAGGCGTTATCCGCGCTTGCGCCACATAGTAGGCGGACTTCCCGCCGATCTGGGTAAAGTTTCCGCCCACATACAGGTTGGTGTCGGATGCGAGCACGGCCCTAACAAGTTGTGGATACCCGGAGCCAACGCTCGACCAAGTCGTGCCGTCCCAGATCGCCAGGTTGGTGGCGAGCACCGTACTGCCGTCCACATTGGTAACACTGGTATAGCTTCCCCCGACATAGAGGTCCGTCCCAGACATCGCCAAGCAATACACCGTCGTTGACGTACCGCCGACGCCTCCCCCCCACGCGGACCAAGCGCCGGCCGTCAGGTCGAGCCGCGCGATGCAGTTGGCGTTGAGCAGGGTTCCCGCCGCGTTCGTGAGCGCGGTGAATATTCCGCCCACGTATAGGGTGGTGCCATCCAGGGCCAGCGCATTCACGTTATTGTTCGGCCACCCGTCGTAGCCGGAATACTCGCCAGACACCAGATTCAGTTTGGCCACGTTCTTGAGCGGTACCTCAATCCCTCCGGCGTTGGTGGCAGCTGAAAAAATACCGCCAACGTAGAGATTCGATCCGGACAACTGCATGGCTGCGATGCTTGAATTTACACGCAAGCGCCCAAGGGAGGTTGACCAGTTCGTGCCGTCCCACTTGGCGTAGGCGGGAGCGACCAGCGCAGTTGGCCCCGCGTTGGTGACGCGCGAGAACACACCGCCGACGTGGAGATCTGTCCCCGACATCAACAGATCATCCACTCGATTGTTTGCTCCCCCGCCCAGCGCCGACCAATTGGTCCCATCCCATTTGGCGATGTTATTGACGAGAACGGCTGTGCCGTCGCTGTTGGTGGCATAGTAGAAATAGCCACACGCGTAGAGGTCCGTCCCGGACACGGCCATCTTGTACAGCGTCCCGCCCAGGCCCCCGCCGAGGGGCGTCCACTCGCTCCCGTCCCACTGGGCGATGTGGTTGGCCTTGGGCTTCCCATCCGCCGAGGCAAACTGGCCACCGGCATAGAGGCGGTTTCCGGACACCGCCAGGCACCATACATAGCTCTCCAGGGCACCGGGGAAATTGCGCCAAGCCGTGCCGTTCCAGCGGGCGATTCGGGACGCAAGGAAACCGCCGGCGGTGGTGATTTGGCCGCCGGCGTAGAGATTGGTTCCATAGGCCGCCAAGGCATAGACATCGCCGCCGCCCACTCCGGTATCGAGCGGCGACCAAGCCGTGCCGTTCCACTGGGCGACATTCGTGGCACTGACTCCGCCCGCCGTGGTGACCCGCCCCCCGGCGTAGAGCGTCGTCCCCGACATCGCCAAGGCGAATACCGAACCGTTCACTCCTGTCCCCAAGGCCGACCAAGCGCTGGTGGTGAGGTTCCACTTCGCCACGGAGTTGACGCTGACGGCGGTGGAGGTTCCGTTGGTGGCGGTAGTGAACTGACCGCTGGCATAAAGGTCGGTGCCAGAGGGCAGCAAGGCATAGACGCTGCCATTCACCCCCGCGCCGAGCGCCGACCAGGCGGTGCCATTCCATTTGGCGATGCTGTAAACCGGGATTGCGGGATTGACAGAACTCGGACGAAGGGTGGCTTTGCTTGGAGTAAACCCAGCCGTGTTGGTGGCATAAGCGAAACTCCCTCCCACGTAGAGGTCGGAACCGACGAGAGCCAAAGAAAGAACGTTTAGCGCCGCAGCGCCCACTACATCCCCCCCAACGCCACCCCCCAAGGCTGACCAGGTGGTGCCATCCCACTTCGCCACCCGATTGACGGACACGGCAATGCCACCCGTGTTGGTGGTGTATAGGAACGAGCCCCCGGCATAGACGGTGGTTCCCGACACCGCCAGCGCTTTGACCTCCTGAAGTCCGGTGAGGGCAGCGCCCAGCCCCAGGGCGGACCAGTTGGTCCCATTCCATTTGGCGATGCCATTGGCAAAGACGGCCGTGCCGTCGGTGTTCGTGGCGTAGGCGAATTTACCGCCCGCGTAGAGGTCGGTCCCGGAGAATTGCAGCGCCAACACATAATTGTCCATTCCCCCGCCCAGAGCCGTCCAAGTGTTGCCATCCCACTTGGCCACGCCGCGCGATAACAGCAGATTGCCGATATCCCGGAACCCACCACCCACATACAGAATGCCCGCGCCGTCCACGATGGTGACATTGACCGTATGGCTCGCCCCCGCTCGGCCTCCCAGGCTAATCCAGTCCTCATCGCTGAAGGTGGGATCAATGCGGAGCGGATAGGCCGCCCCGGCATCCGCCACCACCACGGCCAGCCGGTCCGCAGTCACCACATCGATCCTCGATTCCAACTCCCGCCCGGTGGCATCCGCCACATGGAGTCGGCTATAGGATAGCTTGCGCCCGGAACCATCCAGAGAGATCTGTGCTCCCGTCGCAGCTTTGGCCGCCCGGGCCCCACTCAGCACAAGTTCCACCCGCAGATCCCCGGCACCCGCTGGCGGGGCCGACACCACGAAATCCTGCCGCACCCCATCCACGCTCACAGAATATTCCTCCACCAGTCCCGGGCGGACAAACCGGGCATGGGAGGCATCCCCGCCGGGAGTCCCCCGGGCCGGTAGTGCCGCCATGCTGCTCCCGCTGCGCCCCACTGCTCCTGCAACAAGCCTGAACCGGTCGGCTGCACCAAATCCGGCTGTCGAAGTCAACCACAGACCCTCAGGAGTGACCTCCCCCTCCAATTTCTGGAACGTGCAACGCAGCCGGACAACCCCCTCCGGCGTGGTGGCAATGGACAAGCCATCACCCGAATACTGTGCCGTGGCCGTGGCACCCAGTTCCGACCAGGGGATCGGGGCGTTGGAGGACGGATCGGATGGAATCCCACATGCCGTGAATGCCGACAGGCAAAACACGACTGACAGCAACAGGCTGTTTGCAAGAATGGCGAACCGGTGCGACATGCACGACTGGACGGGTTGGGGTGTTGTCATAGGATGTTCCATAAATCTGTGTTTGCTAAAGTGGGGGGATGGAGGGAAATGGATTGAAACGGACTCAGGGCTGGCTCCAACCTCCGGTCCTGGTTGCATCTCTGCCGCATGGGGAGCGTGGCAATGGGATGCTCTGGCCGATCTTTGTGCTGCAGCACAGCCCTGAACCGGGCTTCTTCCGGCCATGTGTATTGGCTCCACCAATGACGGGATATTGTATGTGCTGAGTTTCGGGAAGGCACGAGCGCGTGTAAAAAGTGGGGAGAAGAAGGTCCCGGCCAAAACCTTGCTCAGGGACATGGAAGAACTCGGGGCGCATTTTCGCCATTTACCCGCCTTGGAAATTGGCAGATCCAGCGCCTCCCGGTGGAGGATTCCGACCATCGCGCAAGGCGATGTTCTTACTATCAATCCTGTTCTTTCTGGAGCAGGAGCTCCAATACCGTAACGGACAACACTCAACCAAATTCCCGAGGCAGACCCTGATTCGATCGTGCCGAAACGGGTGTTGGCGGGGAGGTGCTTCGGAGGAGGAGGAACACGCGGGATAATCCGCTGATCCTAAAGCCCTTTCCGATACATCTCCACATCCAACTCCTTAGGAACCAGCCCCATTTATACCGGCTCCAACAAAAAGTGCAATATTTTATTTAATCCAACTTCACAAAAACTATAAAACTATGAGGCTTAAGAATTATGGGCCGCGTGTAGGGTGTTTCTTGCTTATCTAGTGAAATGTTACCGGCACAATCATAGCAAAATAAACATTTTTCCAATCCTCTTCCGTTATCCCATCGACACCGAAACGTGAACCCCGGAACCGGCGTGTGATTGCATCCACCACTCGGTCGCGGGTTTGCTCTCTACCAGTTTCTTCACAGAAGCCAACAAAGGGAACGGAGTCCGAGAGAATCTTCGTTCTCATCGTTTGCTTCTGTTCCATTTCCCTCAGGCCAAACCCGGGTGGTATGGGGCCAGTGACCCCTGGCGCGGGAAACCGGTCAACGCCCGTCCACACGCGCCTTCCCTCCCCCCATCTGCGGTTCTCCCATCCCTCCCCAGCACCAACGGTGCGCACAATCCCAGCCTGGGGTACAGCCCCAGGAAATGGTCCATTGAAACAACCCAAGGGCTGAAGGCCCGGCATCATCCGGGCGATTCCCGGGGGAGGGGTACGTCGGGCCTTCAGCCCTTTGGATCTATTATTATGGCCAATACCCAGGCCGTTGGCCTGGGCTTTCTCATTGTGCGCCGTTGGCGCGGTGGGAAAATGGGGCAACCTCAAATCGGAGTTTTGCCAGAAGCAAGGGCCTTCAGCCCCCGGATTGACTTCTTGATGCCCGATACCCAGGCCGTTGGCCTGGGCTTTCTCAGTGTGCGCCGTTGGCGCGGTGAGTTTTAATTGTCACTGATGGCGAAGAATAATTGTCATTGAACAAGAATCCCCGAAACGCAAACAACCCAACCCCTTCTTCTCCGCGCCTCAGCCTCTCAGCGCGAGATTTCTCCCGGTCCCCGAGGACACCGGCCAACGATCAGGGATTTTGCGGCGCATCGCGCCTTTTATTAAGACTGCACATGCTTGAGACTCTTCCGGCAAGCAGCCTTGCAATGGCATCCCGCCGCTTCGCTGCGTGGGGATTCAAACGCAGCAACCGGGGATTCCATGCGAGCGAATAGGATCCACTCACAGATTCCAACTTCGGGACGTGGACTTCCTGGAACAAACCGGTTTCCGGGCCTGACATGAGGAATTGGGGAAGGATGGCCGCGGCCTTCCCTCCATCCAGGGCAATACGGGCCTCAAGAAAATTATCGCAAACAAGGAACGTCCGTTGCTTCGGTGGGATGACGACTCCCAGGACTTCCAACTCGCTTTTTGCCAGGATGAGGGGCAGACCACCCGCCTCAAACGCCGCCAAACCATCCTTCTCACCCAACCCCAGACCCACAGGAATCCACAACCCCACGTTCCAGGAGCCCAGGCTTCTGGTTTGCAGCGGCCGGCTCAGGGATTTGGTCCCCACCACGCCAAAGTCCAATGTCAGATCATGCAAGCGCCGCTCCATCTCCTCAGTTCCGGCAATCTCCGTGGCATAAGTCGCACCACCGGTTTCACCCCCGGCGATCGCCGGGATCAGAAATTCCCGCGTGAAGGTTGCTCCCGCTCCGATCCTGAAAACATGCTCCTCGGCAAGGCATCCCCGCTGAAAGTTGGAAAGTCCCAGCATGAAAAACCGCGATATCCGCGCCAATTCCCGCCCGCCCGGGGTCAGCTTCGTCCCCCTGCCTTGACGCTCGATAAGGCGGATGCGGAAGAAGTCCTCCAACTCCTTGATCTGGCGGCTGTATTGGCTCTGCCTCACAGGATCTCCCTCGGCCGCCTTCACAATGCTGCCAGCCTGCCCCACCTCCAACAGGGCCTTGAGCCGATCCAGGGAAAGGCCACTCTCTGCAAAAAGTTTTCCAAACATGACTGGTTAGTAATATAGCTCACGGCAATCCAACTATCAAGACCTGCAATGTGGGGGTAGGATGATCCCGCTATGAATAACATTCTATCTGAACAAGACAAAAAAGTGGTCCTTGAGATCCTAACTCACCAACTCGGCGTTCAACCCGACCAGCTGATTCTGGATGCCAAAATCCAGGAGGATCTGGGGGCAGATTCCCTGGACGTCATCGAGATTGTGATGGCGGTAGAGGAGCGCTTCGGAGTGTGTGTGGGGGATGACGAGGCGGAAAAGGTCTCAACGGTTGGGGATCTGATTGACACCCTGGCCAGAGTGCAGAGCATGGCGGGGCAGGTCGCAGGGGGTGAATAGTTCGGGGGAAATGCGAGGGTGGCGGCAAGTAGAACGCCCCTTCAGGGCTTTTATGTATTGGCCATATAACCCGGGGCGATGCCCCGGGCTGGTATCAGGCCTCGCCGTTGGCGCTCGGTTCAGGAAGGGCCAACGGCCCGGCCCCATCCCAGCCTGGTGTAACGCCCCAGGAAATGGGCCGCAAATGATTTTCCCAAGGGCTGAAGGCCCGGTTCATCGGTTCCGGCCACGAATCCCGGAAATGACACCGGGCTTTCAGCCATCTGTTCATTCCGCTGCCCAATTCCTATGGCGATGCCCCGGGCTGGCATAAGATGCGCCGTTGGCGCGGCCTGAGGGGAACATGCCGAAGGCGCGGGGGCGAAGAGGGGACATGCCGAAGGCGCGGATGAATTATGTGGCGGCGGACCAACCCCGACCCCATGACGGGGGGCACACTTCTGGCGCGACCGGATTTAGGGGCAGTTCATTCCGGGGGCATGAGGTGGATCGCACCGTTGGTGCCGGGGAAGGGTGCGGTTTTTTGAGGATCGTGCCTTGTCGCGGCCAATTCGGGTGGTTACATTGGCCGCAGCATGACCTCAATGACCCAACGCTGCAGCGGTGCGCCCCGCCGGGCCGTCTGGTTTTTCCTCGCGGCGATCGCCTCCCATGCCTGCTTCGGGGCGGACTTGCTGCCGCCGGGAAACCGGCCCGCCGCCCCGGAAACACATGCCCTGACCGGCGGACGGGTGATCCCGAAGCCGGGCGAATGCCTGGATCCCGGAATCATCATCATCCGGGACGGGCGCATACAAGCGGTTGGCCCGAATACCGCCATACCGCCGGATGCCCGGGTGTGGGACATGACGGGCAAAACCATCTACGCCGGATTCATTGAGAGCTATTGGCCGTTGGGGGGAAGCAACGCCCCCACCCCGAACGGGGACGGCGTGGAACCGATCAGTGCCTGGACGGCGGGTGTGGCCCCGTTTCATGGTGTGGAGGGCAAAGAAACCTCCCCGGGACGGGATGACCCGCGCTTCATGCCGCAGGGCCGCGCGGCAACCCTCTACGTCCCACGGCCGAAGCAGAATGCGGGCCTCAGGGAGTTGGGATTCACGGCCGCGCTGGTGGTCCCTGCCAGGGGCATCCTGCGGGGCTCCAGCACCCTGGTGAACCTCTCTGATGGTTCCGCAGGGGATGCCATTCTGAGGCCCGACGTGTTTCAACACGTCGCGTTCGACGTCCGCACAGCCGAAAGCCGATCCTACCCATCCTCCCTGATGGGCGTCATCGCCTCGATTCGGCAGGCATTCTTTGATGCCAATCACTATATGGCGGATCAGGCCGATTATGGCCGCAATCCCACCAGCCGCAAACGCCCCCCCTATGACGCCGCGCTCGATGCCCTGCGCCCCTGTCTCCAGAAGCAACTACCCGTCCTTTTTGAGCCCGGCAGTGCCTTGATGGTCTGGCGCGCAGGCCAGATGGCAGCAGAGATCGGCCTCAACCCGGTTTTCCTCGCCAGCGGGCAGGAGTGGCGTCGGCCGGACCTGCTGGCCCGGGACTCCTCATTCATTGTTCCGGTCAATTACCCGGAGTTGCCAAAGCTGCCTGAGGATGAAGATTGGACGCAGGTCAGTCTGGACCAGTTGCGGGCCTGGGATTGGGCTGCGGAGAATCCAGCGCTCCTGCGGAGCAACGGATGCCAGATCGCCCTGAGCACGAGCGGCCTCTCCAATCGCAAAGCCTTCCGCAAGAACCTGAAGATTGCCATCGCCCGGGGGTTGCCTGAGAAGGATGCCCTGGCGGCCCTGACGACCGTTCCCGCAAGACTTTTCGGTGCGGAGTCCCAGCTCGGCACGATCGAGCCGGGTAAGCTGGCGAATCTGACTGTTGTTGCAGGCACCAACTATTTCGATCCCGAAAACAAGATCAGCGAGGTGTGGATTGATGGCCGCATCCTTCGGGAACCGCCGCAGGCTCCCAAGGCCAGATCATCCACGGATGTCGCCTCCGGAACTCCTGATTCCCCCGATGCAAAAACAAACAGCACCGCCACCGCCCAGGGAGAGAAGAAAAAGCAGGGGGTGAAGGAGTTGCAGGAATTGCAACGGACCCGGATCGCCCGCATACCCCTCGAGGACCGGGGTCCCCTGGCCCAACCGGGATCCATTCTTATCGAAAACGCAACGCTCTGGACCTGCGCCGAGACGGGCCGTGTCGAGCGCGCGGATCTCCTGGTGGTGGATGGCCGCATCGCAGCCATCGGTCCGAAGGCCAGAGAGCGGTCCGATCGTCCGGGCCCACCCCTTGTGGTGGATGGCAAGGGTTGGCATGTGACCCCGGGCTTGATCGATGCCCACAGCCACACTGCCATATTGGGAGCGGTGAACGAGATGAGCCTTCCCTGCACCGCCATGGTGCGCATCCAGGATGTGGTCAACTCCGAAACCGACAACCTGCACCAGCAATTGGCGGGCGGCGTGACGGCGGTGAACCTGCTGCACGGTTCGGCCAACTGCATCGGCGGCCAGAATTGCGTCATCAAACTCAGGGACGGGGCCAACCCGGCCGGACTAATTTTTCAGGATGCCCCGCCGGGAATCAAATTTGCCCTGGGCGAAAACCCGAAGCAATCCGGCGCGGGAGACCGCCACACGACCCGCTTTCCCCAGACGCGGATGGGGGTTGCAACATTGATCGCCAACCGGTTCACCGCTGCAAAGCAATACCTGGCCGACTGGGCAAAATTCAAAGCTTCAGGCGGTCCGCCACCCCGGCGCGATCTGGAACTGGAGGCAATCGGGGAGATCATTGAGGGCCACCGCTGGATCCACTGCCATTCCTACCGGCAGGACGAGATATTGATGCTGATCCGCCTGATGGAATCGTTCAACGTCCGGGTGGGCACCTTCCAGCATGTGCTGGAGGGCTACAAAGTGGCGGATGAAATCGCCCGGCATGGGGCGGGGGCCTCCGGCTTCTCCGACTGGTGGGCCTATAAATTTGAGGTTTACGATGCGATCCCGCAAAACGGAAGCCTGATGCGGGAGCGCGGAGTCACAGTTTCCTTCAATTCCGATTCCTCTGAACTGGCCCGGCGCCTCTATGTGGAAGCTGCCAAGGCGGTCAAATACGGCGGGACCAGCGAGATGGATGCCCTGAAATTCGTAACCCTCAACCCGGCGAAACAGTTGCGGATCGATTCCCGTGTGGGTTCCCTTGAAACGGGAAAGGATGCCGACTTCGCCATCTGGTCCGGTTCTCCCCTGGACTCGGGCAGCGTCTGCCTGCAGACCTGGGTGGACGGCAAAAAGTATTTTGACCGGGCCGCCGCCGCCGAGCGGGCCGCCCACCTGGACACCGAGCGCCAGGCCCTGCTCGCCAAAGCCCGCAAATGTGAATCCCTCGCAGGGGGAGGCTCGGGCCAGGATTCCCCTCCGGGCGCAAACTTTTTCGACATTCAATTGGAGAAACAATTCGAGGGCCGCGACCGGCACTGCCTGGAGGAGGAACGATGAACATGAAAACCCTGCCGATCGCCCTGCTTGGACTGGGTTGCCTGGCCAGTTCCCAAGGACTCGCCGCTCCAAACCCGGATGTGGTCCTGCAAGCCCGGGTGGTTCATACCGTCACCGGCCAGGATATCTCCCCGGGGGAGGTAAGATTCAGTGACGGGCTGATCACAGCAATTGGGACAACCGTTGACCACTCCGGAGCGCAGGTGGTTGCGCTGACCAACCAGCACTTGTATCCGGGCCTGATCGCCTTGGACACCGGGCTGGGGTTGGCGGAAATCAGCGGAGTTAGGGCCACCCTGGACCTGACGGAGGTTGGGGATTACACCCCCGAGGTTGAATCCTGGCTGGCGGCAAACCCCGATTCGGAATTGATCCCGGTGGCGCGCGCCAACGGCATCGTCTGTTTCGAGCCGGTTCCCCAGGGGGGGACTGTCTCCGGCCTTTCAGGTCTGATCTCTGTGGAAGGTTGGACCACGGAGCAGAGGGCCATCAAAAAGGCGATGGCCCTGCATATTTTCTGGCCATCCATGGACCTGTCGCCGCCCTCATCCCAGCCCGGGGCACCAGCCCAGCCTCCGCCCCGTTCTCTCGAGGATCAGGCCCGGGATCGGCGGACAAAGATCCGGGAATTGGATGACTTTTTTGAAGAGGCCCGCGCCTATGCCAAGGCACGAACTGCGGCCGCAAGCGGTGGAACATCCCCACCCGCCCTGATCCCAGCCTGGGAGGCGATGATTCCTGTGGTCACCGGGGAGGTTCCCGTGATGATTCATGCCAACGAACTGCGGCAGATACAGACTGCGGTGGTCTGGGCCCGGGAGCGAAAGATGAAGATCATCATCGCAGGTGGACGGGACGCCGGGCTTGTGGCAGACCTGCTCGGAACCAACCGGATCCCGGTGATTTTTGAACATGTGTTCACCCAGCCCCAGAAGGACACCCTGGCCTACGACTTCCTGTTCAGAACCCCGGAACTGCTTCGGAAAGCAGGCACCATCTGTGCCCTTTCCATCGGAGCTGACAGCTTCAACGCCGCCCTCACCCGCAACCTGCCCTATGCCGCCGCCCAGTGTGCAGCGTTTGGATGCCCAAGGGAGGAGGCCCTCAGGATGATCACCCTCAACCCTGCCGAAATCGCAGGGGTGGCCAATCATTTGGGATCCCTCTCGACCGGGAAGGATGCCACCGTGTTCAGTGCGGATGGGGATATCCTCGATGCCCGCACGAACGTCAAAAGAATGTGGATCCGGGGGGCCGAGGTGACCCTTTCGGACCGCCAGACCCGCCTTTACGACCGCTACAGGAACCGCCCCAAAACCGCCCAAGCCAAATGAGATACCCATTTCTTTGCCATGCAGCCTGTCTGATTCTTGCCGCGGCATCCCTGGCAATCGCAGCGGAACCCATCCCTCTGCTTAATGCCCACTCCCATAACGACTATGCCCACCCCAGGCCCCTGCTTGATGCCCTTGACCAGGGCTTTTGCAGCGTCGAGGCGGACATCTTTCTTGTGGATGGCGAACTTCTCGTGGGGCACAACCGTCTTGAACTGACCAACACCCGCACCCTTCAAGCCCTTTACCTCGATCCCCTCAGGGACCGGGTGGTCAAAAACTCCGGCACCGTCTATCCCTCCGGCCCGCCTTTCTCCCTCCTGATCGACCTGAAAACCGACTGGCACGATCTTTACCCGGCTCTGGCCAAGGTGCTGGCTGGCTATTCCAATATCCTGACCGAATTCCACACCTCCGGTAAAACACCCCGGGCCATCACCGTTATCCTCTCCGGGAACCGCTCCCGCGAGATGTTTGCCACCACTCCGGTCCGCTTCGCCGCCTACGATGGTGAACTTTCGGACCTGGATGGCTCGCTCGGGCCGGACATGATCCCCTGGATCAGCGCCAACTGGGCGATGACCTTCAAATGGCGGGCCAGGGGGGAATTCCCGCCCGAGGAGAAACGGAAGCTGGAGGAATTTTCCGCCAAGGCGGCAAAGCAGGGCCGGAGACTCAGGTTTTGGGGCGCACCAGATAAGTCTGACTTCTGGAAAGCGCTCAGAGACGCCAAAGTTGACCTGATCAACACGGATGACCTTCCGGGCTTGAAAACCTGGCTCCTGGATCAGGAAAAAAAGTAGCCCGGGGTCAGGGGCTCACCGAGCCCCAAAAACAGAGCCAAAACAGCTCACTCCCCCATCTGGGAACCTTCACATCAGAAATGACCGAAATCCACCCCCGAAACGGCTCCGGCATCCCCTTGTTTTGGGGTCTTGGAAAGTCACATTATTTGCGTGATTTTCACGCAAAAATGCGTGATTTTCACGCATTTGACCTTTTTGACTTTTGAAAACCCCGAAAAATGGGGCTTTTTCACTTTGGCACCGTTTATGCTTATTTTAGGATTTGTAACACAGGCACAACGTCGCGCAGCGCAGTAAACGGCAAGGTTGCGGGCGAAGAGCCGGAAACAAAAACAAACAGCAGAAAAGCTATGAAACATCTAAAACAAACGAAGAAAGCGTTTACGCTGATCGAGTTGTTGGTCGTAATCGCGATCATCGCCATCTTGGCGGCGATGCTCCTCCCTGCGCTGGCCCGTGCGAAATCACGCGCCCAACGCATTAACTGCACTAACAACTTGAAGCAAATCGGCCTGAGCTTCAAGACGTGGGCACTGGACAACAACGACCGGTATCCGATGACCGTTCCGAACTCGGATGGCGGCCCGCCGAACCAGACCCTGCTCAACCCGTCCCCCCGTGGGACACCCAACGCCGGTTACCTGTTCCAGGTCTTCGGTGTTATGTCCAACGAACTCAGCACCCCCAAGGTTCTGGTTTGCCCCTCTGATGAACGCACAGCGCACACCAACTTCGGGATGGTGCTGAATCAGATGAACAGCGTGGCCTCCGGCACATCCTACACCCTGGCCAACATCTATATCTCCTACTTCCTGGGAATCGACGCGACCGACAACATGCCGCAGATGATCCTGGCTGGTGATCGTAATATCGTTGGCAGCAAGGCTGTCACCACGATCCCGACCACCATCGGCAACGGCGGTTACGGCAACGGCCCGAACCAGTCCCTCGCGATGGGCACCAACTTCGTTGGCACCGCCACCGCCCCGGCCTGGACCGACAAGATGCACCAGAAGCAGGGTAACGCCCTCATCTCCGATGGTTCCGTGCAGCAGCTCAGCAGCTCCAAGCTCCGCGAGCAGTTCCGCACCACCGGCGACACCACCACGACCCCGGGCGAAAACACCATCCTCTTCCCCTAAGTCAGGTGTATTTAAGTTAGGTTAAATTCAAACAAAGGCGCCCGAAAGGGCGCCTTTTTTGTCACAAGCATGATTCCGAAACCCAAACAGGATTCCCCCCTCAAGGTGGGAATGATCAGTCTAGGCTGCGCCAAAAACCTGGTTGACGCCGAGATCATGCTCGGCTCCCTGATCCGGGAGGGTGTTGAGATCACGAATGACCCTTCCGGGGCGGATGTGATCATTGTGAACACCTGCTCCTTCATCGATTCGGCGCAGGAGGAGAGCGTGGACACGATTCTGGAGTCCGTCCAGGTCCGGGAGGCGGAACATCGCGGCCAGGGCTTGGTCGTTGCCGGGTGCCTCCCGCAGCGCTTTCGTGAGGATCTTCCAAAGCTGTTCCCCGAGGTGGATGCCTTCATGGGAATCGACCAGGTGGCACAGGCCGGGAACATCGTGAGACAGGCCCTGGCCAACCGTCAGCAGAAAATCTCCACAGGAGCCGACAAAAAGGCATCCTCCGCCCGCCGCGTCAGCCGACAGCTCGCGGAGCTTGAGAAGGCACGTCCCCTCGCCGAATCCGGCACGAGCCTGCGAGGAACCCCCGAGTTTGGCAAAACCCGAAGAACGGTCGTCACGGCGGAAGAGAAACTGGCGGGCAAAAAGTCGGCCCAAATACCGGGCCCTCTGCTCGATGTTCACGCCCGGCCCACGTTCATTCCCGATTACGAGACCCCCCGCTTTCGACTCACTCCGCGCCACTTTGCCTACGTCAAGATCGCCGAAGGGTGCAATCACCCCTGCAGCTTCTGCATCATCCCACAGATGCGCGGCTCCCACCGGAGCAGGCAGCAGCAGGATGTCGTGGCGGAGTGCAAAGGCCTTCTGGCCGACGGAGTCAAGGAACTGAACCTGATCTCACAGGACTCCACTTATTACGGGATCGACCTCCGGCCGAACCATTCCCGAGCCATAGCTGCCCCGGCCAGCTTTAATGCGGCGGTCCAAGCCCTGGCACCGGGGGCGACCACGATTTCGACCCTGATCCGGGAGCTGAACACTCTGCCAGGCGACTTCTGGATCCGGCTGCTTTACACCCATCCGGCACACTGGACCGATGAACTGATTCAGGCCATCGCCGCCAGCCGGAAGGTCGCCCGTTACATTGACATCCCCCTGCAACACATCCATCCGAACCTTCTGGAACGGATGCGGCGGGAAACGACCCGGGAATACATTGTGGACCTGATCGCACGGATCCGCCGGGGAGTGCCCGGCATCGCCATCCGAACCACGTTCATCGTTGGGTTCCCGGGTGAGACGGATGCGGCCTTTGAGTCACTGCTTGATTTCATCCGGGAGACCCGTTTCGACCGGCTGGGTGTCTTTGCCTATTCCAAGGAGGATGGGACCCGCGCAGGCAGAATGGCTGGACAAATTCCGGACAAGGTCAAACAGGAGCGGCGGGATGCCGCGATGGCGGCACAGCAGGAGATATCCTCCTCCATCTCAGCATCCCAGGTTGGCAAAACCCTCCAGGTGCTTGTGGAGCGCGAGGCCACCCGCAAGGAACTTCAGGCGGCACGGGTTGATTCCTGGGAGCACGGCCTGATCCGTTCAAAGGCCGCGCCCAAGCAAACAAAGGCGGGTGGCTATCTGATTGCCCGCTCCGAAGGGGATGCTCCCGACATCGATGGACGTGTCTACGTTCGCGGCCGCCTGCCCATCAGCCAGTTCGCCAAGGTCCGGATTGTCGGGCATACCGATTACGACCTGATCGCAGAAGCGGTGAAGTGATCTTGGGTGAGGCTGGCTTGATTGCAAGGGACACAGAGGGGGGCAAGCCCCCCTCCGCCCCCCTTTGCTCTGCCCTGCTATTTCAGCAGCAGGCTGGAATCCAGCTGAGTGATCGCCAATCGAAGGTGCCGCTCTATCTGCTTCTGGCGCTCGATCTCGACGACCTTTCCTCCGTCCGCATCACGCACGTAGAAGGTGTCGATGGCAGCCCCCTTCTCGGTCGAAATCTTCGCGGTTGAGATGTCCAACTCAACCTCGGTGAATGCCTGTGAGATCGTGTAGAGCAATCCGAGACGGTCCTCTGTTTCGACTTCAATGACCGTTCTCCGGTCGGAGCTGTCGTTGTCGAACTGGATGCGCGTGGGCATCTGCTCCCCGGAATAGGCTTGATAGACCGGGCGCACTATTTTCTGACGGGTGATCAGCGTCTGGAAATCAACATCCTTGCCCTCGAGAGCCTTGGTCAAAACCTTTTCAAACACATCATGCTGCTCGGCATTGGCGAGGCTGCCGGTTCTGGCATCCACGACGCAAAACGTGTCCAGAGCTATGCCATCCGTCCGGGTGAACACGCGGGAGCTCAGAATCGTGAGACCGGCGGCACTGAACGATCCCGCAATTTTCACAAACAGCCCTCCACGATCCCAGGTGCAGATCTTCACACTGGTGAAGCCACGGTCCGGATCCGGGGTCCAGGTCACGACGGGCGCAAGAGCGCTATCCTCCGCACAAATCTGTTGGGCGATGAAGCGGTGCGTCAAAACCATGTCTTCGGAAATCTCACGGGCCGCGTGAACCTGATAATACCTCGGGGGCAGGGTTGAGAAATGTGCAACCACCTCCTCCTCACCGATTTCTTCGGGTGCCAGACGCCGGACCTCCTCACTGAGCAGTTCCCGGTGCTTTTCCTCAGCACGAACGAACTCAGTGCCACCGGTCATCAAGCGCATCGCCTTTGTATGGAGGGTCCACAGAAGGGAATCCTTGAAGCTGTTCCAAAGTTTGTCGCTCGTTGCCATCGCATCCACGAAGGTCAGCAGAGTGAGGATGGAGAGGTTCTCGGGGGTCTGCACCTGACTGGCAAAATGGCGAATCACCGCCGGATCATCCAGATCCCGCCTCTGCGACAGGCTGGCCATGAGAAGATGATGCTCGATCACCAGCCGCAGCGTATGGGTATCCGACCCATCAAGCCCCAACCGCCGGGCCACACGGATCGCCAGCTTCCCGCTGACATCCGCATGGTGCCCGTGCCCCTCCGGCTTGCCGGTATCGTGAAGCAGAAGTGCCAGATAAAGCAGGTAGGGCTTCTCCAGATTATGGAACAGTTGCGCATACCCCTGGTGCGGCGGATTGGCAGCATCCCACACCCGGTCCAACTGCTCGAGGCAGACCAGTGTATGCTCATCAGCGGTGTATTGGTGATAGAACTCGTGCTGAACAAGGCAGGTGAGGCGGCCAAATTCTGGAATGTATTTTCCGAGCAGATCGACCTCGTGCATCGCCCGCAACACCGGGGCCACATTGCCGCGCTGGTTCAGCACGGTGAGGAAGGTCTCCCGCACATGCTCATCGGTGACAAAGCCCCGGTTCACAAGCCCGATCACGTTCCGGATCAAGGATGCCAGATCCGGGTGCAACCGAAGCCCCCGTTGCTGGGCGTGGAGAAAAACCCGCATCAGGCGCCGGGGCTGTTCCCGAAAAACACGGGGGGTTGCGGCATGTATCTGCCCCGCCAGCATTTTGAAACCGTCCACCGGCTCAATGACCGGGGCGCGCTCAGGAAGCAACCGCCTCAGGGACAGGCGCGGTAGTTGCACCGGCAGGAGGGCCAACCGCTGCTCCAAAGTTCTTGTGATGAGAAAAATGCTGCGCGAATGCCGGTAGAGGTCCCGCATGAAGACCTCGATCCGGCGGCTGGGCGACCGGTCCCCATAACCCAGATTGGTGGCCACTGCAGGCTGAAGTGCCTTGCTCAGGACCTCCACAGGCCGGTTCACGTGGTAGTGCATTTCCGTCCGGGCCCGCAGTAAAAAGTCGTAGGCCGCCTCCAACTGTTTCCGCTCGGCGGTCGTGATCAGATCCCGCGTCTGCAGCTCCTGAAGCGAGCGGGTCTGGTATTTGAAAAAGATCATCCAGAGCAGATTCTGGTAATCCCTTAATCCCCCGCATCCGTTCTTCAGATTCGGCTCCTGCATGCAGGCCGAATTTCCAAACTTGGTTCGTCGCACCGACTGATCCTCCAGGCGCATGCGGATATACTCCTGCTCATGCTTGGCGACACACTTTTTGAGCAACAGCTTCTGGAACTGCTCGAACAGCTTTGCATCCCCGACGATCAACCGGGATTCGATAAGCGATGTTTTGGACTGCATGTCACTATTCGCCACGGTGACACAATCCTCCAGACTGCGGACCGAGTGCCCGATCTTCAACCCGAGGTCCCACAGAGGATAAAGGATCCCATCGATCATCGTCCCAAAGAGCGGCAGCGGCTTGCCGGCGGCAATCTGGCGGTGATGAAGAAACATGAAATCGATGTCGCTATGGGGATTCAACTCACCCCGGCCGAACCCCCCGATCGCGACGAGTGCCAGTTGGGGAAACTCCTTCTGGGCCTGTGCGGACAAGGTGTTCCGGGCCGCCTCCCACAAGTGCCGCAGCACGAGATCCAGAATCTCAGACCGTGCCTGGCAGATTTCCAACCCGCCGGTACCCGCCCGGTGCAACATCTTCAAACGGTGTGTCCCGACCTTCAAAAAGGTCTTGAACCGCGCCAACTCCTGCGAAGCGGGCCGACCGGCAGGTATGACCAGCCGCGTCTGGGCATCCGCCCGGATTTTTTTGAGCAATTCCTGCATCGGCAATCAGTTTGATTCCAAACTTCCTCCAACGCAAGGCGAGCCAATCCAATATCGATCATAACCCTGCCCCCCATCGGAATGAGCCGGACGCTGAAGATAACCACAGGATTGTCTCCGGATCCTCATTTTTCGCTTTCCCCGGGGCCGGATAAACTTTTCACTGCATGCATGAACCGGTCCAGTAATGTCCCATGCACATGCACCGAATGCGGCGGGCAGTTTGAATTTGCCGCCACACAGATCGGGCTCACCGCCCGCTGCCCCCTCTGCCGCAAAGAGACCGAGCTGCAGTTATCCACCCCCGAAATCGCACCGACCGTGCCACGTCGCCTGATCCTATGGACCATCGTGGCACTGGTGATTCTTCTTGCCGGGTTGGGGATTTCCCTCGTGCTGCTGAAAAAGGCGGAGGGGTTGGTTCAAAAAACCGGTCCAATGAAACCTGCGGTTGAGCGTCCCGCCAGATAACAGGGCCATTCGAGGGCAGAAGTGGGACCGGGGAGACTGTTGACTGATCCGTCCGGGCAGTCAATACAGACGACAGACGACCCGCAGTTCTCTTGAAAGGCTCAAGGCGGGCGGTAACGAAACCACCCGCTTTGCGATCCCGATCAGCCCGCCCTCACCATCCCCACGAGTGTCCTCCTCGGAATGGTGTCTATCGGGCTCATCAAGGAACCGCCGTCGCCGCTTGAAGTTTCTTCAAATCCGGGAGATTCGCGGTTGTGGCAGTGGCATCAAAGCCCTGTTCCTTGTCCAACCCCCGCCAGTGCCACTGCTCTGCATGCCCATCAGCAAAAGAGAATCCAGCCCCCTTGCTGTGCCGGGCGGTTGGGGAATTCTGCCAGGTTGAAGACAACCGCACCGCGAAATAGCCGTCATCCGCCGTCAGCAAACTCTCATCCAGAAAAACAAAGGCCTGCGAAGGGGATGGGAAACGAATCTGAACGGTCTTTTTGAACATCGGGAACGTCGGACCCAAAATGTAGGAGGTATCCACAACATTATAGCGGGCTGCATCAGCAGCATCCCCACCCCCCATGCGCCCGTTCATCGAAACGGAACGGATCAGGGCGGAAGCAGGCACCCCGACCGGGGCCCGACCGACAATGGAGGGACAGCGATAAATCCCCGGACTGGCGTTGTAGGCGTAGAGCCTGTTGTTGACGATGTCGTTGATATTCGTGGCCCCGGCCGGTTTCGAAACATCCCCCGCTATCCACGCTTCCGGGGACGACAATCCGGTGGGCAGCAACCAGTTCTTGACGATTCCATCGTTGTTATCGCCCGCATACATGAACCAGCAGACGGCAAGCTGCTTCATGTTGTTCATGCACCGGATGCCGTGGGCTTTTTCCTTCGCCCGGTTCAGGGAGGGCAGGAGCATCGCCGCCAGAATGGCGATAATGGCGATGACCACCAACAGTTCGATGAGCGTGAAACCTGAACGCTGCTCAGGCTGCGAGTCTGTGCGCAAAGCGACAGCCATGACCGGTGATCTGGAGGGCCTTGTTTTCATAGCGATGCAAACATGATGCCTGTTCCGAATGTCACGGAAAGTCAAATATGTGTATCTGCATACATTTTTTGTTCCCCACCGGGGAAGTGCCAGCCTGCTGCCGGGGGATATACAGGACTTGACCCGGAAGTCCCGGACTTACAACCTATCCCCGATTTTTCGTAACTATGAAACGCTATTGCTTTTTCACAATACTGTCCCTGAGTCTGGCATTCGCCCCTGCCAACATCTCTGCAGCCCCAAAGACCGCAGCGAAACCGGCTGCAAAGAAGGCTGCGAAACCTGCGGCGGGGGTGATCTCCAAAAACCCGTATCTTGGAGCGATTGTCATTGATGCCACCACCGGAAAAGTGTTGTTCGAAAATCAGGCGGATGCACAGGGTTACCCGGCCAGCATGCTCAAACTCATCGACCTGCTCGTCATTCTGGACAAGGTCAACGCCGGCCAGCTTCCTTTGCAGGACAAGGCTCCCGTCAGCGCCAAATCGGCCAAGACCGGCGGATCTCAGGTCTGGCTTGCCCAGGGAGAGACTTTCACCGTGGAGGATCTCCTTTACGCCCTGATGATCCAGTCGGCCAACGATTCGGCCGTGGCCCTGGCGGAAAAAGTGGGCGGATCGACAGAGGGGTTCGTCGCCCTCATGAACCAGAAGGCAGCCCAACTCGGAATGACACGGACCAAATTCAACTCCGTGCATGGCCTGCCCCCTGCACCGGGGGATGCCGACGATGTCACCACCGCCCGCGACTTTTCCATTCTATGCCGCCAACTCCTCCTCAGCCATCCTGAGGCCCTGCGCTACACATCAACCCGCGAACGCACATTCCGTCCCGGCCCCAAACAGGTGGTCATGCGTTCCCATAACCACCTGCTTGCATCCCTGAATGGTTGCGACGGTCTCAAGACAGGATATATAACAAAAGCCGGTTATTCGATTGCCGTGACTGCATCGCGCAACGGTCGCCGGGTTATCGCTGTGGTGCTCGACAGCGTTGATCGCGTCACCCGCGACCGGGCAGCTGCCGATCTCGTCAATAAGGGCTTTGCGGCGCTCGAAGCCGCAGGTCCCGCACCGGTTTCGGTCGCCCCGGCGCCGCACCCTGCACCGGCGGCACCTGCCCGCAAATAAGCATCGGGGTTGAGGGTCGGCTCACTTCACCTCGACCCCGCAATCCAGCATCTCCTTGCCGAAGTAAGGATTTCTCAGTGGACCTTCCTTCTGGATCCACACCCCCGGCTTTTGTGCCATGGGGCATCGGTAGATCCTGAAAGCCGCCCCTCCTGGCGACTGTGAACGGACGCCCCCGGCCAATTCGACCACCGCACTGCTGAAGGTTAGGAATTTCGCCCGCGCACCGGCGAGGTCCTCCCCCCGGCCGATGGCGGCGGACTGCACAACTTTCCCGACCATGGCCTCCCACGGATGCCCCGCCTGGAACCCGCCCTTCAAGCCTGCTGCAACCGGCCCCCCTTCCATCACCGCCGCGTTGTAGGCGGTGATATCATCACTGGCCAGAGACCGACCCAGAGCGTCTGCGAACGAAATGAGGTTGGTGATCGCCATACGCTGGGAATCGGTCAGGGCAACCGGGCTCTTGACGGGAACAGCAGCAGTCGTGGCTTTCGGGTTGGAGGGGATCGAATCACCCCGCCCGCCGAACACAATCCACCCAACGACCAGCAGGACCACCAACCCCAGCCCCAAAAGCCACCAGCGAGAGGCTTTCTTTGAATTCCCGGCCGGTCCAGATTTCAACTGTTCGCGCGCTTCACCGGCTTCGGAAACCTCCGGAACAAACCCGGCTCCCAGATAACCCGCCCTCTCCATCTCGACGAACTCACCGCTCAATTCCGCCCAGGTCCGCCGGGGCGGGGTTCCGGAAACCCATTGAACCTGGCGCCCACGCCACAGCGAATAGATCGCGGGAACAATCTCGAGCGTCAAAATCGTGGAGGTGATGAGCCCGCCAACCATCGGCGCTGCGATGCGCTGAATCGCCTCCGAGCCCGCCCCATGCGCCCACAACGCCGGCAACAGGCCCAGCGTGATCATCGCCACCGTCATCAGTTTCGGGCGCACCCGCTGCACCGCCCCATAGGTGATGGCGTCGAACAGGTCGTGCTGCGTCCGCATCCGGCCGGCCCGCTGATAGGCGTGGAATGCCTCATCGAGGTAGATGATCATCAGCGTCCCGGTCTGTGCCGCCAAGCCCGCCAGCGCAATGATACCCACCCAAACGGCGATGCTGAGGTGGTAGCCGAGCAACCACAAAATCCAGATGCTTCCCGTCATCGCAAAGGGAATCGACAGCAGGATGATCAGCGTCTCGGGAATACTTTTGAAATTCAGATAGAGCAGCAGAAAAATCAATGCCAACGTCAGTGGCACCACGACCTTCAGCCGCTCCCTGACACGGAGCATGTATTCATATTGGCCGGTCCACTCCAGCCGGTACCCGGCGGGCAGGAACCCCGCCTCCTCCACTTGTTCCCTGACCACCTTTCTCGCGGCGGCCACATACCCGCCGAGATCCCGGTTTGCCACATCAATATACACCCAGCCTGTGAGTGCGCCGTCCTCGTTCTTGATCAGGGGCGGTCCGCTTGTCACATGGATGTCCACAAGTTGACCCAGTGGCACCTGGGCCCTGCCTGACACCGCAGCTCCGCCATCCCCCATGGCACCATCGGCGGCAGCGCTCTTTTGCTCAGCCTGGGCGCCCCGTGCCCGCCTCCCCCGCGCATCACCCCCGCCTCCCCGGCTTACGTTCACCGGCACCAGGATCCGCTTCAGTTTTTCAGGGTCATCCCGCAACTCCCGGGAGTAGCGCACGTTGATGGAATAGCGCTCCCGCCCCTCAATGGTGCGGTCCACCGCCATTCCGCCGATGGCGGTCTCCACATGCATCAACACATCCTCAACATTCAATCCATACCGTGCGATCTCCGCACGCCGGGGTATGATGTCCAGATAGAGCCCTCCAACCGTCCGCTCGGAATAGGCGCTGCGGGTCCCTTCCACATCCTTCAGCACCGCCTCCAAACGCTGTCCGATGCGATTGATCTCCCCCAGATCATTGCCGAAGATCTTGATGCCCACCGGGGTGCGGATGCCTGTCGAGAGCATGTCAATCCGTGCCTTGATCGGCATCGTCCAGGCATTCACCAACCCCGGCAGTGTCAGGGCCTCATCCATCTCGGCTATCAATTCCTCCCAGGTGATGGGCCTCTTCTCCGGCCATGCCTTTCCCAACAAATGCTTCAACCCCTCCGGAGCCCAGCTTGAATACCACCTGCGTTCGGTGACCGTCCGCCACTCGCTCTGCGGTTTGAGTTGAACCACCGTCTCAAACATCTCGAGCGGGGCTGGATCTGTGGCCGTCTCGGATCTTCCTGCTTTTCCGTGGACAGTTGCCACCTCAGGAAACGATTTCAGTGCCCGGTCCTGCAACTGCATGAGCCGGGTTGCCTCCGTGATGGAGACCGTGGGAAGTGTTGTCGGCATGTAGAGGATGGTGCCCTCATTCAAAGGGGGCATGAACTCGGAGCCCAACCGTTGATACACAGGGATGGCTGACGCCACCGCAACGACCGCGATTCCAATTGAAAGCATCCGCCTTCTCATCAGCGCACTGACCCACGGGTGGTATAGGCGGTGCAACAGGCGGCTGATCGGATGCCTGTGTTCAGGAATCACCTTGTGCCCGGTCATGAGCACAATCAGGGCAGGCCCCAGAGTGAGCGACAAAAACGCCGCAGCAGCCATCGTGAAGGTCTTTGTGAAGGCAAGCGGCTTGAACAACCGCCCCTCCTGAGCCTCCAGCGTGAATACCGGAAGAAAACTGACAGTGATCACCAGAAGGGCGAAAAAGAGCGGTTTGCCCAATTGTTTGCAAGCGGAGATCACAATCTCCCGCCGCTGTGCCGACCCCAGACCGGGTGGGGCGTGCTCCAGACGCTTGTGGACATTCTCCACCATCACGACAGCCTCATCCGTGAGCACCCCGATCGAAATCGCAATGCCCGCCAGTGACATGATGTTCGCCGTCAGGCCCATCAGGTGCATGGGAATAAAGGCGAGCGCCACTGCTATGGGCAGGGCCACGATAGCACGAGCGGCACCACCGAGATCCAGAAGGAAAACGATCACCACCAGCGCCACGATGATCGATTCCTCGATGATCGTCCTTTTGAGGGTAGAGATCGATTGACGGATCAGGTCGGAGCGGTCGTATGTGGTGACGACCTCAACCCCTTCCGGCAGGGAGCCTTTCGTCTCGGCGAGTTTGGTTTTGATGCGGTCGATGACCTCCAGAACATTCTGGCCGTAGCGCACCACCACGATCCCCCCCACAGCCTCCCCCTCCCCGTCCAGATCCCCGGCCCCACGCCGCATTTCAGGCCCCAGCACAATATTCCGGGCCACATCCCGCAACAAAACAGGAGCCCCTTGTGCATCCGACCCCACCACAACCTGCTTCAGATCCTCGGTCGATTGAATGTAGCCCTTGCCGCGGACCATGTAGGAGGTGCCAAACCGTTCCAACTCACGCCCGCCCACGTCGTTATTGGCACTCCGGATGGCGGAGACGATCGTGCTGATCGGAATGTCATACATCAGCAACTGGTTCGGATCGAGTTCCACCTGGTACTGCTTTTCGAACCCGCCAAATGTGGCCACCTCGGCCACCCCTTCGACGCTCTGCAACCAGTAGCGCAGGTGCCAATCCTGAAAGGATCTCAACTGCGCCGCATCATTCTTTCCGCTGCGATCCCGGAGAGCGTATTGAAAGCCCCATCCCACGCCGCTTGCATCAGGTCCCAGAGTGGGGGTGACCCCTGGAGGCAGCGCGCTTCCAAGGCCCTGGAGATATTCAAGCACGCGGGATCTTGCCCAGTAAATATCGGTACCATCGGAAAATACCGCATAAACAAAGGAATACCCGAAGAACGAGTAGCCCCGGACCACCCTGACACGCGGGGTTGAAACCAGCTTTGTGACAATCGGGTAGGTGATCTGATCCTCAACGAGGTTCGGACTCCGCCCTTCCCATGAGGTGAACACAATCACCTGAACATCGGACAAATCCGGAATGGCATCCAGGGGCGTGTGGCGCACCGCATAAAGCCCTCCCAAAAAGAGGGCTCCCACCAGCATGAACACAAGGAACTGATTCCGCGCGCTCCATTCTATGATGCGCTCAACGATGGAATCCTTGTGCGCAGGCGGCACCGGGGAATTTTGTGGCGTGGTCATGTGCTTCAATGATTTGTTTCCCCAACGCGGGTCCCGCTGGCGGAGTCAGGTTCTGCATCCCTCCTGCCACCCCCATCCAGGGAACTGTGCCCACCGCCGATTCCCTCCCTGGCAGGCTCCTTTTCCATGCCGGAGATGGCCGCCTTGATCTGGCTTTCCGAGTCCACCAGGAAGAGGGCTCGGGTCACAACCCGCTCCCCCTCCTTCGCCCCCTCGAGCACCTCGTAGTAGTCATCCGTCCGGACGCCCAGCTTCAGTTCCCGCGGGATCAGCAGACTGTCCGCACCCTCCACAAACGCAACGAACCGTGTGCCGGTGTCAATCACGGCACTCGCCGGGACGGATAGGAGGTCAGCGGAGTCCGTCACCAATTCCACATCGGCCCACATATCCGGTCGAAGCGTGTGCCCGGCGTTAGGTAGGTTGAGACGCAACTCTCCGCGCCTCGTCCTGGGATCAATATGCGGGTTGATGAACGCCACCTCGGTGGAAACGGTCCTGTTGGAGAGGTAGGGGAAAATCACCCGGGCCTCCTGCCCAACTCTGACCCGGGCCAACTCATACTCCGGGACGAATGCCCGCATCCACAGGTTGCCCAGCTCGGCGATCTCGTAAAGGGCCTCCCCCGCCATGAACGACTGGCCCGAGACCGCATTCAGAGCCGTCACATGCCCCGATCTGGGGGCGCGCATCTGGAGTTCATCACTGGCCTGCCCGCCGGCTTCGATCCGGCGAATCTCCTCATCCCCGATTCCGAGCAACTCAAGCCGGCGCCGGGCCGAGTCAAGCAGGTGCTTCGATTCCACGACTGCAGGGGAATTTGTCATCCGGCCGGAATTGCGCACAGCAAGGATGTATTCGTTTTCAGCGGTGAACACTTCCGGGCTGTAAACCGTGAACAACGGCTGTCCCTCGGTCACATCCTGTCCGGTGAAATTCACCTGGAGCGCCCGCACCCACCCCCCGAACCGCGGAGAGATCCGCGCCAGCCGCGTCTCGTCATGCGCCGCCGTGCCCGGCACGCGAAGGGTCCGCGTCAGCTTGCGCTTTTCCACGGCGGAAAAGGCCACACCGATCGCCTGACGCTTCTCCGGAGTGATCATGACAGACACACGCCCCGCGACTGTCGATCCCTCCACCGCAGGATGCGCAGCCCCCCCCTCCTTGACGGCCACCAACCGCATGCCACAGATCGGGCAATCCCCGGCGCGATCACTCGTGTAGTTCGGGTGCATCGGGCAAAAGAACTTTGCCACGGCCGACTTTTCCACCGCCTCCACGATCCCCTGCCCCCCCAACAACCCCATCAGGGCCATCACAGCTAACAACCCCATTGCAATCTTCGCTTTGTTATTCATAAAAAGTAAAATTTCCTGCAAATCCAGCCTCCTCAGTTCATCGATGGCCGGATTTTCAACATCCGACCCTTTGATGTTTGACGAGGAATTTCCAACTATTTTTGTCCCTTCCCACTGTTATCAACCACACCCTCACCAAGCATTTTCAGGGCTTCGAGGTCCCCGATTCCGCAGCACAAAACCAGCTCAGAAAGCATCTGGTATTGTTCCCCCGTTGCCCGCGCACGCATGACCCGCGCCTCCAGCAGCATGCGCCGGGCCTCCAGCATGTCCCGCAGGGTCTCCCGCCCGGTTTCCCATCCCGCCCGGGCACTTTCCAGCGCGGTCTGGCTTCGGGGGATGATCTCCTCCCGGTAAAGGGCGGATTCCCTGCGTGCATTCTCGATCTTGATGGTCAGTCTCCGCAGGTCCTCAACGAGGGCAAGTTCCAGATCCTCCAGGTCCTTCCTGGCAGCTTCCACCTTCAGCCCATCCCTCCGTATTGAGGATTGGTATTTTGAACGATTAAGCCACGGTAGGGATACGGAAACGGTCACCATAGCCTGCCGGAACCGGCCATCCCCGCTGTAATTACGCCCCTCCACCCCAATTCCGACATCTGGAAAACGCCCACGGCGGGTGCGATCCAACCCGGCATCCGCCTGCTTGATCTCCTCCCGGAGTTGCCTGCTGCGCGGTTCATAGCGCAGGGCAAAATCGATGAGGGTTTGGTTGAATAGGACGCCTGTCGCGGGTGGTGGCAGCCGGAAAGTGGGCCACACGTTAGTGGAAGAACGGTTCAGCAACCGGTTCAGCGTCGCGCCACCCGCCTCAACTGTGGCCGATTGGCTCTTCAACTGGCTCGCACGCCGGGCGCGTTCATTTTGAATCTGTAGCACCTCCGCAAGTGTCGCCTGGCCGGCCCTGTATTTTTGTTCAACGGTTCCGGCGATTGCCTCAATCCACGCCAGATCCTCCTGCCCGATGACCCACTCCTCGGCTGCAAGTCCCACTCCAAAAAGTGTCCGTGCCAGGTCCAGACGCAGGGTCTGAAATTTATAGTCCGCGCCCACCTCTGCCACCCCCCGTTCAGCGGCGGCCATCCGTTTCTCCGCAGCTGCACGACCAAACAGCGGCAACATCTGCTCCACCCCATATAGAAGGTCGCCATCATTCGCCCGCATCATCTCCGTGGCACCCATCACTCCAAACTTCGTGACCGGATCCTCCCAGACCTTGACAGATCCCTGATTGGCCACCGCCGCATCCAGCCGTTGCGCCGCAGCGCGCAACCCCGGATTGTTGGTGCGCATCTGCTCCGCCAACTCATTGATATAGACAGGGGTCAACTCCACCGCCTCCGGGGACACAGCGCCGGCGGTGATCGCACGCAAGACCACGCAGGAAAAACAGACAAAAACCGACCTTTTCAATCTCGCAAATCTCATAAAATCTCCATCTTCAAACCGAAAGAACACAACCGAACGAAGCCGCCTTGGACCAAAGCGATGACAGAGGAGGCATGCAGCACCGGCAAAGTGCCGGTACAGACCACATGCGGGGAGATGCGAAAAATCAGATCAGAAGGGCGCAATTCCGCTGGAACAACGGAACCACACCGCAACCACTCACCGAAGGCGCGGTTGCGTGAAAGGGGAAAGCATTGGAGGGTTGCTCAGCAAAAACCTGAAGCAACACAGGGAGGGGAATCGATTCATCGATGGCCACACCCGACAGGACCACTGGTAGCAGCGGAGTCGAGGAGGGTGCGGATTTGACAGAGCAGCAATCCGGGGTGTCGCAGGAGGAACAGTGGCATTTGGCGCGAGACGCGAGGGGTCTGCAGGAAGCAGGGCGGCTCAGATCAAGGGTTTGACCCAGGAGCAGCAGCAGTCCTAAAATTAAGCCTGCGAGCGCTTTCACAAGACGGCGGCCAAATAGTCCAAGCACCGGACTTAAGCCGGTTGGGCCATGCGAACATGACCCAAACCAGACAAGACCCGGAGCAGGACGAAGTTATGACTTCTTGGCTTTGGCCTGAGCTGCCGCCAGCTTCTTCAAAAACTTCTCAGGAGACTTGTTGAAATCCTTCTGACAGGATTTGCAGCAGAGCTTGATCTCCTGGCCGTTATGAACAAACGTGAAGGTCTCACCCATGCCCCCGAGCTTTTCATCGGAGACAATACAGGTCTTGAGCGTGTAGGGCTTGGGATCTTTTTTGTCGGCGGCTACACTGTTTGACAGCGAAGCGGCGAAGGCGATTGCCACAAACAGGGCAGCGAATTTGGTCATTTTCTTCATAATTCTCAATAAATTTTAAGCCAGCGAGAGCAAACTACTCCACAGTAGAAGGCTCGTCAATCCATCCTGCAAAATCGAATATGCGGCCACTTGACATGGCGGGAAGGTAAAATAAGTTGCCAAGTCCCATTCGTTGGATGCTCTTGGATGGCACCTGATCAACAGGGGGGCTTTGAGAGTGTCACGATGGGGATATGATTCAACTTCCAGCTCTTACAAATTCGTAAGTGCTGGAAATAATAACTATTTTGCATATGAGATTGTTGACCTTTTTCCTTTTGGGAGTGGCCGGGCTGAAAACAGCATCGGGCTGTGAAATGTGCGCGACCTATGATGCAACCCGGTCATATGGCGAACCGGCCAGGGGCCTGTTTGCGGGTGTCGCGGAGCAATTCACCCACTTCGGGACCGTTCAGGAGGATGGAGCGAAGGTCGCCAACCCTTCAGGCCAATATCTGGATAGCTCGATTTCGCAGATCTTTGCAGGTTACAGCCTGAATGACCGGTTAAGCCTGCAGTTGAACCTGCCCGTGATTTATAGATCCTTCAAACGTCCCGACGAACTGGGCGGAATCGACAAAGGCACTGTGTCGGGCATAGGCGACGCCTCGCTGATTGCAAGTTACCTCCCGTTCTACAAAGCGTCCGGCGACTACACTCTCAGCTGGAACCTCCTGGCTGGAGTCAAATTCCCCACCGGAAGTAGCGACCGCATTCAGGAGGAGTTCAACGAAATCGCACAGCCTGTCGGCCCCCTGAGTGGCATTCACGGGCACGACCTGACCCTCGGGACCGGTTCCTACGATGGGATTATTGGCACGGGATTTTACGGCCGCTGGAAAAGGGCGTTCGCTTCTGGCAACCTGCAGTATTCCATCCGGAGCACGGGAGATTTTGACTACCGCTACGCCAACGACCTCACATGGTCGGCAGGACCGGGGTTGTTTCTTATCATGAAGGAACAAACCACCGTCGCCCTCCAGTTTGTCGTTTCCGGGGAACACAAGGGGATGGATAAATTCCAGGGAGAGACCGCCGAAGATACGGGCATCACAACTGTATTCGTGGGCCCCCAGATTAACGTAACCCTGGCCAACCATCTCAGTGCCCAGGTGGGCTTGGATTTGCCCGTGCTCATCGAAAACACGGCGCTTCAGACGGTGGTCGATTACCGGATCCGTGCCGCATTGGGCTGGAGGTTCTGATCAAATCGTAACACAAATGTAACAATCGGGCTCTTGAATTCCGGGGCCAGCTATGCAGACTCGATCCGACCAATAGGCACCCCTGCAAAGAAGCAGGGTGCCCTCCGGTCAGGATAACTATGAATTCAAAGGGTGCCACAGAACCCGCAGTGGTTGAAACAGTCAACCCTCAGGTTGCGGCCGCTGAAGCGGCTGAAAAAGCAGCAAAACTCCGGACCCGTGAGACCAAAGCCGCCTACAAGAAGGCGCGCAAGGCTTACAAGGAGGCCCGCCGGGCCACCAAAGAGGCCAAAAAGCTGGCCAAGGGTGCAGCCAAAAAGGCCGCCGGGAAAAAGAAACCTCAGAAGGCCAAGCTCAAGCAGTCCTCAAAACAAAAGAATGGATGATGCCCCTCCCCAAGAGGGATGGCATCCGGTTATCTACCTGAATACGGGCGTCCTGAGTCCCGGATCATTCTGCAATTGTGGGGCGGAGACGGATCCTCTGCTTCAGAGTCCCGTTGCGCGGCGGGGAATTTGCAGGACCCGGAAGAATTGTGGCGAGGTGGTCATCTGGACGAAGAATTCCATTGAGGGTGCTGCTCCCTGAATTGTGCTCTTCCGAGTTAACAAAGCCGGACCAGGCCCGGACCACACCTCGTAGTCATACCAGGGACTGCCCGCCCAACTGAGCCGCCCCATGGAGCTGTTCCAGCGGGACAAGTCCACAACGGGAGTCAACCTGCTTGCCACCGTGGGATCCGAGCCGAGCAGTTGCTCCAGAAGGTTCGAATCCCCATCCTGATCGGCATCCTCCGCAGGGCCATGGGAGAGGTCTCCGAAACACCGCGACTCCCAGCGGTCATCAAGCCCATCAAGATCGATGTCCTCAATTCCCAATCCGGTCAGAACCAGATCCACCTCCTGAACATTGCCAACCGCCCCGCCCGCTTCATCACTGAAAAAGACAGTCCACCGTCCCGCGCTGGACTCATAGAAATGGTGTGTCGAATAGTAGGTCCAATCGACAGGACCGGGTGCGACGTCGCTATTGAATCTCTGCAGCACGCTTCGTGTTCCCGCCGGAGAAACCAGTGTGATGCGAAGATCCCCGCGTAAGGGATGATCGGTTCGCACCCGCAACCCGACATGCTCCAATGACAAGGTGTTCGTGACGGCGAAGGAGCAACTGGCACTGTTCAAGCCCAGTTGCACCCGGGCAGTGGGGTCCGCCTTGCTGAGGCTCAGGAGATTCAATCCATCTGTATGCCCGATAAACACGGATGGGATCGGGGTGAAATCGGTCCCCCCCATGAGTGTCAATTGCTCGCCTCCCGGTGCCGTGTTGGGATCGGAGTTAGTCAGGAAGTTGTAAACCACCGCCAGCCGTGCCCCGGCCAACGCCGCCAGGGTGATGCTTCCGGCAAAGGCCCCGCCCCCCCGCTGGATCAATACCGCCCTGTTGGTCAGGTCCAATCCTGCAAAATTTGTTCCGTATCCCCCATCCACCAGGGAGAATGCCGGTGTGGGCTCATCTGCGTGGGGGCCCAATCCGGGCAGAACATCCAGAAATGCCATGTCCGGAGGCACAAGATTTCCTGTGACATGAAATCGCAGACCGTTATCCGGAATCTCCACCACCTGGGAATTCGTCAGAACCACGGACTCGCGCGGCGGTCTGGGCTTCCAGAGGCCAGCCAACTCAACGGCCCGCGCCGCATCCGGCACCCCATACCCCGTGTTATGACTCACCCTCAAGCCACCACCGTTGGTGACGATGTCACCATCCCGGAGATCGAACTGGCGCGCAGAGAGAAGCAGGATTTGCTGAACATCCCGCACGGACAACTGCGGATTCGCCGAGAGCATCAACGCCACAACACCGGAGATCAGCGGGGCGGAGGCGGATGTGCCGCTGAACGCCATGTTGTTGAAAACATAATCGGAAAGATCCTGGTAAGGGGGGAAGAAACTGATCTGGTTCACGCCCCGGGAACCGGTCAGATCGGTCGTGAAGAGCCCCTGAAAGCCGGCATCCAGATCGCCACTCGGAGCGGCCACGAGGACACACGCACCCGGCTCACTGTAACCTGCGGTGCGCCCATCCATCCGGACCGCAGCCACGGTCACCACGTCCGGATCAGAGGCATATCCATCATCATTGGCATTCCCGCCCCTGTCCCGGTCATTCCCCGCCGACCGCACCAGCACCACGCCACGGCCACTCCGACCCACATGGGTTGCATTGGAGATGCCCAACCGTTCGAGCAGGGTTTCACTGTTTTGCCCCAATCCTGCATGCCCCCAGCTGTGGTTCTGCACCCACACGGCATCCCCGTACGATTGGTAAAGGTCCATCAGTTTCTCGTCCGAAATGGTGGCAAAATTGGTCCGGTAGATCACCCAGCTTGCCAGTTGCGCCCGTGGGGCAACTCCTGTCATCCGAAAGTCATTGAGCGATGCGGCCACAAGGCCCGCCACCATGGTTCCATGGGCCCCGTTGGCCGTGCCGGAGACCGGCCCGGCATTCGTTGTGCCCGTGTCGAAATTGAAATGAGGGGATCCCGCAACCCGCTGCTTCAACTCAGGATGTGCCAGTTCCATCCCCGAGTCGGCAATCGCCACTGTCACTCCCTGCCCCATCGTCACCGGCCAGGCCGCACGGACATTCAAATCCACCCCGGCGTTCGATCCATCCGCATTCCGGTGCTCCAGTTGCCATTGCAGGTTGTAAAAGGAATCGGTGGGGGCGGGAGCAAACGCCCCATTCAGCTCCGTCCTGTGCGACACAACAGGGTAGGCGGCCAAAACACCCTCCCTGCCCGCAAAATCGGCTGCCACCCTCCACGCATCGAGAGCATCCCGGCACTGGAGAACGTGCACGGCTCCCGGCAGGCTTCTCGCGATACTGCATCCGAGTTCCTGAACCGTCGCTCCAAAGTCCATCGCAAGACCGGGCTGAACAACCACACGATCCCCGAATTCCACAACATCGGAAGCGTTCGTTCTCCCGGCAGGCATGGCCCGCAGCCACTCCTGGCGGTCACTGGTTGCTGGAGGAGTTTCGGGGGCGATCGAGAAAGATGCCTTGTGGGGAAAGCGAAAGACAGCACTGCCGGGAAAACCCGCAGCCACCAGACTCCCTGTCAAACCCAGCAAAACCGCAACTCGAAGCAACAGTCTCATGGCCGAAGATGCTAGCCATCATCCCAAATGGCACAAGACAGCAAAAAGCAGCTCTGCCGGCCGGGTGGCTCGACCCAGCCACCGGTTCCACCCACCACCGCTGCGGTTCATCGTTTGCCTTGGTGGTGGAAAGCCTGCGCTTTCGGGACGGATCCGCTCCAGCGCCACCCGGGCGCAGCCCTGCAACTGTCCTCTGGCAGCGGTCCCTGTTGGCCCAGTGCCGCATCAGCCAATCCCCCCCTACCTTCCCAACTCCCAAAACCTGGCTGCCGTGGAAATGGTCAACCGGTGCAGTTCCACTAACTCCTCCTCGGGCAACCTTTCTCCGTGATACCCGCCTGCGAGGGTGAACGCCACGGGCCATTTCTGTTGGTGGCAAAACTCAAAAACGAGCCTCTCCCGCAAGGCCAGGACATCTTTCGTGATCCCGCTGCAGCCACCGATGTCACAATCTTCGTGCGGATCCATCCCGGCATTATAGATGGCCAGACCGAACTTCTCCCCTTCGAGGCTGTAGAGCGCAGTTGCGCACTCAGGCAGGAATTTCTTTCCATCCATGCCGGGGGTCACATCTACCAGCCGGATGTCGGATCGCTTTCCAATAATGTCCTCCGTTCCATCCCCGTAGTGGGCATCGAAGTCGATGATGACGACACGGTCCACCAGCTTCCGCTGGATGACATCCAAGGCTGCGATGGCCAGCCCGTTGAAGGTGCAAAAGCCGCCACCGCTGTCCCTGCAGGCATGGTGCAACCCGGAGGAGAGGGTGCCGGAAACCCGGTCCTTGATCGCCTGTTCCGCAGCCGCCACAACTCCCCCGTTGGATGCCCGAACCATTTGATACAGCTTCGGGTCCCAGATAAATCCGTTGGATTCAGCGAGGGACTCCGGCTCCCCGGTGCGCACGGCATCGATATACTTTGCAGTGTGGGCCAACTCCAACTGATGCCGCGTCAGGAGCGGGGGAGGCTGGATCCGGACCCCGGGAACCGGATCCGTGATCAGGGATTTCATGATGTCACCAGCCTTCCTGGTTGTGTCGAAGGCGTGTGTGGATGCCACATAATCCGGGCTGTAATAGACAATCATCGCCGGACCTCCTTCCTCGAACCCTGGTTCACTGACGGTCGGATGAAGTCAGGTTCCGGGAAACAGCCGAAGCCACAGACTCCGGATACGAAAGACGTTGCATCACTTATAAAACTCATGCCTGCATGATGCAAACAGTGCGTATTTAGGTCAACAGAAAATCTTTAGTTAGCTGTGCATTGCAGCTTGTAATCACCCACTGACATGGACACTCGAAAAGTGGCATCGGCGGCCCTGTCCTCCGACGGGTTCAAGGATTTGGAAGTTGCCCCGGGATGGCCGACAGCCGCCTGCCCGCCACAGAACAGAGCCCCACAATATGCCCGCCATGCCACAACCTCACCGCCCCATGCGAACCCCGGACAGCAGGGCGGCCTGAAATCAACGCACCTTCCAGGGGCCACGATGGGGCACATCCACCCAATCGGCGTGCCCGGTTCCTCCCGTGAACTTTTCACGGGCGGGGTCCCACTTCATCGTCTCGCCGTTGTAGTAGGCGAGGTTCGCGAGCTGACAGACGGCGGCGGTCCTGGCACCCGTCTCAACATCGCAGATGGGCTGCTTGCGGGTGCGAATGGCACTGAGCCAGTCATTGAGGTGGTCCTCGCTGCGGTAGAGCCGGGTTGTTGCCTGGCTCAAAAACTCCTTCTCAATCCTGTCCAACTGGTCACGCAGCGGCATCTCCCCCTTCTCGATGACCTTGCCCCCGATTTTCACCTCGATCCGGCCCCGGTCCACCTGAACGACGCCGTGTTCGCCGAAAAAGGTGACATCGTTTTTGCCCGGGGCGTGGATGAGTTCGATCCCGTTTGCGTAGCGCATCCGGACCCCGTTCTGCGCCGTGCGCCAGTCTGCAGGGGGGGCAATCTCGCACGGACCGGACTCGTCCATGCCAAGACCCCACTGGGCAATGTCAAAGTGGTGGGCCCCGAAATCGGTCACCGAGCCACCCCCATACTCCCGATAGTGGCGCCAGTTGGGGTAGTGGTTGTGAACGCCCCTCGGGCTGAGCACGGAATTGTAGGGCCGCACCGGTGCGGGGCCGATCCAGAAGTCCCAATTCAAGCCCGGCTCAACATTCTCCGCAGGCAGGTCGCACGGCACGGCCGGGCCGCCCACGGTCACCTCCACTCGGCTGATCCTGCCGAGCACCCCATTGCGAACCAGCTCACAGGCCACCCTGAACTCCCGCATCGAGCGCTGCATCGACCCGACCTGCAGGATGCGGTGCTTTTTCCGGACAGCCTTGACCATCGCCCGGGACTCGTGCACCGATTTGCTGAGCGGCTTTTCACAGTAAACATCCTTACCCGCATTGGCGGCGGCGATGGTGATGATCGCGTGCCAGTGGTCCGGGGTGGCTATCACCACGGCATCAATATCCTTCTCGGCGACAAGCTCCCGGAAATCCTCGAACATCCTGCAGCCTTTGAATGACGCACGGTCGCTCCTGCTCTCATAATGCTCCTGCACGCGCCGGCGTCCATCCTCCCGCCGGTGGGTATCGACGTCGCATACAGCCACCACCTGGGTCCCCGGCCTGCCAAGGAATCCCCCCATCAACCCCCTGCCCTGCACTCCGAGCCCGATGCAGCCGATGGTGATGCGATCACTTGGTTTACCCTGCGCGCCCCAGCTTGGCAGGATGAATGGCCCGGAGGCCGCCAGAGCCGCGCGCTGAAGAAAATGACGGCGTGATATGGATGATTTGGATGTCATGAGTGAAAAAGGTGGAAGGATGATGAATGTTCAACGGCCGGGCACAACGCACCCCCGCAAACGCATGACCGGAGACTCCGGCGATCTGCATGAATCCGGTTTCGGGAATAGTGCATGGGCCATCCTCATTCGAGAGCAGTCATGAGTCAAGCCACCAATCCTGCACATTCCATCCCCGGAGCAGAACACGCCCCGGGGACCACGCAACCGGGCGTTGGAATGATACTGGCACCGCATTCAGGAACCCTGTTCCCGTCTATTCTGCCTTCAACTCGAAATGGTGGGAGACCGGCTTCCGCGCCGCATTGATCTTCACCTCCAGCTCGGCGATTTGTTTATCCAGACGATCCAGTTCCCCTTTGCGCCGGGCTTCAACTTCAGGCCCTTGCGACCAATCGGGGAAGTTGTAGATCTGGACGTTGCGCCAGCGGTTGAAAAAGATGTCGTTCTTCTGGAAGACCATGGTGAGAACGCTCTGCGCCTGCTTTGTGATGGGCCCCGCCTTGGTCGCCAGATTCAGGCCCCTGGCTAGATCGGCAGCGGCAACCTTCCCGACCACCTCACCGTCGATGCTCAGCTCGTAGCTCGCATCCCCAAGGCCGGAGATCTGCAATTCATATCGGTTCAGTTCCTCCTGAATCGGGGCCAGCTTCAGCGCGGCAACAGCCTTTTCATCAATCGGCATCGGCAGGGCCTCATCGAGACGGTCGAAACTGATGTTCCCCTGGGCGGCTTTGAAGTTCTCCACTTTGCAACCCTGGGCGGCGACAACGTTCAAGGCCTTGGCATCCAACTCAGCCCGGGACACCAGCGCGGAAGCCCCGAGTCCCTTGAGCACGGCCCAGGCCATCACCGTGTGGCCAATGGGTCCGGGATGAACCGCATCACCACCACCCACGGTGTTGGGGGGATTCCCCACACGCTCCCGCAGGAGGATCGCCATGTAGGGATCGAACTGGTCCACGAACGTGGCTTTCTCCTTTGCAGCCACATCCTTGAGTCCATCGGAAAATTTGCGCAGGGATTCGTTGCGGACATCCTTGTCCGGATCGGACCGTTTATTGTCCTCGATCGGTTGCGGCGTCAGGAATGCCACCCGCGCACCACTGCTGCCGAGCAGTTTGGCGATCTGCCCCTGGCTCCGCACATAGGCCCCGAAAATATCGGGCCGAAAGGGCTGGTAGGAATGGTCGTTCATGCCGAACTTCACGGTCACGAAGCTGGGCTTGAGCGGCAGCACATCCCGTTCGAGCCCCTTTTTCACCGAGCTTTCCACCATCCCCTGCTGCGTGGCCTCATCCGCCGCAAAAAGCTTGGCTTCATCCGGGTGCGCCCGCTGGCGCAACCAGGAGGTGTCCCCTCCCCATCCCACATTGCGGAAGGTCAGGTTCCAGGCGGGATGCCGGGTCAGAGCATAGGCCTCGATGTAGGTGGTGTAGAGCCGCTGCTCGGTGATGCTATCCCCGAGAAACACAACCCGCTCCCCATCATGGATGGCAAACTCCCCCGCATGCCCCCGTGTGACGAGGGCCAGAAAAAGAAACACCATCGACGCTTTTGTTTGTGCCAAAGATTTCATGGGCGCGATGCTAAATCCCGGACCAAACCGAAGCAAGCGGGTTCCGTGGATCCGATTGCCACCCCGTCAGGAACCGGAAAATCACCGGGCTGCGCGAAGGGCCTTTTTCAATACAGGCTCGATCCCATCGGCCATCCGCATGAAACCGAGATCGGTGGGGTGCACACCGTCAACCGTCCCCTGGCCATCCTCCCCGAGGAGCCCCCTGGCTGGCACATAAAACAGCCGCCGGTCCCCCGCCTTGCGACGCTCATCATAAATCTTCCGCAATGTCTCGTTGGATTTGGTCCAACCGGGCCGCCGACCTCCCGTCACTGCCGCGCTCCCGGGCTCCACATTCTCCACCAGCACGATCGGCGTGCGGGGGTGGGCCTGCCGGATTGCCGCGAGCACCTCGGGCAGCCGCTCCGCCACCAGATCGGCGCTCATGTTCGGCAGGGGATCGAGCACATAGACGGAGGGGTCCAGTTCCGCCAGGAGTTGGCCGACTTCCGCCTCGCACCGGGCACTGCCTGAGAAACCGAGATTGATGGTGGGACCATCAAACCGCCGCCCCAGGATCGCCGGATAGGCCATGCCGGGCCTGCTGGCGCAGCCCCCCTGCACAATCGAGGTGCCGTAAAACAGGATGGGCTTTGCACTCGATGCCCGGGGAGCGGATGCCGCACACTTCGCCTCCGCTGGAACACCGATCTCCACCTTTGAGACCCCGTTGTAAAGCGGAAGATACAGAAGGAAATCGTGCGGCTCCCCGCCCAGCCCGGAGGCCAGTTGCTTCTCGGCGGTCACAGCGTCATCAGGCCGCGCCGCCCCCAGCCATCGCCATTCCCCCCGGTGGCGAATATAAAGATCCACCCCGCTCACGCCGCTGGCAGGCATGTGGGTCATGGCCAGTGTCTTGCTGCGCACCGTCCACCGCGCCGAAATCCGCTTTGCATCGGTCGTAAAGCGGATGGCCATGCCTGCGGAGTCCTGGGCCAAACCCCAGACCGCCGGCGGCACCACCCCCTCCGCCCGGGCGGGAAGCCGGTCATAGAAGCTCTTCGTGGCAGTCCAACCTTTTCCCTCCAGACAAAGATCTGCAGCATCCACCCACTGGAGATTCACGTCAGCAGGGGCGGCCCCCGCCGGTTGCACGCCTGCAAGGAACTGCAGGGAGATGCAGACAATCAGCCGGATGGCCGACAGGAGGAGGGGACTCGGGCTTGCGCCCTCTTGTGTGTGTTTCCGGATCATGGGCACCATCTTAAGCCCACAACCGCCAGCGGCAACGCCAAGTTTCACACTCCACCAGATAACCCGCATTTCCCTCCCGAACTCTCTTCCAGTCGTGCGCCGAATTCGCCGGACGCTGCGCATCGAATTTCCCGATATTGGCCGCTTTTTTTTCGATTAGGACCATTCCGGACGGAGGATTAACGTAGTGACATGAAAACGCATCAGCCTTGGGCCCGGATCCTGAAAATCGTCGGCGGCATCGCCATGCTGCTGGGAACACTCGACCCTCTGGAAGGATCGCTCCTGATCCTCCCGGGCAGCGGATTGGTCGCGCTCGGGATGTTCCTCTCCGGGGAGAACCGCAGCACCGTGGGCTACTGGCTGTGGGCCTTCGGCCTGATTGCGCTCGGGGTCGGGGTCCTGTTTGGTTTGAGTGCGCTGGGAGGGGTCGGCGGAACCAGCGCCTACTCCATCTGGTGGGCGCTCCTCATCCTCCCGTATCCGGTGGGTTGGATCATGGCGCTCGCAGGTTCCATCTCCGCCATATCCAGATACTCAAAATCAAGAAAGCAACCGATCCAGTGCCCACAGTGAGCGAATCGGCCCACAGGACCGGAACTGCCTCACAAAAGATTGGGCCAGGAGTGGCAGGCCAAAACCCAGATCGCCACAAGCTTGTTGAAGTTCAACAGTGCCAGCCCCACTATTAACCCATAGAAACAATACCTCAAGGCCTTGCGAGGCAGGAGGGTGACAACATCCTGATCCGTTACCGGTTCCGGTTCGCGCGGATCGCAAACCTCTTTTTCAACAGGCTTTTCAGCGGGCTGATCGTAACGGAAGCAGTCGTAGGTAAGCCCCATTGCCTGACGGGGCCTGTGAAATCTCCGGTGGCGGTGACGGCGGCGGGGACCGGATGTCCGCCTGGTCCTGCCGGACTCCGGCGTCGTGGAACTTGCCGCAGTTCCCCTGCTGAAGGTTGAAAGCATACCGCCTAAAATGCTCATGCTTTGAACATATCGCCCCGAGAGGGGGCGTCAAGTTCCGAAAGATCCCCCATCATGGCCCAAATCCTCTAAGGTTTGGTCTCAAGTATGAAGCTGGCCGGAGCGTAGGCATGCATCTGGACCGTGATTTTGCCTGAGACCGGAAACGCACCGCCCAACTTCTCCCCGCGCAGGCTGACAGGGGTTGCGGAAGTGAATGTCGCGGGAAGAGTAATGTCCAACCCGCCTCCAATCCCCACCTGTTCCCAAACCCGAAGCACCGTTCCCGGGCCATCCGGATTCGGCCCGAAAGCAGTCACGGCAACGCCCTTGCGGGAGAGGGTGATGCCGCTTTGCATGGGCGGCAGCTTGCCGGGTCGGGCGGTTGTGCGGGCGGCAGCGAGCGGAACCCGGGTTTCCATCGCCGGGGAGTAAAGGGCCGATTCGGTATCATATTTGCCGAACGCCCAGAGGCGGACCCGTGCGAGCATTCGACGGCCATCGCCGATCCAGCTCCCGAAATTCGTCCGCCAGTGGTTATTGTAGAGATTCAGAAACAGTCGCGGTTTCTTCGGCTTGTAACGCTTCTCAAAATTGTATTCGCCGGGCTCCCCGAGACTGACCAGCGGGGTGTCCCGGGGGCAGATCCCCACACCCGCGCCGGTCCCCTCATCATAAATTGCGATGCCGCTGTTCACCCACAGATTGTGCTGGTTTGAAAAATCGACCGCCATGTCCGCGATCGGATCCAGATCGCCCCCAAGTCGCCCCACGCGAAACTTCGGATTCTCAATTTTGAACGGCAGGCATATCCAGGCGGTCTCAGGCCATCCATCCGGCTTCTTGTCCCAGCCCACTTCCAGATCGGCAACCGGCATTGTGCCCGGCAGCGTCAACCGGATGTGAACCTGCTGCGGCTGCCCGGGCCCGGGGATGGTTCCAGTCAGCACCGCAGAGACATCGACCGAGGTCTTGCGCAGGCTCAAAGTCATGTTCTCCGGCAGGGCTGACCCGTAGATGCTGTCCTCCGGCATGTCATAGGCGGAGAAGATTAATTTGTGGGCTCCATATTGGGGATAGAGCGATTCCTCTGTCCATGCCACGAGATTGGAGCGTGCAAAGCGCTCGTAAAAATACTGGCCGAACCCCTGGGGTGCATCGGAATCGACAAGCTCCCTCCCGGTCCGCTTGTCAATCAGGCTCGAAATACGCCCCCGCCGGGGATCAATCGTCGCCTTGAAAAACGAGCTTTCAATCACCCCCGCGCCCTCGTCCACGCTGAGCCCGTCCGGCTCTGTCTTTTCATTCGAAACGACATACGTCCGGTAGCCAAGTGGCGGGATGTCCCGCGCGGTAAATCGGATGACCCGATAAGGATCCTCAATGGCCGGACCCTCCCCAAAACAGGGAATCGCCGGACCGCCATCCACCGGCTTTAACGACGTGCCAAGCCCAAGGTGGAATGCATTCAGGGTAACCTCCCCATCCCGCTTCCAGGGGAGTGGATTGAACACAACAATGCGGCCTCCCCCCACGTTCACACTGTCCGCAAGTGTCGCGACGGCGTCTTCATACGGTGCGCCAACGAGCCTCGCTGCGTTGTCGATGTAGTCGGCGTGATCCTTCCACGAGGCGGCCATCAACTCATACTGTGGCGGCAGCCCCCGGGACCACAACTCGTCCCAGCCCTTGCCGTAGGGCTGTTTGACGTAGTGCTGGTTTGCCAACCCCCAGGTGTGCTCGCTGAACAGCATGCTCCCCTCATAGGCACCGGCGATCACATCAGAGATCCCGGGCCGGAAGATCCCCCAGCACCGCTCGAGCATCGTGAGCTGGTCGAGCGCCCCAATCACGGGGCGGATGTTATGAGCCTGCCTGCACGCGCCCGGCATGCTCATGGTTCCATGAATCCACGGGTCGGGAATGTCACTGCGCACCACTGGCAGACTTCCCAGATCCTCCTTCAGAATCAACGCCGCAAAATCGTCCATGGTTCCGACCCGCGCCTGGATTCCCCGTTTCGCGTAAAACTCAATGTCTTTTTTCACGGTTTCCGGTGCTGGCGGGCCCTGGTTGTCCCCCGTCATGCTGATGTAAATCCAGCTCTTGTAGGGCCAGTTCGCCGGGGGCAGCGTGTCGCTCCCGTATCCATTATTGTAGAGCGTCAGCAGCCGGGAACCATCCGGCCCCTCCCACCAGAAAAACGGCGGCAGGCCCAGCGTCTTGTTCACAAGCGGTCCGCCCATGTGATAGAACTTGATCCCTGCATGGGCAAAAAGAGTCGGAAAAATCCAGGACTGCCCCGGCACATCGCTCATCTTCGCACTGATGGAAAGGGGCTGGCCAAACCGGCGGTTGATGGTGGAGGAAATGTTCAACCCGCGCACCAGATCCTCCAGCTCCGCCGTCTCGGTGTGCGTTGTGAACGGATAAGCGTGAACTGCCAGGTTGCCATCCCGGATGGCCTGCTCAATCTTCTGCCGCCGTTCCGGGGTCTGACCATCCCAGATGATCTGCTTCATCGGCCAGCCGGAAAGGGTCCAGACAAACTGCTGGTCCTTGGGCTGCCTGATGTTCACCTCGATCGCATCCAGCACACGATCCGCCATCTCCGTCCGGTATTCATGCACCACATCCCGCGCCCGTGCCGTATAGCCAATGTCAAAGTGGGTCTTGTAAACGATCACCACCGTTTTCAACGCCGACACGGCGGGCTCAGCGGACTTTCCCCCCTCCCCCGCCGGCTCGGCCCGGACCAATCCCCATGACGGGTAAAGGGCGAAACCAACCAGCAGGCAGGCAAAGAATCGTCTCATGTTCATTCCAAAGCTTAGAAAACCCCATCCCCTTTGCAAAGCTCCAGAGGATGCCATTGCGCCCCTTTTTGCTCCTGAGGGTATTTTCCAAAAAAAGCAGGGGCCCGGCACCCGCGAGGCCCCAACTCTGATTCATTCATTGGTCAAGGAGGACTTCGCCACCGTCCTCAAGGCGTCTTCCGCAGGCGGAAGAACCTCGCAGTAGTGTCGATCGGAATCGATGCCTTGTTCATCTTCTCGACGACCCAGATATTCGGCTGGGGGTCAATATCCGAGAATGCCCCGGGCGAGAGGCTGGGTGCGGCCTGAATGGCCACAGCATTGACGGAGGACGGCCATGAAAGAAGAGCCTCACCCGCAGACAGGGAGACGGTCAACTGCGGCTGCCCGATCTCAAAAACAACCCCACCCAGCGCAGATGTCCCTATGATCAACCGCTTCCCATCCGGCATGACATCCAGACCAAAGTATTGATCCGTGTAGCCGGTGACTGCATCCAGTTCGGCTTTCGCATAGGTGGCGTAAAGGGAACCCAACTGGGTCGCGCTGGTCATGTTGTAAACCTGAATGCCATTATCGGTGGTTTGCACATAGAGATAGCCTCCACGTTCCAACACTGTCCACACGCCGAAGCTGCCACCACCCGTCAACGTTCCCGCATTCCCGAGCAGGGTCTCAGCGCCCGTGGCCAGATTGACCGCATAGAAATTGGGATTGTTGTTCTGGTTGCCATCTCCGTAGTAGGCATAGCCTGGATAGCGGTCCCCCACCCGGACGTTCCTGATCCGTGTGCTCACGCCCGTGGTGATGTAGCCATTCGCATTCCACCGGGTGTTGGGCGCCACAGAGAATGGCTCTGCTGTCACATCCGTCAGATAGAGGCGCTTCCGGCTTGAAGATGGATTGTAAATTGTGTGAATGATCGTTTTGTCGTCCGCCCAATCAAAACCCTCCACCGTCTGGTTCCCTGGAGTTGCTGTGTCCACAACGTTGCTGCCGTTGTAGTCATAGCGTGAAAAGGTCGTCGAGAGGGCTGCCCCGCTGCTGGACCCAAGAATGTAACTATTGCGCAACGCTCCCCGGAATGGAGCCACCATGCGATGCTCCTTGGGCGTCACCCCGTCACGAACCATCAGATCCGGGATCGGCGACCCGATCGGATACCGGCCAAATGCAGGAGTGACTATCTGCCCCACGTAATCAAACCCGTCAAAAAAACGCGGGTTGAACGTGCTGCTCCATGGGACCCCAATGTCATCCGCCAGATGGAGGATGACGCCCAATTGCAGTTCCTGGGGTTGCATCGGCTGGGCTTGAGCAACGCAGGCGGCCAGAAGGGCGGCGACAGAAACCATGCGGGTGGTGAGCTGGGTTAAGCGATTTATTGGGTGCATAATTAAACCCGTTGTGACAGATCGAAGACGGCGCGTCAAGCGATATCCCCAGAAAATCGCGAATAAATTTTTAGACCATCACTTCAATGGCACCCCGTGAAGATCCGACCACCCGTCCCGCCGCCATGAAGCAATCAGGAAAAGGAACGTCCTCCTACCCGCCCGCTCCAGCCTTCCAATTCAGAACAGAGTGGTTTCCACAGCGGTTGCTCCCGGCGATGGCGCTTGAAATGAACTGCTTGGCCTCCGCAACAGCCTTGGGCAGGGACATTCCGCGCGCCAGGCAACCTGCGATCGCCGCCGAATAGGTGCACCCGGTCCCATGTGTGCTGACTCCCCGGACAAACGGGGCGCTCAGGACCAGTTCCTCACGGCCATCGAAAAAGATGTCCACCGCCTGAGTCATCCCCCGCAGGTGCCCCCCCTTGAGGAGCACTGCGCAACCAAACCGGCCATGAAGCTGACTCGCCGCCGCCCTCAGGTCCTCGACATCGTCCAGAGGCCTTTCCGCCAGAATGATCGCCTCATCGAGGTTGGGAGTGATCAGGGTGGCGAGGGGGAGGAGATCGTGGACCAGCGCCCGCATGGCGTCCGGTTTCAGCAACCGGGCCCCGCTCGTGGCGACCATGACGGGATCGACCACCAGCGGGAGTTTGGTGGCCTTCAAAGTCTCAACAACGGCACGGATAATCCCCCTGGAGTAGAGCATGCCCGTTTTGATGGCGGAGGGGGGCATCCCCTCGAGCACGGCCTGGATCTGGGCTCGCAGAATTTCGGTCCGGCAAGGCTGGATGCCTCGCACGCCTGACGGGTTTTGGGCGGTCAAGCAGGTGATGGCAGTCGTCCCATGCACCCCCAGGGCCGAAAAAGTCATTAGATCGGCCTGAATTCCAGCCCCGCCGCCGCTATCGGACCCGGCGATGGTCAAAGCCACGGGCCTGCTGCTCAATCGTTTTCCCATGTCAGGAAGTTAGGAGTTGAACGGGCCAAAGTCAGCCCAAAACCCAGCATCCCCCCCGTCCCGGCCAGTCGTTTGGGGTTGCCCGGAGAATTTGCCTGAATAAAGTGTTGCCACAACCCAATGTTTCCGTTTGACTTGAGGCAGTCCCGGCACATAATGCCGCTACCTAAAAACGTATGGCGAAACTTGTTCTCCTTAGCGCGGGCTTGACTGGTCGCACCCACGAGTTGAAGGTGGAAAAAACCACCATCGGCAGAGTGGAGGACAATACCTTTCCCATCACGGAGGCATCCGTCTCCAGCCACCACTGCGAAATAATCCTGAAGGGTGAGGACGTCGTCGTCAAAGACCTCGGATCCACCAACGGAACCTTCATTGCAGGCGAAAAGATCACCGAGAGTGTGCTGAAGCCGGGACAAATCCTGCGGCTTGGTCAGATCGAGATGCGCCTTGAGACGGAAGCCACACCGGCCCCATCCGCCAAACGGCTGGATCAAACCATGGTCATGCAACGGGGCGTTCAGCTGAGCGAACTTGAGGCGGGCGGTGGAAAACCGGCCTTTGACAAAAGCGGTTCAGGTTTTTCGAAGAAGGATAACAAGGTAAACAAGATTTTCCTCTTCGCCGGAATTGGCATGGGATTGGTGATCGTGGGGCTCCTGCTCTACGTCTTCCTGATCGCAAGCAAGTAACCGGTCCCCCGAAGGTCCCCTGCCGGGGAGCCTTCAAATGTTCCATCTTTCGAGGTGGTCCCTTGCGGGATTCACCCCATTCGCGCTTCGCCCCGGACCCAAACACCACCCTCTTTGGGATGGGTTTATCCGAATGCGCGGGCCCGGGACATCCTTGTTCGCAACGCGTTCCCAGTGAACAATTTATGTCGCCCCTACAGGGCTTTTGTGCTTTTTGTCCCGTTTACCCAGGGGGTTGCCTTGGTCTGTCTCAGTCCGGGCCGTTGGCCCTCCGGGACGTCCCGCGCAGGCACCCAACCCGCCCCGAAAAGCAGACCCGGGCCGGTCTAACCCGACTTTCGCACCCCACCCCCTGGACAGGGGGGTATGACTTCTGTAAGTGGTTGATAGACAACGGTTGGAATTTTGATTCTTGCTTTGTAGGGACTATAACTGTCGATTTCCATGAATTTCTCTTTACGCGC
>CAIWMU010000224.1 GCA_903913865.1 uncultured Verrucomicrobia subdivision 3 bacterium
CTCGGCGGCGCAACCCCGGGCTTCATGGCAGAATCCCGTTGGGATTCCCGGAGGGGGATGGGGCAAGGCACGACCTTGGGGATTCCCGGAGGGAAAACGTCGATCGCCCGTCCTCCGGCGTTTCCGGATGGGGAAATTGGCCCATGCCGATCAGCGCAATAGCAGTCCATGTTGGGATTCCCGGAGGGGAATTTCCATGCGCAGGCACCACAAAGTCCGAGAAGGAAAACCGGTCATCGCCTCCACACGATGCCCTCCTGATTGACGTCCATCCACTGTTCCCCCTTCCCAACACCAAGGGTGTTGTGCCCCCGTCCATCGCGCGGCCCCTGAGCGAATGGGGTCATCGCCGGAAACCGGTCAACGCCCCCACTCCAAGGCAATTCCCCTCCCCTACGCCAAGGGCGTTGTGCCCTACAGCCCGGGGTTACGCCGTCAGCGGCGTTACCCCGGGTATGGGGACGACGATCCCACCAACCACAAAGTGGTTGTGCCGAGGGATCGAACGGGTGGCATCCCCCTTCCCTATTAGCGTTCGTCCGCCCCCGTTCGCAGTTCTCCCCCCTCCCCACCCCATTCGCGTTTATCCGCGTCCATTCGCGGTTCCTCTTGGAACATCATTCGCTCAACGCCCTCCCGCTCAAGTGGTGAGCGCTTTGACCGTGGCTTCCAGGCTTGGGATGTCCGCGACATTCAGAACCTGAGCCGTCTTGTCGATCCGCTTCATGAACCCGGAGAGCGCGGTGCCCGGCCCCAGTTCGATGAACCGGGTGAACCCCTCCGCCAGCAGATGGCGCATGGAATCCTCCCAGCGCACGGACGAGGTTACCTGTTCGACCAGTAATCGCTGAATTTCCTGCGGCTGGCCATGGGGCCTGGCGGTAACATTCGCCACAACAGGCACGGAGGGGGCGGAGATGCGCACCTGCGCCAGCACCGCATCCAGCTTGGGCTGGGCTGTGGCCATCAGGGGGGAGTGGTAGGCACCCGCCACAGGAAGTGGCAACGCCCGGCGCGCGCCCCGGGCCTTCGCCAGATCACACGCAGCGCTGATCTTGTCGGCAGGACCCGAAATGACCAACTGCCCCGGACAGTTCAGGTTGGCCAGGGAAACCCCCGCCTGTTCACACACCTCCCGGGTGGGGGCCTCATCCAGACCGATGATGGCAGCCATGCCCCCCCGGGTCACATCACAGGCCTCCTGCATGAAGCGCCCGCGCTGTCGCACCACCTTCAGCGCATCCTCAAACGTCATGGCACCGGCTGCGGCCAGGGCGGTGAATTCCCCCAGGGAAAGACCGGCAGTGGCATGGAATGCCAGATCCGGCACCCGATCCAGAAGCAGGCGGCAGGCGACCCAACTCACCAGAAAAATCCCCGGCTGGGCATTCTCAGTGCGGGTGAGTTCCGCTTCAGGACCCTGAAAGCAGATCGAGGCGAGGTCGTATCCAAGCGCCTCGTTGGCCCGGTCAAACCACGCCTTTGCAGAGGGAATCTGCGCTGCGAAATCGGCACCCATCCCCACCGCCTGGGCACCCTGCCCTGCGAAATTCAATGCTGTTTTGCTCATGATGGTCCCTACTAAACAGGAATTCGGGCCGTCTGGAAAGGCGGGAATTGCTGACCCCGGCACCCGGGGCAGCGTGTAAGCTCCAAGCACCCGGGGGAATGTATCGCGCAGAGAAGCGGAGACGCAGAGAACCCAAATTCCTTTTCTCAGCGCCTCAGCCCCTCTGCGCGAGATATTTCCACCCACACACGGGAAATCGGTCAACGCCCGCCCGTCCATTTTGGCTTTTCGCTCCAGAGGCAATTTGAGAAAGTCCCTGCATGAGGAAACCTGCCGCCTGTCTGGCGCTCTTTTTTTGGATGGTGGCTCTGGGTTGCCTGGCCCAACAGTCACAAGTGATCACCTATCAAGGGCAACTCCAGTCCTCCGGACAGGTTGCCGATGGGCGCCACGATTTCGAGTTCCGGCTCTGGGATGATCCCGGGGGCGGATCCCCGGTCGGTCCAATCAATTCCGCCACGAACGTGTCTGTCCGGGCAGGGCTGTTCCTGGTCGATCTGGATTTCGGGTCAACCGCATTCGATGCCGGTGCCCGCTGGCTCGAGATCCGGGTGCGGCGGAATGGCGACCCATTCCCCTACGCCACCCTGAGCCCCCGCCAGCGGATCGCCCCCGCCCCCCAGGCCCTCTACGCCGCAAATGCCGCACGCGCCACGGTGGCGGCCAGTCTCGCCGAGGGCAGCACCAGCCTCTCAAACGCCACACGCGCACTGCTCACCTCCGGCTGGGACAAATTGACGGTCGGCAACAGCAACAAGGCCCTGATCGTATGGACCAATTATGATGGCACCACCCGCCTCGTGGCCTCCGTCAGCAACATCCTGATCGGCGTGGACAGCATGATGGGCGCCTACGGTGGCCCCTCGTCCCCGGGTGGCTCAATTATGTTCCCGGACCGCAACGGCGTCCAATGGCTGAGTGGCGCGGCTCTCTTTGATTGGAACGATCATGGGTCCCGCCAGAACACCTATCTGAATGAGTTGCAGCTCCTGCCCGGGTATCGCATGGCACTGGCCTGCTATAAGGGTTCCACTCTTATCGACTCCGAGACGGGGGTAAGCAGTGGTGTGCAGTTGGGGGGGAGCGGCCCCTATCACGAAACATTCTGGCTTCAGTATGACGACCCCCTCCGCCGGCAGGCCGGTCTTGGCTTGTCGAAAACCCTTTCTTTCGTGACCAAATCGAGTGATGGGCTGGCGGACCACAACGCCCGCGCCTCCATCCGTGCAAGGGCTGTCCACCCGGGCAGCACGATGGCAGTCCTTGATTTCTTCTCCGGGAACACCCATGCGGCTGATAATTCCCCTGTCAGTAGCGAGGTGCGGAACTGGTTGGGGGGCACCCGCACAAATGGTTGGAACTTCAGAGGGAACCTGGTCGAGGAGGCCGTAAGCACTACGAGCCGCTCGAACATCGTCCTGAACTTTGATGGCCCCATGCAGACATCCATATCAGCGGGAGCGGGTCCCTTCACCTTTTCGACCGCAGGGAGGGACCCGGGCACGACCAATTATCAACACCGGATATTCCTTATCCGGGGAAACGGCCCGCTAACTCCCAATCCTTTCTGGATGACACAGTTGGCCAATCCATTCCCGTCTATCCTCACTCCGGAACAGGTGTTGAGACTCGAGTTGGAGGGGTGTGGACCGGGGGAAACGAATGTAATGCTCGTCTCCGCCGCCCTCTACAGGGATACATCCTTTGGTTGGGATTCTGACGCCACAAATTACATCGCCCGGGCAGGCGTCACTAACGAAGTCCTGAAAATCGCCATCAATGCCCTCGTCAGGGACCTGAAGTCTGCTTCCCTATGGCAAAAGTGGTATCTCCTTTATCCATTCGCGGGCGATACCGCTGCAGGGTCTGCGGAAAACTTGATCTCCAGCAGCAACAGAATCACTTGGAGCGGTACGGTTTACCACACGAACGGAGTTTGTGGGGATGGCTTTACCGGTTACGGGGATACCGGTTTCAACCCTGCGAAGGCGGGACTTCTGCAGGATCGATTTTCAATCTACCTGTTCAACCTGACGCCGGGCTCAAGTGGATCCGCATCCTACCTCGGGGGAGTGACCGACCCAACCGCCCGGTGCGCCATTTCAAGAAATGCCAACCTGTGGCAAAATCAGGGCATCAGCGATGGCCATAGCGGCGACATGGTAGCCCTCTATGGAGTGGGGAGTGTGATGCTCTCCCGGACTGGACCCACAGAGAAATTCATCGCAAGCAACCCAACATCCACAGGGTTTGACAACGTGACCCCATCTGCGGGAGTCCCCAACGGCAATGTTCATATCCTCGCCAGAAATATGGTTGGGACTGGAGCCTCCAACCACACCACCAACCGGCTGGGCGCCTTCGGGATCGGGGCGGGATTTACACTGGCGGAATACAGACTGATCGAAACCTTCATGGCGAACTTCCAATCAGCTGTGGGAAGGTAGCCGAAATGACTACGCCGGTGTCCATCCACGCTTCAGTTGGCCTGTAGGCGATAGAAATAGCTGTTATGGGACTTCATGTCCGAATCTCCCAACCACACCGTGCCACCAGCATTGGCGGTATTCGTTGAAACAGGCGTCCATGCGGAAGTTCCAGTCAGGCTGGAGCGTGCTGAGAGAACGACTCGGCGGGAAGGCAATGCAGCAGCCCTGACTTTTGATTGGCCCAGTTTTTGGTCGTAAGCGAAGCCTAGCACCTGGGGCGTTGAGGGATTGGCATCTGACGTGGTGGTCTTATACATCAGAGTGGAGAGGGGCGGCACAACGATACTCTTGGATGTGACTCTTTCCGTCAATCCATCGGCAAGGTCCAGAAACGTCACTGGAGCACCGGCCTGAAAACCAAGCTTTTCCCAGGACAGGCTAACAGTCGCGGCGTTCGTAAGGTCACGGTTTATCACCAACACCGCCTGCCACACACCTCCACAGTTGCCAAGACGCCGCTTCCACACCTCCGAACCCTTCGGAGTTCCATGGATATCCGGGCAATCACCTTGAACACGTTCGGGGGGTGAGCAGAGGACATCCTGATTGATTCGGACATATTCACCTGTGAGAAGGGCTTTGCTAAAAGAGAAGTTGGCATCACCCTCGCCGCTCGCTCTGAAAGAATGGCAGAACATGTCAACCCCTCCCATCGCAAAGAGCGAGACACAGAAGCGAAATCCTGCCGGGTCGCTGTCTGCAAACCAGGAAGGGCAGCTGTCGAACGATGCGGAACGTCCCGGCCCATAATCAGCAGCATGTGCCATCATGCGGTCCCAGTTTTGAAGGATCTGAAGTTTCTGCTCAAGCCCAGAGCTTTGGCACACATCCACCCCTATTCCTGGCGATTTTGTTGACCCAGCCGGAACCCCATAACTGCCACGCCAGGACTGTGCCCACTTAAAAACCCACGGACCATATCGGGCCAGGGCGATGCCAAGATGCAAGTGCCCCTTCCACCCCCGGCGCTGCAGGGCTTGGGCGAATTCAGCGGTATCTGCCTCAGGACGCCATTCAAGCTGGTCTTCAGGAACAAGACCCATGTCGAACTTGATGAAATCAATACCCCAGTCAACAAAGGTGTCAGCATCCTGAGCCAAGTGTCCCTCGGAGCCTGTTTTGCCAGCGGAAGTTTTCAGAGTCGGCTCGGTGTAAATCCCAAGCTTCATACCTCGCATGTGGGCTTGCGCAGCGAGCCATGAAATCCCGTGCGGGAATGTGTCAGGATTGGGAAGGAGGACACCGCTCGCATTGCGGGTGCCCTGCCAGGTGTCGTCAATCACAACCAGATTGTAACCGGCTTCTTTCCAACCATTGGTCGTCATTCTGTCGAATTGCGCCAGAACAAGGCTTTCGCTTGTCGGCCTCTCCAAATACCACGTGTGAGGTTGCCCCGAATTGACGGACAGTGAATTAAGGAAGACACTGAACCATGAAAGCGACCATACAAGTGCCGGAGAGAGTCCAACGGAAATTTGATCCTGCATTTAAAGCCCAAGCCGTCCAGAACTGGATGGAGAGCA
>CAIWMU010000225.1 GCA_903913865.1 uncultured Verrucomicrobia subdivision 3 bacterium
CCACGCACCCCTTGTTGCCCCGGTTGATGGGGCGAGATCCCCATCCCCAATGGACTGCCAGCCGGATGACGGAAAGGCGGATGGACGAAATGCCCGTGTTGGTGCGAATCTCAAGAGGTGTTCTTTTGGTCGCCCCCTGTCGAATCCCGGAAACTGGATTTTCATTCCAACACAAGCCCACCGTAGATGAACGCAGATGCCGGCCTGACCCTTCTTCCCCATCTGCGGATAATGCTCGACGCCGACTCTCTTTGGGGCTGGGTGAACCTCCCGTCCCGGAGCCGGCAACGGCCCGAAGCTGCGAGTGATTCTGTATTAAGACACGCTGTGATGTGCGATGCAGTCTTGCATGCCGGCGCCTCTTACCGGGGCAACACTCAAAAGTATCCAACGCGAAGCTTCACACATGAAAAGATGCGGTCTGCAAAAAAGCGTACGCGTATCGCACTTTTTTCTGGACAAACGCCACGATCTGGTATTGAGTTGGGATGTAGTGACGCTTCCTCAGGTCACTAATTGGGGCATAATATTGTGAAGGGAACAATAAAATCGGTCACAGTTCCGAAGGTATTGCCGTTCGAATATCCGCCCCCAATCCATGCCCCCCCCCGAACCGGGACCCCCCTTATGAAAACCAGACTGATGGCGGTGTGCACCGCCCTGGCGTTTGTGTGGACACTGAACGCCCAACCCACCACAAACTACCAGGTGGTCGAGAGGGGGGCCAACCACCGGGTCATTGAGCGGGAACTGCCCGGGGCGGTTCGCGACGCCCGCGGCGGGACGCGCAAGGCCCGGATCCTCGAGCTGGCCACGGGGATGCACACACGGCGCGGAGACACCTGGGTGCCATCCAACCCACGACTGAGCCTGTTGCCCGATGGCACCGGGGCCACTGGCGAGGATCTGCCGTTCGGCCTCCGTTTGCCGGCGGACCTGTATAACGAGGCTATTGTCGTGGTCACCCCCGGGGGGGAACGCATGGTGAGCCGGCCGGCCGGTTTGATTTACGCGCAGGGGACCAACCAATGGGTGGTGGCGCGGATCAAGGAGTGCACGGGTGAACTCCTGCCCGGGGGCGGCGGGGTGATCTGGCGGGACGCATTTGAGGGGGTGGCGGCTGATGTGGTGGTGTTGTGTTCACTGCTGGGTCTGCAGGCCGAGGTGGTATTGCGCGGGGAACTGCCCCTGCCGGAGGCGGCCTGGGGGTTCCGGACGGCGGGCGTGGACGGTGCCGAAACCCCGCTCCTGCAGCTTTGGACCGAATTTTTTGAAGCGCCCGAGCCGGTGGAGGAGGCGCGGGCTGGGGAACCCGCGGCAGGAACCAACGACGTGGCGGCCTCCACCCGGGGCGGGCGTCCGATCCCGCCGCCCGGAACACCCCCGGACACCAACCTGCGATTTTCAGCGATGGCGGCCATGGGCCGGGGGACCGCGTTTCGAATTGGACCGGCGGAGGCTGGGACCAACAGTTTGCCGGTGGCCAAGCGATGGATCCGGACCACGGACGCGCGGCGTTTCCTCATTGAGCAACTGCCGCTGCCCCCCGTGGCCGGGGAGTTGCGCCAGCTCCATGGTGCGGTGGGGCCGGGTGCCGCAGCCCGGCCGATGCCTGCCTCGGTGGTGGCCATGCCCGTGGGGGCGGGAATGGCGCCCCTGCCTGCCCGGCCAGTCAGCAGGGGCGGAGCCTCGCGGATGGAGACGGCTTCAGTGGGCTACGCGGCGGAACCCGGTTTTCTGCTCGATTACAACCTGCTCATCGGGACGGTGGATGCCTTCACCATGCCGGCGGGTGTCACAGCGCATGTGGTGGGGGCGTTTTCGGTCCACCAACTGGTGCTGGAGGGGGGGGCGGTGATCAAGTTCAGCAATGCCCCCAGCGCCCGGATCATCCTGAGCGGCCCGCTGGCGTGTCAAACGTCGGACTTCGCCCCGTGCGTCCTCACCTCGGCATCGGACCAAAGCGTGGGGGAGGCGGTACCCGGGGCGACCGGTTCGCCTGTAATGCTTCCACAGGCGTTTATCGAGGATTGGAGCGACGCGGACAACACCTTCCAGCACCTGCGGTTCCGGTATTCCAACTGTGGGGTGTCGATTCCCAACCAGTTCCGGGAGAACCAGGTCTGGCACTGTCAGTTTGTCGGGTGCGGAACGGGGATGGCGGGGAGCGGTCAGGGCCGGCTGGCGTTTTACAACTGTCTGTTTGTCGATTGCGGCAAGGCGGCGTGGGGCAGCGGCTCCCTGGTGGCGCAGAACGTGACGGCGGACCGGTGCGGCGCGTTTGCGGACAATCCCGGCAGCACCTTCACCCCTGCCGCGATCACCAACGGGATATTGACGGGTGTGACCAACCTGCTGCCGGGCATCGTATTGGCGGCCACAACCACCGCCGCCACCGGGAGCGGCATCTACCAGGCTGTTGGAGGCGGGGAACACTATTTGTCCGCCTCCGGGCGCGGGGGCGGGGTTGCAAACCTGCATCCCGCCCTGCTGCGTGATTTGTGCCGCCTCACCACCCAGCCGCCAGTGGTGTTTTCCAACCGCACGCTGAGTGTGGACACCGACCTCACCCCGCAGGCGGCACGCGGCCTGGGCACACCCGACCAGGGCTACCACTACCCGCCGCTGGACTTTGCCCTGCAGAACGTCGAACTGGCCCCGGGCCGCACCCTGAGGGTGTTGCCGGGCACGGTGCTGGGCACATTCGGGGGTGCCGGCTTTCGTCAAGCCGGAGATTCCCAGATTATCATTGAAGGCCGGCCGGATGCCTGGAACCACATCGTGCGCTGCAACCTGGTGCAGGAAAATCCGTTGTCCCCATGGACTGGCACCGGTGCCTCCTTCAGCGGGGACTGCACCGGTGCCAGTGGCAGCGCTGGTGCCTCCTTCCGGTTCACGGACTGGAGCGCCAGTGGCGGCGACCACCACGTCCTGTCCGCCCTCCGCCCAAGGTCCCTGGCCGTGCGGGATTGCACCTTCACCGGCGGGAGCTTCTCAGTGGGCATGCCCGAGCTGGGCCTGACCAACTGCCTGTTCGCCGGAGTGGGGGTCCATGTCGGGGATGATGGCAGTTCGGTGAGCTATTCGCCGGTGATCCAGAACTGCACTTTCGACCGGGGTGTGGTGCGGCTCTACCACTGGGAAGGGGGTGTGTGGAGCGTGTACAACAACCTGTTTCACCAGGTGGACTTTCCGACCAACGACATCGGGCCGGTCAGTGCCGACCACAACGCCTATTCGGGCACCACCACCCGGATACCGCCCGCGGGCCCCGGGGACCTTTTGGAAAACGTGCGGTTCGAGACCGGGCCGCTGGGCCGGCACTACCTGCCAACCAACAGCGCCTTGATCCATGCGGGCAACACCTCCGCGACCAACCTGGGGCTCTTCCATTTCACGACATGTGTCGATCAGCGAAAGGCCGGGACCAACCTCGCCACCATCGGCTACCATGGCGTCGCCCTTGGGGATCCCGCCACGGGCACCGCTTGGGTCGATGATGGCCTGCCTGCCGGAGCCCAGCCCTGGTTGCTCAATGACACATGGACATGGCTCACCACCCCCTCCCCCGCCGCCGGCACGCAGTTCCACCGGTCCGCCCTCTACAGTGGCATCCACCAGCATTACTTCGAGAATGCCTCCACCACCCTCACCCTGGGGGCCGGGGACGTCCTCTTCGTCCACGTGCGCCTGGGTTGCACGAACCTGCCCGGCGAGCTGCTGTTGCAATGGCAGGCCGCCGACTCCTCCTACTGGCACCACCGGGCTTACTGGGGGGGCGACCAGATCAGCGGCTGGGGCAGCCGCACTTGCATGGGGCCGCTGCCGGCCACCAACGCCTGGGTCCGGCTGGAGGTCGCCGCGCGCGATGTGGACCTGGTCGGCAGGACCATTGTCGGTGCGGCCTTCACGCTCAACGGCGGCACTGTCGATTGGGATTGCGCCGGCAAACTCCCCCTCCGCTCCCCTGCGGATGGGGATGGCGACGGCATTCCAGACGCCGTGGAAGACTGGAACGGAAATGGCATCCATGATGCCGCCGCGGGAGAAACCGACTGGGCAACCTACAACTCGGCAAATGGACTGGGCACCGGCGGCGCTCTGAGGGTGTTTACGCCACTGCACTGAAAAGCTATGAAACCGACAAATGTCAAATTCCTGGTGCCGCTTGCCTGCGGGATGATATGGCTCCTGAATTCCCCCCACGCCATGGCGGAACGGAGGCACTCCGTCGTGGTTGCATTCGGGAAGGCAAGCTGGGTCGTGGGTGGATGCCCGCCCGCAAGCGGCATGCCACCCCAGGCGGAGGACATACCAGTGCTGAGATCCAAGTGCGCCAGCATCACCGGGGGTGCAAGTGGAGCCAATGGCTACAGGTTGCCTGGCTGCATGGAAGAGGCACCCATCGACTGTGCGCCAGCACCCTCGGTTGACCCTGGCGAAACTGGCTGCGATGTGCGCGTGACTCAGACGGATTGTGGTTCATACCAGATCGAAATCTCCAACCCAAAAAAAAGCGGGAAAGTCACCACCACAATCACCCTGGCCAGCAAGTGCAACACGGGAGACAACTGCGATGTTCTAAGCACAACGTGGACGGCGACGGGGGAGGTCCAGGTCGAACTGCCGGAGGATGACGCCGGCCCATGGCCGGAGGGTGCCTCTGGCGGCGGCGGGCATTGCGGCACTTGCGACAACGACCCCCAATATTTGGGAACAGCAACAATCGGGAACTATGGCGTGAACTTTGGGCTGAGCCTGGGACTCGCAACCCCTTCAATCGGCGCGGGCCATCTGAACCTCAGGGCGGAGACCCCGTCCGTCAACCTCTCCAAACCGGAAGGGCTGGAGGTGCCATTCGAGAGGCCGGGTGTCAGCGTTATTGAAGCCACGGGAAGGCTTGCCCAGGTGAAAGCCGCACAGGGGTTGGTGCATGTCGCGGTAAAAGACCAGTATGAATACCACCTGCAGTGCTTCCACGACTCCGACTTGCCGAGGGACGCCAACGGTGAGTATGTGCTGGTAAACGGGCTTTACCAAACCAACAGCACCCATCCGGCGTTTGTCACCTGGATCGTTCGCAACCCGGATGGAGGGAGCGCGTCCAACCGGTTGGAGCTTCAGGAACTGAGGAACGGGGTGGGCCGGACCTGCAGTTATGTTTACACTGCTGCCAGCAACCGCTGGGACCGCACCTCGCCCGGCGGCAAACCGGTCTCGACAACATGGAGGCAGGCTGTAAGCGCGGACGTTACCAATTTTTGCTCGGTAATTCGGGACAATGCGACAGAGCTGCGCAAAACCGTCCGGACATACTATTACGCCGGGCCCGGCGCTGGCATGCTGCTCACCGGGGAGGTGGAGGGCCTGGGCACCACGCTCAGAACCAACACCTATGTCTATTACCCCGCAACTGCCGGTGTCTCCGCCAACAAACTGCGCCGGGTCCAGTATGCCAGCGGAGATTGGCGCCATTACATTTACGACACACAGGGCCGAACAAGTGCGGAATACGCCCCATGGGGCAACTCGCCACCACCCGCGGACCCCACGGCCGAGCCAACAACAGGGGATTTCAAACTCACCACCAGGGCATACCAGTTGACGCTTTCCGGGGATGGAACGTTGGACCCGGGGACCTACTTCCCAGGCACCCCTCGAAAGACCACCGTGGAAGTCCGCTCCCAAGGATCCACATACCTGGTTTCGAAAACCTACCAGGCCGTAACCTGCACCCTGGACGGAAACAACATTGTGTCAATGGCCGCCAAGGAAATCCGGGAGTGCAATTCGCCTGCGGCCCTGTGGGACGATCCCGAAAATCTCCGCCGCCGGACCGTGGAGGACGCTTCAGGCCGGCCTGTTGAGACCGGTGCTCCGGATGGAACATCCACGGTCTTTTCCTACGACGATGCAAACCATCTGGCGATCGCGACCCAACAATCCCCCTCGGGACAAGGCACCGAGACGACCACCGTGACCGATGAACTTGGCTTGCCGCTTTCACGCACCGTCCGGGACCTGGCCACGATGACGGTGCTGTCCCACATCCAGCACACATACACGGATGCCGCCGGCAACTACCTGGATCCCCTGCGAAGGAGCCATGACACGGTTGACATGCTGACAGGGGAAGTGACCCAGTATCGCCAGCAAGGGTGTTGTGGCGTTGATTACGTGGTCACCCCGGACGGTGTGGCCACCCACACAGAACGGGAGCCAACCTTGAACCGGGTTGTGGGCACGCGCTCCATCATTCCAGCAGGCGGGACGGCCCAGATCGTTCTCCGCCAAACCAACGTTCTGGACGCAGCGGGCATGGTGGTGGGAAAGTTCCGTGTGGGATCCTCCAACAATGTCGAGGATTTGATCATCCAGGAGCGCCTCCATTACGACGTTCTTGGCCGGCTGACCACCACAACAAATGCCCTCGGCGGGGTTGCGAGTTACACCGAATCGACCTCGCCGGATGGCATGCGCCTCGAAACCGTAACCCACCCGGATGGGGGCACGATCATCAAGGCCTTTTACCGGGATGGATCCCTTGCCACCAACACTGGCACCGCCACCTTTGGCGAGCGCTACGAGCAGGGTGCAAATGCGACGAACACCTTCACGAAGGCCATCAAGCTCAATGCCGATGGCACGGATACCCCCGAGTGGACACTCACATTCCAGGACATGCTGGGCCACCACATCAAGACCGTTTACCCGGATAATTCAACCAATTACTTCTACTACAATGCCAAAGGCCAGCTCTGGAAGCAGGTCGATCCAGATGGTGTGGTTCGGCTCCACACTTACAATTCCCTGGGCGGACAGGAGTTTTCCATTGCCGCCATCAGCAGCCTTGCGACCAACCTTGCCTCCTACGATGCCCTGCTTGATTCCCTCCCCACGCTCATGTCAGGTGTTGACCGCATCACGCAAACGCGGCGGACGGTCCTGGCCGCCGACGAGAATTTGGAGAAGCCGGACCGCGTCCTGGTCGAAACCCTGGTTTGGCAGGATGGCCAGGCACAGGGCACGGTGGTTTCAGCCACGGAAACATCCACTGATGGCATGAAGACCTGGCGAATCACCCAGCCGGAGCCCGGCAAATGGCTCACCAATCGCACTGTCACAGTGCCAGGCCAGAACGGCAGCGTCACCACATTCTCTCCAGATGGCAGCCATAGCACCGCCACTTACAGCTACGGCCGGCAGGCTTCCCTCATCTGGCATGGTGCCACGGGTGTGGCAATCGGAGCCACGACCTATGGTTATGACCTTCACGGCAGGCGAAACACGGTCACGGACTCCCGCAACGGCACGACGACCTACGGTTTCAACAACTCGGATTTGGTCACTTCCATTACCACACCCGCTCCGGGCAACGGCCCGTCGCCACAAACCACCCGGACCTACTATGATGGCAGTTTGCGCGCCACCAATGTGGTTCAGGCGGATGGCGCTGGTGTTGTAACCGAATACTACCCCAATGGCTTGCGCAAAAGGACCTCCGGCGCGCGGGAATATCCCGTGGAGTATGCCTACGACTACGCTGGACGTGTCAAAACCATGACCACATGGCAGGAATACCCGTCCACCGGCCAGGCGGTCACAACCTGGAACTACAATTCGCAGCGCGGATGGCTCAGCAACAAGCGGTATCAGGATGCAGGCCAGGGCGCGCTTGGTCCGGACTACACCCATACTCCCGGGGGGCGGATGCTCACCCGGGTGTGGGCGCGAGGAAACCCACGCGTAACCACCACCTACAGTTACAACCTTGCAGGGGAGTTGGAATCCATGGCGTACTCGGACGGCACGACCGGAGCAGCCTACGCCCACGACCGGCTGGGCCACCGCAAAACCATTACGCAAGGCGGGATGGTCACGACCCTCCACAACAGCCTGGGCGGGCAATCGCTGTCCGAAGCGCATGCCGGCGGAGTGCTCGACGGCCTGTCCGTGACCAATGGTTGGGACCAATTCATGCGCCACACCAGCCTTGTGCTCCTCCGGGGAGCCTCAACGGTTCTGGCCATGAGCACAAACAGTTACAACGCGGCAGGGCGGGTGGACACAGTGGGGGATGGAACCGTGAGTGCGACGTATTTGTACCTTGCGAACTCGCCGCTTGTGGACCAGATTTCCTTCAAGCAAGGCACTACGCCTGTTATGACCACGACGAAGACCCATGACCGGTTGAACCGACTGCTCTCAGTTGCATCAGCACCCTCCGCGTCATCCGCGGTCGCATCCGGATACTCCTACAACGACGCCAACCAGCGCACACGCCGCTCCGAAGCCGATTCCACTTACTGGGTTTACGAATACGACCCGCTCGGCCAGGTGAAAAGCGGGAAACGGTACTGGCAGGATGGGACTGCCGTGGCCGGACAGCAGTTTGAATACACCCACGATAATATTGGCAACCGGACATCCACCAGGGCCGGCGGCGATGAAAATGGGCAGAACCTTCGAACAGCCTCTTATCAGCGAAATCTGCTCAACCAATACACCAGCCGCGAGGTGCCCGGCGGGTTGGACGTGATGGGTGCCGCATTGCCAGGCCTGACGGTTTCGGTCAACACCCAGGCCCCCTACCGCAAAGGCGAATACTTCCGCAAAGAACTTGCAGTAGCAAACCCGGCTGGGCCCGTCTGGCAGGCGATCACCGTGGCGACGAATGGTCTGGCGGCAGTGGGCGGAAATGTGTGGGTGCCGCGCACGCCGGAGGCGTTTGCCTGCGACCTCGATGGAAATCTCACCAGCGACGGACGCTGGAATTACACGTGGGATGGCGAAAACCGCCTTGTCCGGATGGTGGCCATCACGGTCGTGGGTCCACAGCAGCGGTTGGACTTCGCGTATGACCACCAGGGCAGGCGCATCACCAAGCGCGTATGGAACAACACCACTGGGACCGGTGCGCTGGCGGTGGACCAAAAGTTCCTTTACGACGGCTGGAACCTCGTTGCGGAGCTGAACGC
>CAIWMU010000226.1 GCA_903913865.1 uncultured Verrucomicrobia subdivision 3 bacterium
ATATCGAATCATTCTACAACAGAGCCCGCATCCACTCGTCCCTAAACCACTTATCCCCTGTTGACTTCGAATCCCTCAACAACTAAAACCATCAACATATTATCCTCTTTTCACTGTCCGTTTTATCGAAGCAAGCCCATCTCCCGCTGAGGCGCTGAGACGCGGAGAAAAAGAGCATGGGATTGCTGATCCTTCACCTCCCGGCATGTTATCAACCGGCTCAACGCCCTCCTCGAGGCCGTTCACACAGCGGGTGATGCCATCCTTGAGTATGGCCTCCCCAAAATTAAACAGGTAGCCGAGCTTAAGTCCCGTAAGCCGGAGATAGGTTTGCACCTGTTTTCTGTGCGCCGCCGTCACGCGTTCGACAGACTTCAACTCCACCAACACTTTGGAATTCACAATCAGGTCAGCCCGAAAACCCTCGTCAAAACGAACCCCTTTGAAACAAATCGGCACCGGCACCTGACGCTCCACGACCAACCCCCGGCCAACGAGTTCCCGACCCAAAACAACCTCATAGACCGTCTCCAGCAGCCCGGGGCCGAGTTCGCGATGAATCTCAACAGACACCCGACCCGCCGATTTGTCACGCAAAAAGTGCAACATGCCAAAAGAATTCCAAGGCCTGATATTATCCGCAGATTTCGCAGATGGGGACGAAGGGTCGGGCCTGAATCTGCGTTCATCTGCGGCATCTGCGGATTACCTCTGGGAGATCGGTTATCGCAGGAGATCCGTGAGTGGTGCAGGTTTCCGGGATCGGCTCTTTTAAACTCCGTTTTTTGCATGACGCCACGGCGGAACCGGTGTATGAAATAGTTCAGCATTTACATTTTATCATGCGCCACAGACCCATCCCACCACAGTTGTTCGAGCATAACCGCAAAAATCTGGCCCGGCTGATGATGCCCGATTCGCTCGCCATCGTGAACGCGAACGACGTCCCCCCCACCAATTCGGACGGCAGCCTGCGCCTGCGCCAGAACTCCGACCTTTTCTACCTCACGGGAGTCGATCAGGAGGAGAGCATTCTCCTCCTGTATCCGGATGCGCATGAGGAGAACATGCGGGAAATCCTGTTCCTGAGGGAGACCAGTGACCTCATCGCGATCTGGGAGGGCCACAAGCTCACCAAGGAGGAGGCCCGCAAGGCCACCGGCATCAAGCGCATCGAGTGGCTCTCCGACTTCCGCCCCCTTTTCCACCGCCTGATGTGCGAGGCCTCCCATGTTTACCTCAACAGCAATGAACACAAACGGGCTGTGATCGAGGTCACCTCCAGGGATGCCCGCTTCGTCACCGACACCAAAAGCCGCTACCCCCTGCACGATTACCAGCGCCTCGCCCGCCTCATGCACACCCTGCGGGCCGTCAAATCCCCCTGGGAAATCACCCTCATCAAGGAGGCCTGCTCCATCACCCGGGGTGCCTTCCTGCGGGTTTGCAAGTTCGTCAAGCCGGGCGTCAATGAGGCAGAGATCGAGGCCGAGTTTGCCCATGAGTTCATCCGGCGCCGGGGCGACTTCGCCTACGGACCCATCATTGCCTCCGGCGCAAACTCCTGCGTGCTGCACTACGTCGAGAATTCAAGGGATTGCCGCTCCGGCGATGTCCTGCTTCTCGACGTCGCCGCCAGCTACGCCAACTACAACTCCGACCTCACCCGCACCCTGCCGGTGAGCGGCAAATTCTCAAGGCGCCAGCGCCAGGTTTACAATGCCGTGCTGCGCGCCATGCGCGGCTCCATCAAGCTCGCCATTCCCGGCAAGCTGCCCCGGATCTGGCAGAAGGAATCGGAAGCCCTGGTGCAGGAGGAACTGCTCTCCCTGGGCCTGCTGAAGCCTGCCGACATCAAAAAACAGGATCCGGACCGCCCCGCCCTGAAACGCTATTTCATGCACGGAATCGGCCACCCCCTCGGACTCGATGTCCACGACGTGGGCCACACCACTGGCCCAATTCAGGAGGGATGGATCCTCACCGTCGAACCCGGCATTTACATCCCGGACGAGGGCCTCGGCATTCGCCTGGAAAACAACATCATTGTCCAGACGGGCGGGAACATCGACCTCATGGCCGACATCCCTGTGGAGGCCGATGACATCGTGGACCTGATGTCAAAGGGCCGCTGACCGGCCAAATACCCTCCGCCCCCCCGGATGCAGCGCGTATCCATGGGATGCATGAAAGGGCCGGGGGGCCTGCGGGTATCGAGGTCGATAATTTTCGCGAGGTGAAGCTTGCCTGGGCCGGCCAGCGCCATCGTCTCGAGACCGTGCACGACCCGCTTTTCCTTCCCTTCGTGGCTTCGCGGCTTCGTGTGGGACAAAAACGCCCGGGATGCCACCTCCAAGGCAACCGGGCGGGCGGATCTGCAGGGCCGCCATTTCCCTCATCCCCCCGGTGGCTTCCCGTTCCGCCACCCACATCCGCTTGTATTCCCGGATAAGGCCTGATTAGACTCCACGCATGCTGCTACGACATCCTGCAATCCCCTCCATCATCCGGCTCAGTTTGGTGATCCCGATCACCTTGTGCCTGCTTCTGACCTGGGGCGCACAGGGGCAATCCCTCAAATTCGCCTGGCTGAGTGACACCCACATCGGCTCCGGAATGGCGGATGAGGACCTCCGCATCTCCGTCCGCGACATCAACGGTCAGAAGGGCCTCGATTTCGTCATTCTCTCCGGTGATGTGACCGAATACGGATCCTGGGAACAACTGAGGCGCGCGCGGGAAATTCTGAATGGCCTGGCCATCCCGTTCCACGTCCTACCCGGAAATCACGATACAAAATGGTCAGAGTCCGGCGGGACCGACTTTCCAAAGGTCTTCGGGTCGGATCGTTTCATGTTCGAACAGGGCGGAATCCGCTTCCTCGGGTTGCACCAGGGGCCCCTGATGAAAATGGGGGACGGCCATTGGGCGCCGCAGGATGTGGCCTGGCTGGAGGAGCAACTGGGCGCCATTCCCACCGGGCAACCTGTCATTTTTGTCACCCATTACCCCATCGACGCCGGGATCGCAAACTGGTGGGTGGTGTCAGACCGGCTGAAGCGCGTCAACATTCAGGCTGCCCTTTGTGGCCATGGCCATGCGAATCAAAAACTGCTGTTTGAGGGCATCCCGGGGGTGATGGGCCGCTCCAACCTCCGCACCCGCCAGCATCTTCAGGGCTATAATGTGGTTGAAATCTCCGGGGACCGCATGACCTTCTCCGAACGGATTCCCGGCGTTGAGACAAAGGCTCCCTGGCACACTGTCAAACTGGCTCGTCACGACTTCGCCAAAGAAACGGTCGAATATCCCCGGCCCGATTTCACGATCAACCAGCGCCACCCTGAAGTGGGCCCGGCCTGGACCTTTGACACAGGCAACACGATCGCCAGCTCACCCGCCATCGCCGGAAATCTCGCAATCGTGGGTGACGCTTCCGGGTCCATCCGCGCGCTGGATCTCCGCTCCGGAAGGGAGACATGGAAGATCCGCACCGGCGGCCCGATTGTCTCCACGCCTGCAGTGTCGGGAGGTTTGGTGGTGTTCGGTTCCACGGATGGCACGATCCGGGCTCTCAAGGCTGACTCGGGTCAGGAGGTCTGGTGCGTCCCCACCCTGCGCCCGGTGGTGGCCAGCCCGGCGATTGAGAAGGGGGTCGTTTACATCGGCTCCAGTGACGGGATTTTCCGCGCACTGGATTTGAAGACCGGAACTTCACGCTGGGAGTTCCCAGGGGTGCGGGGATTCGTCGAAACACGCCCCCTGATTTTTAAGAATCGAGTCATCTTCGGGGCCTGGGGCCAGCGCCTTTACGCTCTCGAAACAAAGACCGGGGAACTGGCATGGACCTGGAGGGGCGACAAGGGGGGCGACCTCTTCTCCCCCGCCGCCTGCTGGCCGGTCGGCGCTCATGACAAGGTGTTTGTGGCCGCTCCTGATCGCATGCTGACCGCCATCGACATCCATTCCGGCAAACAGGTCTGGCGCACCGCTGAACCGGCAGTGCGTGAGACCATCGGCCTCTCAACCGATTCCTCCAGGATCTACGTGCGGGACATGAACAACTTCTTCCGCTCCTATTCCACAACGGCGAAGACACCTGTCAAAGTCTGGGAGACCGATGCCGGGTTCGGTTATGACATCAACTCTGCCATGATGATTGAAAAGCAGGGCGTTGTGTTTTACGGCACCAAAAACGATGTCCTCTACGCCCTGGAATCAACCACCGGCAGGATCCTCTGGGCCCACAAGTTCGGCACTGGCATCATGAACACAGTCCTCCCGCTCAGCAGATCCGAAGTGCTAGTCACCGATTTCGATGGAAAGATCGGCTTGATCCGTGCCGCAAAACGCAAATGACCGCCGGGGGGGGGAAGATCTCCCCTGCCCAACCCATCGTTCACCGGTGCAAAGGGTGCGCCCCAGTCAACCAGGGCGACCCCGTCATTCACGCAAAACCCGAGCGAATGGGGTCAGTCCTCATCTTTTTGTGTGCCCCGTGCGGGACGCACTTTACAAAAAGTGACCGGACTGACCCCTTCGCGGCAAACCGGTCAACGCCCGTCCGCACAGGTCTCCCCCTTCGCGGGAGATCGGTCAACGCCCGTCCGACCACGCCTCCCCCCGGGTCAAACCCCAACCTCATTCAAGCAACACGTCGAACTCCGCTGCGGATGAATAATCCGCCCCCCGCTGCTCACTGATCGCGGTCCACCTCACAAAGCGGCACTCCTGCGCCGCACTGAACCGGATCTTCTGAAGATCGTACGAATCCGGGAGCTTCCCCTTTGCAGCCTCCACCCATGTCTTCCCATCCATGCTGACAGACACCGTGTAATCCTTCGTCCGCCCATTCGGGCCATCCTGCCGGGGCAGCATCGAGATGCCCCGGATCTGGCGGTTTGCCCCCAGATCAATATCCACCGTGTGGGGATGCTTGGTCAGGGTGACATCGTAACGGGTGTGCCAGTAGGTGGAACTGTCCCCATCAATAAGATGGGCCGCCTCCCCCTCATCCGGCTGCTCGGAATCCACATACGCAATCTTCATGGAGGCCCTCGCCAGCTGGGCGGCAAAGCGGGTCTCAAGCTCCGGCGCCGCCAGCAACCCTTCCCGGCTCGCCCGGGCCGCGAGCGTAAACGCACCCTCCGGAACGGTGAACGGCTCCACGTAATCCGTCCACATTCCCTGGTTGATGCGGTATTGGATCCGGCTCCCCTCTGTGCTGCTGGATAGTGCCACATGCCCCCTGGCATCCCGGGAAACCCTTACCGGGCTCACGCAGGGAACGGCAACCCTCGCGCAGGCATCCGCATCATCCCGGCCCTTGAGGGGCCGGATGAGCAGGCCGAACGTCCAGGAACGGTTGCTGCGCGGGATGTCCCGTTCCATCGGCCCCGGGCCACAGCTCGCACCGCCCAAGCCAAGCACAGCGGCATCGAAGGTCATGAAGGTGTCCCCCGGCGCGGGCAGCTCCGTGGGATGGGGGGCGACCAGAAGCTCAAGCGGCGTCCAGGGCAGCGCGGACACGGCCATCGGCTCGGACGGAATGAAAACCACACCACTGCCATTCTTTGTGAGGGCGCACCAGCGGGTCTCCTCGCTGCCTGCCATGTCCTGCGGCTTCGCATAGGGCACGAAACCGGCAGCGACCGGGTTTGAATAACGCCCAAAAAACATCCCTGTCTTGCGATCGGGATAACTCTCCCAGGGCCCCCGTCCATATCGGGTCAACTCCCCAAGGCGGGCGGGTGACCGGAATGCCAGCCCCACCTTCCCCAGGGCAATATTCGGTCCCTCGGGCTGCACCTGGGCCTGCACGGCGATCGATCCATTCCCGAAAACCGTCCAGACGAAGGTCGAATGGAACGAGAGATCCGGAGTGCCCCCCTTCTCCGTAAGCTTCCACCCGCTTCCGGAAGACATGTTGCCAATCGAAGCCCGCGCCCTGCCCCGGCTGAGCACCTTCGCAACCACCTGCACGGCATGGCCTCCATTGCGGACCACCTTGATGTCCTCCACTGTATGCTCCAGGTCGTGCAATCCCTGATCAAACCACCGGTTGGCAGTCCAGCCATCGTTGTTCACGGGGCACCGGAATACGTTCAATGCCGGCGCCTGGCCGGGTGAAAACACCGGCTTTCCATCCATCTCAAGCGAGATCAAACCGGCGCGACCCTTCCCGAAAACAGCCTTCACCCCTGAGGCCGAGACCACCGTCCCCGCTCCGTCCGATTGCACCAACGGTGCCGGGCCATCCATCACCATGAGAGGGGCGGGCAGGCTCTTCAACAGCAGTTGCTCCCCGGCCAGCTCATATCCCGCAGGGGCCCACCCGGTGGCCTCACGCAGCTTGAACTGAACCCGGAGACGGTATTCGGCCCCGGGAGTGGATGGCAGCGGTCTGATCGGCAATTTCACCACCTGCCGGGCTCTAGGGGCGATCGCCGGACAGTGAATCTTCCCCTGATCAATCGCGCATCCATCCTTCTCCACCCTCCATGAAAGATCGAAACCGGACAGGTCCTTGAAAAAATATTTGTTGAATACTTCGATTTCCCCGGGAACTGTGCCGGATTTGACACCGACCTCCTGATAAACCTTCTTCACCTCGTAGTAGCAGGGCTTCGGGGTGCGGTCCGCAAAAACCACCCCTTTCACAATGAACAATCCATCGTTGGGCTGGTCCCCGAAATCCCCGCCGTAGGCGACATACCGGACCCCGGCGGCGTTGGTCTTGTAAAGCCCCTGGTCGCACCACTCCCAGATCGCCGCCCCGAGGATCCGGTCGGAGGATTCGATGGCCTCCCAGTAGTCCGCAAGATTCCCCAGCGCATTGTTCATGATGTGGGCATATTCACTGATGTAGAACGGGTATTTGATCCCCCTCCCGCCCTTTGCACAGTGCCAAACCCAGCCCACATCCGGATACTGGTTCGAGCCAAGATCCACAATGTCGTTGTTCCGCTCATATTGCGTTGGCCGGGATGTGTCCCGCGCCTTCAGCGCCTTTTCCGCCGCCACAAAATTCCTGCCGGGCCCGGCCTCGTTGCCCAGCGACCACACCACCACGCAGGGATGATTCTTGTCCCTCTCAACCATCGCCATCACCCGCGCCACATGGGCCGCCTCCCACTCCGGCGGGTGGGAGAGGGACTCTTTCCCGTAGTAGTAGCCGTGGCTCTCAATGTTTGCCTCGTCCAGAATGTAAATACCGTGCTTGTTGCAGAGGTAATACCAGTAGGGATGGTTCGGATAATGGGAGGTCCTGACATGGTTCACGTTCGCCTGTTTCAACCGCAAAATGTCCAACTCCATCTGGGCGCGGGTGACCGCATGGCCGGTGTCCGGAAAATTCTCGTGCCGGTTCACCCCTTTGAATTTCACCGGCTTCCCGTTCAGCAGATAGACCTCGTTGACAATCTCGCACGTCCGGAATCCCACCTGTGCGGAAACCGCCTCCAACGGCTTGCCATCCCGTTCCACCAGCGCCACGAGCGTGTAAAGATTGGGCTCCTCCGCCGACCACAGCTTCGGATTCGCGACCCTCAACGAAGCCGCCATCCCGGTCGCGGTTGCAACCTTCCGGTTCGCCCCATCGAACAGCACATACGACAACCGGTCTCCGGCCGCCATCCGGCCCTGCACTTCCGTCGTCACATCCAGGCTCCACGTGCCGTCCCCGGCCTTGTGGGGCAGCGCAAAAAGATCACGCACATGGACGGGAGCCCTCGCTGTGAGCCATACATCCCGGAAGATCCCGCTCAATCTCCACATGTCCTGGCATTCCAGATAGGATCCATCGCTAAAGCGGTAAACCTCAGCTGCCAGCACATTCTTCCCGGCCTTTAGGTATGGGGAAATGTTGAACTCTGCCGGAGTGCGGCTGTCCTTTGAAAAGCCGACATATTTGCCGTTGATCCAGAGGTAAAAAAATGAATCCACTCCATCGAAGGTCAGATGAACCTCCCGCCCTGCCCACCCCGACGGAACGGTGAACTCACGCCGGTATGAACCCACCGGGTTTCGGTTCGTATAGGTCGTGAACCGGGTGGGCGGCTCCCCCATCACCCTCGGCCAGTCCCTCTTGAACAGGTAGGGTTGATTTGCATAAACCGGCACATCATAGCCCTGCACCTGCCAGCTCGAGGGCACGGGAATGGTCCGCCACCCGCTCACATCATAATCCGGCCTGTGGAAATCACGGGGCCGCTCATCCGGGTGCTTCACCCAATTGAACTTCCAGTCCCCGTTAAGGGAAACGGCAAGGGATGAAAACTCCGGCAGAATCTTCCGGGCGGCCTCGACTCCGGGAAACGGGGTCAGTGTGGCATGGGGTGCCAGTTTGTTCAGGGAAAGATTCTGTTCCTGCTCCCACTCCTTTCCAGTGGGGGCGGCATTGGCGGGCACCTGCGCCTGAAGAACAGGCTGCACCAGGAGACACGCCAGCAAAAGAGCACGAAAATTCATCATCGTGCTCCCAGCCTACAGGCGTCAAGCGACGCTGCAAAGTCGATTCCCTTCCCCCGCCTGCCGGATCCTAGATCTCCACGGTTCGCCCCGGTATCGGCGCCGGATACCGCCCCTCTGCATCGGCCAGCACCGGAGCGGGACTCGATTCCGTAAGCCCGTCCACGTTGGGACAGAACCGGAACTCGGAAGCCATGGCATCATCCCATGTGATGATTTTTCCGGAATGCACCGCCGCACGGCCCATGATCGCCCCGAGATTTGAAAGTGCCGCACGGCGCGCCTCGTTGTGGGGCTTGTTCTGGCGGATGGCCCCCAGCAGCACATCCCACTCCGCCTGCCAGGGATTCACGGTCTCCTTCGGCGCCCTCCAGGCGATGTTGGAATTCTCAATGTGCTGATCCTTGTAAAGCCAGGATGTCGGGGCGTGGATGTTCCCCGAGAATTTGGCGGCGCACTTGGTTCCGTGGATGTAGGTCCCGAAATCGTTCTCACAATTCGGGATGTAGCGCCCGGTCACCATCGCCTTCGTTCCATCGGCAAAGGTGTATTCGATCGAATAACTGTCCAGGTTCTGGCTGCAATCCTTGCTCCCGGCAAACCGCCCTCCCACCCCGTGGGCGCTCACAGGCCAGCTGTCCTTGATCCAAAAACACTCGTCGATCTGGTGGATCATCAACTCAATGAAAATACCGCCGGAGGCCCACAGGAACTGGAACGGATGCCCCGGGCTCAACTGCCAGAGCAACTCATTCTGATCCTTTGCAAATGGCCCCATGAAATAGCCCGGATCCATCCGGTAGGCCCGGATGAGTTGCACATCCCCCATCGCGCCATCCCGGATTTTTTGAATCATTGCCTGCCGGGCCGAGGAATGCCGGGCCATCAGACCGGCCGCGATCTTGAGATTCTTCTTCTCAGCCACCTCGCCGGCGCGAATGATGCGCTTGATTCCACCCGGATCTGCGGCGAAATCTTTCTCCATGAACACGTTAACCCCTTTTTCCACAGCATATTCCAGATGCGGTGCACGAAAAGCCGCGTGCGTGGTCAGGAGGGCCACATCCCCGGGCTTCAGGCAGTCGATCGCGTGCTTGTAGCCATCAAATCCCAAAAAACGCCTCTCCGCCGGAGCATCAATGTGATCCCCCAACATTCCACGCAGTGACTCATGAGCCTGGTCCAGCCGATCCTGACGCAGGTCCGCCATCGCGACCAGTTTCACCGGTCCCCCTCCCGCCCCGACCGCGCGCTTCGTGCCGGAGTCATCCCCGATCACCAATCCCCCTGCCGACATCGCATTGGCCACTGCCCCGCTTCCCCGCCCTCCGCAGCCGATCAAGGCAAGGCGGATCGTTTCATCCGCCGCGGCATGCACATGGGGAAGGGCAACCCCGGCGAGGGCCGAGACAGCAGCCACCCGGGCTGTTGCCTTGATAAAATCACGACGTGAGGTCTGGTGGCTGGGGAGCTCGTTCATGAAAGAATCGTCGCAGGCACCCTAAATTGGTGTCAATCGCAAATTGTTCTTCAACATTCTTCTTCGCCGTTGACATCCCCTACGGTTCAGATAAGGTTCCGGGCTCTGATTTACAGATTTTGACCAGATCATAATATGCCGAATACGAAGTCAGCTGAACGCCGGATGCGCAACAGCGCGCGCAAGCAATTGCGGAACCGCAGCAAGAAGTCCCGTCTGCACACACTGGAACGTAACTACCAGGAAGTGCTCAAAACGGGGAAGAAAGAGGAAGCCGGGGTCTCCCTGCGCCTGCTCAGCAGTGCGTTTGACAAGGCCGCAAAGGCCGGGGTGGTCCACAAGTCCACTGCCAACAGGAAGAAGTCCCGTCTGGCACTGCAGTTGGCTCACGCCAAGTAGTTCCCCCGTCTCTGGGTTTTACCGCAGCCGGCTCCGCCGCCAATGGCGCCTGAGTCGGCTTTTCCTATTGCCCCGGTGTCTGCGAGGCCGCCCCCGCGAGAGTTGCCGGGAAAAGCGTCCCGCCCCCCAATCCGCACTTCGCAAGCCGGAATCTGAGGGCCGTGTTCAGGCATCCAAAACCATATTGGATGCTCCTGCGCAGGTTGATGGATGAAGCCTCCGCGAAATACTTTGTCGGGCAGCTCACCTCCCCAATCGTGAATCCGGCCCAAAGGATCTGTGCCAGCATCTGGTTGTCGAAAACGAAATCATCGGAATTCCCCTCCAGCGGTAGTGCCTGAAGGATCTCCCTCGAGAAGGCCCGGTAGCCTGTGTGGTATTCTGAGAGCTTGGCGCCAAGCAAAATGTTCTCAGACAGGGTGAGCCCCCTGTTCGCCACGTATTTCCACAGCGGCATGCCCCCTTGCAGCGCGTAACCCCCAAGAATCCGGCTCCCCAGCACACAGGGATGCAGCCCGTTTGCTATTATTGACACCATCGCCGGGATCAACTTCGGCGTATACTGATAATCGGGATGGATCATGATCACGATGTCCGCCCCGGCCTCCAGTGCCAGCTTGTAGCACGTCTTCTGGTTACCACCATAGCCCCGGTTCACCTCGTGCACCCGCACCTCCACCCCCTCCAACTGCCGGGCAATCGCCACGGTGTCATCCCGGCTGCGATCGTCAACTAGGATGATATGATCCACAACCTGCTGGTCGCGGACTTCATCATAGGTTTGCTTGAGTGTGCGCGCCGCGTTATACGCGGGCATCACCACCACTGTTTTCTTACCTCGATACATGGATTTTTTAGGCGGCTGGGACAAAATGCCTGCCCAACCGCCTCCTGAGAAGCCCAAAATGCAGTTCAAATCCCTCAAACTCCTGCCAGGCACCCCCCCAAGCCGCTTCCCACCGGCTCCTGTCTGTTTTTCCTTACATGGCAGCGGGACCACGGCCCAAACCGGTCTGAACGGCTCATCCACATCCTACCCTGATTCCGGAACCTCCGCGTTCTATCGGCTGTCCGGGAACTGATAGAGATAGCACTTATCAACTTAGCAGAAGGCCCGCCTGAAAAGGCGGGCCTTTTTGCTAAAAATCCCATTGAAAAACAGTCTTTGAATCAATCCCCTACCGCGCGAGGTTCCTGAATATCACACTGAAACGGCGGGCTTTTTGACTCCGCTTACAAATTCGGACACCCTCCGCCTGCCCTCATCCACTTCAGCCTGCGTCATCCCCAGAACAACGAATTCCCATGCCGAAGCTGCAGCCTTGTAGCCCTGCTCCACCGCAAGCTTCAACCACTTGAAGGCTTCAATCCGGCTCTCAGATGCATTCGCAGCATCGCTTCTCCTGCTGGTCCGGTGATGCCCCACACCCACCTGATATTGTGCGGCGGGATACCCCAATGCTGCGGCCCTGCCCAGCCACATCCCGGCACACTCCTCATCGCGTGGCATCCCCTGTCCCTGCCCATACATCATTCCCAAATTATACTGCGCCGCCGGATGCCCCTGCCCGGCAGCCTTCCTGTAGCACTCTGCCGCCTGCACCTGACTCGCAGGAACCCCGTCCCCGTCAAAGAGGCGTCGGCCCTGTTGAAATTGCAGGTCGGCCTCAACGGTTTCAGCGGATGGAATTACCGGTTCCGGCTTCAAGCCGGACTCAGGAACTCCACCGAACAACCGGCCGAAAAATGATTTTCCCATGATGATCTGATAGATGAACAGCTCTCTTCAACCAAAGCCAAAAAAGGTTCAGCTTTCGATAAGCCGCACAATTCTCAAAAAGGCCAGCACCGGCCAGGACCTTGCAGCCACGACCTTCGCTGCAGGGGCCAGATTCGCCTGAAAATGGGTTAGAACCTCCTTGCAACGTGGACACCTGTCGGCATATAGAAAATCACCGAGCCTGCTTTTACAATGGGGACATTTTTGATGGAACATTTTTGAGCCTTTCATCTCCGGATGACCTTGTTGCCTGCCTCCAGACCAACAGAATGTCGACCAGAGAATTTGAACGGGATCAACATGCCCCCGATTCACGGCATTGCCCAATACTTCGCTGGAATGCGCGTGATACCCAAAGGCTATGACCACACGAAATTGGAGTCGGCCCATCTCTCCACCGTCCGCCGCAAACCCCGCCGTACGACTGCCAGCGCCGCGTCCGGCCCTGGCCCGCGCCGGGCTACCCGCCACCCCGCTGCGCCAGGATCAAATCCCGGATTCCCTTGGGATCGGGAATGTTGCTGATCTGTTCCGCAGCATCCACTGTTGCGGCGGTGGAGAGGGTCAGGTCCCCGATCCCAAGCATCCGTTGTAGAAAATTTTGGTCGATATCAATGGAGCGTATATCCCGGGGATTGTAATCCAGGTAACACTTCGAGAACAGCCCACGCTCAAGGGTGATGCGCCGGGGTCTGATGCGCAGCACCGTGGAGGCCCGGCTGAAGTAGGCCATGATGGGCGGCACGATCAGGAAGAAAAAGAACAGGTGCCCGAAGTAACCCCACCATGAGGGTCGTACTTCCGCCAAAAGATCACCAGCCCCCCCTTCGCTCACTGCCGCTCCGCCACCCGATTTCTCGGCCACAGGGTATCCGCACTGTGGGCATGCGCGGGCCAGATTTGAAACCTGCTTCCCGCATTCAGGACAGTCAATAAGAGCCATGGATTCCTTTCAAATTGACCTGATCAAGGTCCGAACATTCACACTTCGCCAAGGTGGGGTTTGAGTCTCTGCTCTGCACCGGAACCACTCCTGCACGTTGAACCCGTCACACTTGTTCCCGCATTAAACGCCAGAGAACGGATAACACAAGAAATAACCAACTCCGCCCGCAAGCCCTGTAATAGTCCGTCTCCCGGGACCACCCACTGCCGACCCGGCTCAGGAGGGAATGGCCGCAAGCCCTTTTACAATTTCAATATACTGCTGAAGCGCACGCGAATCATTGCTTCTGTTCCATGCGATGCCGTAGTCACTGTTCACGGGCGGGGTTAAAGGCCGGATCGCCACCCCGGGATGCGGCACCTTCTTGATGAATTCACGCGCCAGCGAGACGCCCAGACCTTCCGCCACGAAGGTCATCAAGGCTGGCTCAATCTCCGCATCCTGCAATACCCGGGGCGTGAAACCGGCCCCTCTGCACACTTCGTTAAGCCACGCACGAAATCCGGGATGCGTCCTCTCGGACATCCCAACGAAAAAGAGAGTCTCCAACTCCTCAAGCTTGATATGTCTCTTGGTTGCAAGGGGGTTTCTGGCTGGCAGAACGGCCACCGTCCGGTGGCGGGCAATCCGTTCCCATTGCAACCCGCCCACACTGGATGGCGGTCTCAACCCAACGAACCCCAGGTCGATCTTTCTGGCTTCCAGCGCCCTCAACTGCTCCCCGGGAGACATGTCGAATAAATTAAGGGCGATATGGGGGCATATTTGCCTGAAATCCCTCAAAGTTTCCGGTAGAAGCTCAAAATCAAAATTGGGCAGATAGGCGATGTTCAACTGGCCCACCTCGCCCCGCCCAAGCCGTTGCACCGCAAGGACACTCTCCGTCGCCAGTGCCAGAATGCGCCGGGCGTCCCCCAGAAAGGACCGCCCCTCCTCAGTCAGAGTCACCTGACTCTTGGACCGGTTCAGCAGCCTCACTCCAAGTTCGTCCTCAAGATTGTGAATCTGCCGGGTGAGCGAGGGTTGAGCCAAATGCAATTTCCCGGCGGCCTTGGTAAAACTCAAATCCTCCGCCACCGCCACAAAATACCTAAGGTGACGCAGTTCCATAACGTGACCATGAGACTACCAAACCCACGCCCGGAAGCAACCAGTCAATTCCCCGGGCCCAACTTCCACCACCCCCCACGCCTCCCCCCATACGCTAAAGGTATTGCCAAAACACTTTCTAAGTATTGGCGCAAGCCACCCCCGAAGCCTACCTTTACCCGTGCTATCGCAACCTGCCGTGGGAATCCCCCCTCCCGGCGGGTCGGACTGTATGAGCACCACAACAAAGCCAACAAAGGCACGAACTGTCGGGGCAAATGCAGATTTTTAAATTATATGAATGCTGAACTTGTCAAACAGGCACTGGCGGTAGTCGTCAACCCCAACATCCTCATCAACATGGTTTCCCAGCGGGTCCGCCAGCTAAACTCCGGCGGTGGCGGTTCAAGCCGCCCCCTCATCCCCGATGCTGGAAACCTCAGCGCCGCAAACATTGCCCTGCAGGAGATAGTGGATGGCAAAATGGGATACGAGGCGCCTGAAATCGTCCCCTCCACCCGCCCTTCCACCAAAAACCGCAAGCGCCCCGCAAATTGGGCAAAAAGCTAGCCGATCCGTCGGCATGCGGATCCCGCGGCGAAATCGCCCTTGGGTCCGCTCCCCACTCTTACTGAAAAAACCGTCTTCCATCGCGGTTTTACCATCCACGCTTGGACACAAAGGAAGCCCCCCCTCACGAAGGCGCAATTGTGATGCTCGCTGAGTCTTGAAAAATCCGGGGCACTGATCCGGAATGCTCCTGCCGGTTCAATCTCAGAACTTTGCCAGCACCAACACAGAGCCCGTTTGACAAGGTTATGGTTGTTGTTACCATTTCCTCGATCCAAATGAGTCCGACCCATTTTGGGGGCACTCATTTCTTTGAACCGATTCAAATTCGAAATCAGGCAGCGGCCCAATGCCCGGCAATCCAGACCTGGCTGCCCCTCACCCGGGCACCGATAATTTGGGGTTGGTGATCTTGAATGGATGAGCGAAAAGAAACATATGAACGACAGCAACAACCAGACTAGGCGTGAATTTCTGCGGGACACCAGCCGGGCGGCCACCGCTTTGGTGGCGGCATCATCATTTGCGCCCGCAATTCTGACCGCGAAGGCTCCAACCGAGACCATCGGGGTCGGCTGTATCGGTTTGGGAACGCGGGGCGGGGATCTGATCAATGCAGTGGTGGCCGTTCCCGGGGTCAAGGTGGTGGCGGTATGTGACGCCTATGGCCCTCACCGGCAAAAGGGGGTCGAGCGGAGCAGGAACCCGGATGTGAAGACCTACGTGGATTACCGGGAACTGCTCGCAGACAAAAACGTGGATGCTGTGGTGATTGCGTCTCCCGACCATTGGCATTGCCAGATGGTTCTGGACGCCGTCAAGGCGGGAAAGGACATCTACTGTGAGAAAGGCTTTGCACGGACGCTGCCGGAGGCAAAAAGGATGCGGGACGCCCTTAAAAAGAGCCGGGTGGTATTTCAGCTCGGGCACCACGCCCGGCAAAGCACCGCAGCCCTGCAGGCCAGGGAACTGATCGCCCAGGGGATCCTGGGACCCATCACCATGGTGCGAACGGGCCGGTTCATGAGCAGCGATCCGGCACATCCCATGTGGCGCTGGTATGGATACTACATGCGCTGGGAACGGCCCGAACCGGCTCTGGTTGAGAGGGAACTGGATTGGAAGATGTGGCTCGGGAGTGCCCCCAAAATCCCCTTCAACGAGCGGCACTTCTGGCACTGGCGCTGCTACTGGCCCTACGGGACAGGACAGGCCGGGGACCTCCTTTCCCATGAAATGGATTTTGTTCAATATCTTCTGGGGCATGGTATCCCCGACACATGCAACTGCTCAGGCCTGAATTCACTACTGAAGGATGACCGCGAGGTGCCGGATACCTGGATCGCCGCCTATGAGTTCGAAAAACTCGGCCGAACCGTGACTTTCACCGGGAGCATGAACACAAATGTGGGGCAACCGGTGGAGATTTGCGGGAAGGACGCCTCCCTGCGCTTTGATGGCATTGCCCATGATGTCAACAGCTTCAGCATCCAGAAGGAGGGCTACAACGCCCGCAAGGATCTCCCGGAAGGCTATGATCGCGGCAAGACGCCCCCGCAGCCAAATCACATGGTGGATTTCTTCAATTGCGTTCGCAGCCGCGGAACACCCAAGTGCCCGGCGGATGAGGCATTCATCGAAACCGCCACCTATTTGATGTCGGTCGAAGCCCACAAACGAAAAAGACAGGTCCGCTGGGATGCCGCAAAGGAGGAGATCATTTAGTCCCCTTCCCTCCCGGAAAGGTCAACCGGGTCACCGCAGATGTGGCTCGGACCCAATTCAATACGAGCAAGAAGCGCCTGAAATCGAGTCCGCCTGTTCTCTGGCGACCCACTCCGTCAGGCGCTCCCGGACTTGTCCTTGCCACTCCGGGGCTTGAGTGCAGGCTCAAGCATGAGGCAAATCAGGCTGATGGGGAACAGCAACGCTCCGATCGTCCCCCATGCCAGCGGACTTCTATTCTTCCGGTCGGCTAGAACGCTCAGAACAACAACTGCCACCGCATAGGTGGCGATATAGATAACATCCTGATAAGTCTGAAAAAACATCATGTTTGTAAGGAATAGGGTTGCCGGAACAGGTCAGCTCCGGCCTTTCAAAAACGGTGCGAACAAATCAATCGGTATGGGGAGGAACGTGGTGGTGTTGTGCTCGCTGGAAATCTCCCTCATCGTCTGGAGAAACCTCAACTGCAGGGCGATGGGCTCCTTGCTGATCATCGCCGCAGCCTGAACCATCTTCTCGGCTGCCTGAAACTCTCCCTCTGCATTGACGATTTTTGCACGCCGCTCCCGCTCCGCCTCGGCCTGCTTCGCCATTGCCCGCTTCATGCTGTCCGGCAAAGCCATGTCCTTCACCTCCACAGATGTCACCTTCACACCCCAAGGTTCCGTCTGCCTGTCTATGATCTCCTGTAACTTCTGATTGATGACATCCCTCTGCGAAAGAAGGTCGTCCAGCGGTGCCTGTCCCAGAACGCTCCTCAGTGTTGTCTGCGCTATCAGCGATGTCGCCTTCCAAAAATTCTCAACCTTCACCACTGCGGCGATTGGATCCACCACCCTGAAGTAAACCACCGCATCCACTGTGGCTGGAACGTTGTCCCGGGTCATGATCTCCTGCTTCGACACATCAATCGTCACCACCCGAAGATCCATCCTCACCATCCGGTCCACCAGCGGAATCAGGAAGATCAACCCCGGCCCCTTCGCCCCATGGAGCTTCCCAAGGCGGAACACCACACCACGCTCATACTCGCGCAAAATACGCGCCGATTGCGAGAACAGGATGGCAGCAAAAATGAATGCACCCACCAATACCGGAAGGATCCAGGGCAACTTTGAAAAGTCCATATTGATTCCTGCGACACTCTGCGGCCGCTCCTGCTGGGATGCCAATACTTTATCAGCATAAACATCATAGCTTCACGCTATGAGTCGCGTGCCAACCTTCCGCTGGAGCCACCAGAAATCCCTCCTTCGGAGATTCTCAATGCCGCTGATCCGCCCGGGAACACCCTCCGGGCAGACCGCCCGATAGCTAAAAGGTATCACGAGTGAGTCTTATAAGTATTGGCGGTTTTAACTCATCTAAAGGATACTGACTTTGGTATAGAAGACCGTGATCCCGACCCGAAGTTTGAAATTTACTATTTATTATGCGACGCCCCAAAGGAATTAAGACCAGAAAAGCAGTGGCCAAACGGTTCAAAATCTCTGCAACCGGGAAAGTCCTCTTTCGTGGTGCCGGCAAACGCCACTTGCTTGTGGGCAAAAGCGCCAAACGCCGTCGGGCCCTGCGCAAGACCTCCGTTCTGAAGGCAACCGATGTTTACAGGATCAAGCAGAACCTGCCGTTCAGTCACTAGGCAACCTATGTACGAGCCGAAACCCAATCCAAGAAAAGAATATCGCGAACAGGAAGGTCGCCGTGTCGAGGACTCCGCAACCATTGCCCAGACCTTCCACAGCTTGAAGTCCCTGACCCTGAAATTGGCCTACTTTCGCCCGGGTAGTTTCACACGAAACAGCGAAATCAAATACACCGTCAATCTGGCCCATGCCAAAGCCCGGTTCCGCTTCAACTGCCCCAACGACCAGTGCGTTGGTGGCGATTACGACCTTAGTGCAGCCTTGGCAAATGCCGTCGCCGCAAAGGAGACAACCCAGTCCGGGGAAATCATCTGCCAGGGTTGGCGCTGTCAGACAGCAATTGGCACAATACGCTGTGAGCATACCCTGAAATACACTCTCACCGCAGCCTATTTGGAGTCCGGCGAACCCGCTGGGTTTCTGGATGCGGATGCAGCCAAAGTTGCTGTGGGCTGAAGTCCTGACAGCCGGATCCCTCAATCACTCGGCCGAGCGGCTACGATCTCCCTCGCATCCTGATGCTCCTCACAGGATGTCGGGCGGGATCCACTTTCCAGATCCGAAACACGGAGCAATAGACTACACACCTCCGCTCCCTGGGCCCTCCCACTTGGATCCCCCGACCGCAGCGCATGTTCTTCAGGCCGAGTGGGACTGATTTGATGTGAATAGCCATTCGAATCTCCTTGAATTCTCTCGAATAAGGTTCGGACCGCGCCTCCAACACCCCAATCCGCTGAATCGCACGAGGCTCTGCCTCAAATTGGAATCTGTAGCCACACTCCACCACGATGCCTGAAACTTTCTCCGTTTCCCTTCGTGTCTTCGTGTCTTCGTGTGAGGCATTCAATGTTCGCGAGTCCTCCTCCGGACTGCCCTGCCTCAAATTGGAACCTGTAGCCACACTCCACCACGATGCCTGAAACTTTCTCCGTTTCCCTTCGTGTCTTCGTGCCTTCGTGTGAGACATTCAGTGTTCGCGAGTCCTCCTCCGGACTGCCCTGCCTCAAATTGGAACCTGTAGCCACACTCCACAACGATGCCGGAAACTTTCTCCGTTTCCCTTCGTGTCTTCGTGCCTTCGTGTGAGGCATTCAATGTTCGTGAGTCCTCCTCCGGACTGCCCTGCCTCAAATTGGAACCTGTAGCCACACTCCACCACGATGCCGGAAACTTTCTCCGTTTCCCTTCGTGTCTTCGTGTCTTCGTGTGAGGCATTCAATGTTCGCGAGTCCTCCTCCGCTGTCGATCCGTTAATCCTCGCCAATTACGCTGGGACGTGGCATGCTGTGATCATGCCGCATCGTCCGCCGAGAGCAAAAAAGCCTGAACAGAAATCCGGAGAACCGGGAGACCGCAATTCACGTGAGAACCAAGCCGCCGAGCAGCGTCGCCGTGAATTGGCCACCCGCTCGACGTTATCCCGGTTGAGAAACCGGAAGTCCGATCTGAAATAGAACTTCCCTGCCGCCATCGCGGGATGGCGGTAATCATCCACCTTTGTCGAACATCTGGAAGGCCCAATAAGGGCCTGCCAGATTTACCCCCGATACTACTTCTTTTTCACAGGGGTCTGCTTTGCCGTAGCAGCATCCTTCTTCTTCTGCGCGCTGCTCTGAACTTTGGTCTGCTTCTGCGTCGCCTGCTTCTGCACAGACTTCGGTGATCGGTCTCCCATAATGTTCTCCTTCTCCTGTGGATTGTCTAATCACCGGGATTCTTCGTTTCCCCGGTAGCACTTCACGAAAATGCGCTTTCTTTGGCCTTCTTGTAAACAAAACAATCAAAGAAAAAGGGCGGCCGGGAGAAAATCCCGACCGCCCATGATCACTGGCAATACCTATTGCCAACGCAAACTTCGTTATTCAATGAAGCTGACACGATAGAACTTCTTGGCCGCCGACGGGGCAACCTCGTAGTGCGGGGAATAGGCTCCCACCGCTGTCCACGGTCCATTCACATCATCAGCCTGGAGCAGGGTCCCGAGCGTGCTGCCCGGAGCCCATGTCAGCACCAGCTTGCCGGCGACCACGCTTGCATTCAGCTTCACGGTGCCAGGGACGTCGAAGCTGCTGTTCGAGTTGGTCGCAGCGTAATGAATCGCGTAGGCCTCATATTGTGTCAAAGCCCGGCGCCACACAGCCAGATCGTCGATCGTGGCAGATCCGTCCTCGGAATACACTGCTGTCGGATCCTGACCGATGTTCCAGGTGTTGCCACTGTCCAGATTTCCAGCGGCTGAGCACGGACGGCTGTCAACTTGAACACCATCAAGGTAGGTAACTGCCGCACCCGTCCTTGTGAAGGTATGGAGCAGATGATGCCAATCACCATTTACGAGCGTGGCGTCTCCACCATAGACCTGAACGCTACCATTCAGACTATAGGACCAACCGGCCCGCATATAGGACGGAGCGAACGTGATACCAGCGTTGCCGTAGGAGTTCAAGGCGCTGCAGAGGAACGGAAGGTCACCGTTCGTCTGACCCACATCGTGCTTCACCCAGTAGGAAACCGAGAAGTCGGTGCTCGCACCGAAGTTCAGGTCCGTGGGCTTGCCAAGGGTCACATAGTTGACCGAGGGAATGGAGTTGGATGTGCTGTAGAACAGTGCACTGCCGAACTTGCCCGGCACGAAGCTCGGAGCCCCAACTGCGGTTCCGGCGTTGCCGCGACCGGATGCATCAGCATAATCACCATCGAACTTCAGGTGCATCACAAGGCCATTGGTCACGTTGACAAACGCAGGCCCCGCAGGCACAACCGCGAACGCCGCGGCAGGACTGTTCGTTGATCCGGTCCCGTTTGAGGCACGGAGGTAGTAGGCACCGGCGTTGGAACTGGTGCAGCTCAAGTTGAGCGCCGTGGTCGTCGCCCCCGAGACAGCCGCCCCGTTCTTATACCACTGGTAGGTGATAGGAATAGGACCATCGGCCGCCCCTGTCAGGGTCACCGTGGCCGAGGGCTTCTCAACAACTTCCTGAGAGAGGGGAACTGTCAACCAGAACGGAGGAATCGCCACGGGGAAGAGCGCCTTGGAGTAATGGTTCTGAACCTGGGCCAACGTCAAACCGTTGGTATAAACCAGCACTTCGTCGATCTGCCCATTGAAGAGGTTTCCGATAGATGTCCCATTCAATGCCCCAATCAAGAGCGGAGCCGCAGCGTTGCGCTCGAAGTTGACATAACCGACACCGTCCCACTGACCGTTGATATAAACCTTGAGGGACGTATCATACACCATCACGACGTGTTTCCACTGGCCAGCGATGATGCCATCTCCCGCGGTCGCTGAGGGCACGTAGTAACTTGCACCACTCTGGCTAACACCACCGCTCCAGGAACCATTCGGGTAGGTGCGCAACCAGTAACCTTGGGGAACCGCAGAACGACTCGACACCGGGCACATATCAGCATTCATTACAGATGTCTTGGCCCAGCACTCGATCGTGAAGGTCTGAGCGTTCAGGAGCGAGGAATAAGGAACATAGCCATAAACCTTGGTGGTTCCGTCAAAGGTAACCGCCTTGTCGCTGCTGCCAACGATGGCACCGGCCGCACCGACCGTCACGTTGCCGGACGCCGATTCGTTCGTATAGTAACCATCGTGACGTCCCATCGAATCAACGAGGGTCGTGGCGCTGGTTTCATTCATGCGGAACCAGGCTTGAGGCTTGTCAGCAACAATCGCGGTCTCGTAAGTGTTGGCCGGGGTCAGCACTGTAACCACAGCAGGGCCACCAGTGGCATTGCCAGCCGCATTCGAAATGGAGACAGTGTAACTGCCGCTGTTTGTGGCCACCACAACGGGGATCACATAGGAGGACTTGGTCGCTCCGGTGATCGCCGCACCACCCTTGGACCATTGGTAACGGAGACCGCCACCACTGCCGACAACCGACAGGGTCAAAGATCCGTTAATATACAGGGTGCGACCTGCAGGAGCAGTGACAACCGCAGGAGCCTGTGCTGAATTGACGGAGATGCTCGCGGCGCCGCTCGTTGCGGAACCGAAGGAGTTTCCAACCACGCAATCGTAGCTTCCCGCATCGGCCAGGGCCACGGCGGCCTTCGACAAGGCACTGGTGGTTGCACCGGCGATCGGACTGGAGTCCTTCCGCCATTGGTAGGTCAGGTTCGGCGTCCCACCGGCATCCACCTTGAGGACAAGGGCGTCACCTTCGAAAACGGGATCCACAGGCACCTGGGGATCATTGAAGACACGCACGGGAACATTCCCGACTGCTGCACCATACTGGGTGTAAAGTTCACCGACGCCAAGCGCGCGATTGAAGACGGCGACATCATCAATGGAACCGTTGAAATACCGGCTGGCGTTCAGCGAATCAGCCCCAAGCTGTGTAACTCCCTCAAAGGCCTGGTTCGCGTGCGGCGTGGTATTGGTGACCCCTGCAAAATTCGCGAAATTCACGCGATCACAGAGGTAGAGTGCCGCCTGGGTTGGCTGCACCACCAGGGCCACATAGGCCCAGTCATTGTCAGGGAGGCTGGCAAAACCAGAGTCGGCTGCTGGGCTCCAGTTGTAGGAAACGGCATCATTGTTCCAGTTGTAACCGATTCCAAGACCGCCATAAACGGCATCGATCGTCAGACCGGCCACGGTGGTTCCAGAGCGGCTCAGCATCAAACCGGCAGCAAGAGGCTGAGCTCCGTTTGCCTTGATCCATCCGCACATGGTCACTGTGTTGGTGGCCAGCTTGAGCGCCGGGAGGGCAACGCTGCCACCCGTGCCGTCAAAGCTGACAGCGTTGTTGCCAGCTTCGAAACCTGCATATGCCGGGGAACGGGGCCCAACAGCGGCGGGATGCGCACCTGAGGCATACACGGCTGTTCCAGCCGAACCCAGAGAGCCCAGATTCGAAGCAAGGGAGTCACCCGGCTCGTTGAGGGGCAGATACACCAGAGGGCTGTTGGCCAGAATAACGCTCCCATAACCTGCAGCGTTTGTAGAAGCCGCGCCATAATGAGTCGCAATATCACCAGCACTCAGAACGGTGTTGTAATAGGCAACCTCATCAGCCTTGCCAGCCCATCGAAATCCAGCATCCGAACGCATTCCGACCGCAAAGGCTCCATCGGTGCCCGGAATGTAGCTCGTGGGGGTACCTGAGTTGGCCATTACACCGTTGATATACATCTTCGCTGTGGTCCCATCGAACGTAACGGCCAGATGGTTCCAGTTTCCAACCACACTCCCTCCGGTTGAGCTAATGTCAAGCGAAACGGCGGTGCCGTTCTGGTTGTACATGCGCAGGTTGTATCCCACTGCGGCATTCTGATAAATCAACCATCCGGACCGGGGACTTGCAAAATGGCCACTGGCCAGAACGCAGTTGGCACTTGATGCATCCGCGTTCACCCAAGCCTCCACGGAGAAGGTGGCCGGATTCAGGGCTGCGTTATAGGGGATCAGCACATCCTGGCTGGATCCGTCAAAATGAGCTGCCGTGGTGCCGTTGGCAAGAGCGCCGGTCGCACCCCGGAAAAATCCTTGTGAACCCTCGTAGGTTCCATTTCCCGTGGCTCCCAGCGAACCGCTGTTTGCGGCTGTAGTTACCGCTACCTGGGGTGGGGTCGTTTCATTCAACCGCCAATAGCCCACAGGGCCTTGGGAGAGAACGGTGGATTGGTAGTCTGCATGCGCGGGGAGCGCTGCGGACAGTGCCAGAAGCGCAGCTCCGGCAAGATGTCTACGGGCTTTATTGTACTTTACTTTCATACCTGTCGTTTTTTTGAGTTGCAGTGGGGTTGTTGCCTTGCTGTTCCGTCATAACCGACACGCTCTGCCAACTTCGAACGGCACTGCTTTCCGTCCGTAACACCTGACCAAGCGCGCTTTTTCCAACGTTTCCAGATGGACATAGGTCCACCCGGATAACAGAGAATTTACCTTCGAACCAAAATCTTACATGCTCGACTCTCAGGGAGGATTCCCCTCCCTGAAGCCAGGCGACTTTTACTTGAGATAGGTTGAACGCTCCTGCATCCAAGCCACATCCCTACTGTTCGGAGCCATGATGTCTGCTCCCCCTGTCGGATCTGCTCCTGAAGTGCTGAGCGGAGGAGTGGTTGACCCCTCAAGCCAACGCTTCAACTCCGAATGGCCATCAGCGAAGGAAAATCCGCACGCACGATTATGGTAAAAGCCCGGCATGTCGGACCCCCACTTATATGCGGAAGGGTTGCTCGGGGCGTAACCGGCCAGATCCATCATGAAATTGCTCCAGTTGACCCGGTCTTCACGCATGTCCAGAAACACAAAAATCTTGGACGGTTGCCGAATCCCCGACTGCTTGGAGAATACCTGAAAAGGTGCGGCCCATGCCCATCCGCCATCTGTCCCGTTGGGCGATCCACCTCGTGCCGGTGCAAAACCACCCACAAAAAGGTTCATGGACATGGTCAAAATCCGAGACTTGACCCCCGCAGCCGTGGTGGTGACCTTCGAGTTGTCTGACGGGCATTTGTAGATGGCCGGGTTCTTGGTGTATTTGAACAGGGGCCGCTTCATCATATCGTAAGCGGAATCCCAGTTCGCCCGGTTCGCCCCGCTGAAGTCCATATGGGCACCAGACCAGGCATAATTGTCCGGGTTGCCGGCATCATTATCAGGAGGCATGCCCACGCTCGCACTGGTACTCGCGTAAACGAGCATGTCGTTGTTTTCATCCGAATACAACCTCCACCCCAGAGCCAGCTGGCGGTGGTTGTTCATGCACTGGATGCCCTGCGCCTTCCTCTTGGCATTGCTCAGCGAGGGAAGCAGCATCGCGGCAAGAATGGCGATGATCGCAATCACCACCAGCAGTTCAATCAAAGTGAACCCAGACGCTTTGCGCCTTCCCGGTTTCTGACTATTTTCCATGTTTGTCTTCATAAACATCTGTTCTCCAGCCTTCATCGATTCAAGCACTACGACTTCCGATTGACAATAGCATTCTGCAGGCCAAACCTGATTCGCAGGGTGTCTTTGCCAACGTAAGTTCCTCCGCAGCAGTCGCTTCAGGCGCCCAATCCGAGACTCGGTTGGACGGAAACGACTCTTCAAGCTGGCGAAATTGAAGCAGACTGGTCTCCATTCGCCAGAACTCAGGCCCTTTAACTCTCAGGAGGAAATGAACGGCGCCGGCTCCCAAGCGGGAGTCTCTTCGAGAGCCATTCAAGCAGCACAACAACATAATCTAGGGCTAGTGAACGGATTTTTGCCCCCGTCCACCCGTAATGCAAGAAGAAAAGTTGCAAAATCTATAAGCTATGTCTGTTTTATCATAAGAGCATGGGTAGCTTGGCTCCAGAGACGTTGGGTCACGCCGAATGTGAGCCAATTATGGCGCGGTTTTGCCTATCAGTTTCTTGCTCTTTCATTTGGTATCCCGACCAGTTCAGCTTTCTGATAAAATAGAAGTTGGCTCGAGTATGCCGATTGGGATAGTGGTTGTTTGCCTATCCGGCATTCCCCGCATCTCTTGACCGGAACTTGGCCGAGCACAACAAACCCTGCACCAGGACCGACTCCCGGTGTTGAAACTTGTTCACGTTCTGCAACTCCCTCTTTCCATACATTCCAGCCCCTACAAAGTGGCCCCCCTTCTTATGCTCGGCAATCCATGCCGAAAGTCTACCGGACGGAAGAGACCTTTGTGGCAACCATTTGTTTCCTCTACCGTTCCTCCCCCCATTCACATTCTTTTTGAGGCAGGACGTGATCCAGTTCACATTGTGTTGGAGTTGGACAAAAGTCCGGCTTGGGCTAAATTTCCATAGTCGGTCTAAATAAAACAACCTCAACACAGCATTTTATGGCAGTATTAGTTGGCAAAAAAGCACCCGTTTTTCACGCCTCAGCCGTCATCGACGGAGGGGAAATGACTGAGAAGTTCTCCCTGGATCAATATTTGGGTAAGAAGTATGTCGTCTTCTACTTTTACCCGGCAGACTTCACCTTCGTCTGTCCAACGGAGATTCTAGCCTTTCAAAAACGGGCAGCCGAATTTGAAAAGCGCAATGTAGCGGTCGTCGGCTGCTCCGTGGATTCCCAATTTTCCCACTGGAAGTGGTTGAACACGGAGGTAAATGACGGCGGCATCAAGGGTGTCAAATATCCCCTCGTGGCCGACCAGTCCAAGACCATCGCAAGTGCCTACGATGTGCTGGCAGGTGATTACGAGGCGGGGGAAAACGGGGAACTCCTGTTTGTCGGCACCCCGATGGCCTATCGAGGTCTCTTCCTGATCGACAAAAACGGTATCGTGCAACATCAGGTTGTGAACAATTTCCCGCTAGGCCGCAGCGTTGATGAAGTGCTGCGCATGGTGGACGCCCTCCAATTCACCGAGGAAAACGGCGAAGTGTGCCCGATGGACTGGCACCCGGGCGAGGATGCCATGAAGGCAACTCCTGAAGGTGTCGCGGCCTATCTGAGCAAACACTAGGATCAAGCTCCAGCCGCGACCGCAGGTTTCCTTCAGCTACAATTCAGATCCGGGGATTCGGGCTCCAATCCGCAATCCTCGGATTTTTTGTTGGTCTGCAGCCAGCAGACTCCCCCGTCCATTCACCACATTGCGTGGCGTTCGATTGCATGTATGTTACGCCGAACAAGATGAGTCACACCCCACCCATCCACCCCCCGAACCACCTAAGCGGCGAGAAATCTCCATACCTCCTCCAACACCTGTATAACCCGGTGGACTGGCACCCCTGGCATCCAGCCACCTTCGAGCGGGCCCGGCGGGAGGGAAAGCCCATCCTGCTCAGCATCGGTTATTCCACCTGCCATTGGTGCCATGTCATGAATCGCGAGTCCTTTCAGGACCCGCAGACCGCCCGGTTGCTGAACGAACACTTCATCAACATCAAGGTGGATCGGGAGGAACGGCCGGATGTGGACAAAATCTACATGAACTACCTGATCTCCCTGACCGGTCAGGGGGGATGGCCGATGAACGTCTTCCTCACCCCGGAGTTGAAACCGTTCTATGGGGGCACCTATTTCCCCCCGAGGCCCGCACATGGCAGACCCGCATTCATTCAAATGCTGGATCAGATCGCCGCACTCTGGAAGGACCGACGCGGAGAACTTGAACTGCATGCCGGACAAACCCATTCCCGGCTGGACGGGATATCCTCCAAACGGTCAAAACCAGCCCCCCCTCCCGGCACAGATGCACTGTCTGAGGCCGCCGCAGCCCTTAAACATTCCTACGATCCCGATCACGGCGGATTTGGCCATGCCCCAAAATTCCCCCAACCCTCCCAGCCCCGGTTTCTCCTGCAGCAGGCCCACCGGACTGGCGATGCGGATGCAATCCGCATGGTCCTTCATACCTGCGAACGGATGGCCGCCGGTGGGATCCGTGACCACCTCGGAGGCGGCTTTTCCCGCTACTCCGTCGATGCAGAATGGCTTGTCCCGCATTTCGAGAAAATGCTCTACGACAACGCCCAGCTGGTTCAGCTCTATCTGGATGCCTTTCTGATCAGCAACAACCCGACCCACGCGGCCACTGTCCGCGACACGCTGGACTACATCCTTCGGGATATGACCCATCCCGAAGGGGGATTTTATTCTGCAGAGGATGCGGATAGCGAGGGGCATGAAGGCAAGTTCTACTGCTGGACACTGGAGGAACTGAGGCACCTGCTCACCCCCGCAGAATTGGAACTTGTCTCCAACCACTACGGGGTGACCCTTCAAGGCAACTTCACGGACCACAGTCACCCCGCACCGCTGAAAGGGCAGAACGTCCTGAGTCTCGTTCAGACCATATCCTCCTCAGAATCAAGCAGTTCTAAGCAGGAATGCACGGAAAATCAATCCGGCCTCCTCCAGTCGGCGAATCAGAAAATGCGAGTGGCCCGTGCACTCCGAATCCGCCCCCATCTGGATGACAAAATCCTGACATCCTGGAACGGGCTCATGCTCGGAGCAATGGCCCGGGCTGGAATCGTGCTCGGCGAGAAACGCTACTCTGAGGCGGCAGAGAGGAACCTGACACTCCTGAAGTCGCGGCTCTGGGACGCCAAAACAGGAATCCTCCATCACCGCTGGCGCGATGGGGAGCGGGACACGGCACACCTGTTGAACGATTCAGCATTCCTGCTTTCCGGCCTGATCGACCTATACGAGGCCACCGTGGATCCCGATCATCTTGAATTCTCCATCACGCTGGCGGAAAGCATGTTAGCCCACTTTTACGATGGCGAAAACGGCGGATTCTGGCAGAGCCCCGCCGGGGCGGACGATTTGATCCTGCGTTTGAAGGATGATTCAGATGGAGCCGAACCCTCCGGCAATGGGGTGGCGGCGCTTGCCCTCATGAAACTGGCCAAAATCACGGGACGTGAAGACTTTCTCCAAGCCGCCCAATCCACCTTCCGGCTGTTTTCTCAAATGCTCAGCCAGTTTCCACAGGCGATGCCCACCCTGCTGCAGGCACTCACCCTTTCCCTGGAGGAACCCCAATACGCGGCTGTCTCAGGCCACCCCACCCAACCCGAGGTGGCCAACCTGCTCCACGCCATTCACTCCGTCTATCAACCCGCAAGAATCGTTCATGGCACGACCGGTCCCGTGCAATTCCCGGCCACAGGCTCCCCGACCACTGCCACACCCGCAGTTCAGATCTGCACCAATGGAACCTGCCTGCCCCCGACCAACAACCCCGCCTTGGTAAGGCAACAACTGACATCAGAAGCCCCAGGTCAGGAATAAACCCGCACTCCCATCGGATTCCCGGATTCAGGGCTGCCAGCGCACCCGATAGAAGCGCCGTGCCAGGGTGGTCTCAGGATCCCACCACTGGAAGGCTCCGTTCGTTGATGCGATGGTGACCAATTCCTGCCAGTTCGCCAGATTCTCTGATGCCTCAACGACAAAACCGCCCGGATCCCCTGCCCCGGTCAAACGGACAGGCCCATCAGGAGTCAGAACAAGCGGGTTGATTTGGGGAGGCACGGGAGGAATCACCGTCAGCAAGGCTGGATTGCTGGTAACGGAACCCCAAAAATTGGTTACAACCACAGAATAATACCCGGCCGAATTGGTAAGCACCCCGGGACGGGAGTAGCCGATCCCGGTCGCCGCAGGAATGATTCCTCCGGCGAACCTCCATTGGTAGCTCAACGGCGGGGTCCCGGATGCCTCGACTGCAAAAGTCGCTGTTTTTCCAGCCTTAAGGGTCAAAGCCATCGGTTGGTTGGTGATCGTTGGGGGGAAGTTCAACCTCAACGCAAGCAGCCCGTTGTTGGAATCCAACGCATAGATCCGGTCCCCGTTAAAATCGATCGCGCCGGTTCCGGCGCCGGTATTATCGTTATCGGTGGCAAAGAGGTTCGTGGCCAACAGCAACGGGCTCGCAGGAGCTGCAGGAATCGAATAGACCCGAAGATGGTTGGGCGAGGTGATGTTGATCCCGGCCAGCAGCCCCAGTGAGTTGTTCACCCCGATTGCCGAAACCCCGCTCGGAATGTCCGGATCCGCGTGAGTTCGTAGGATCGTCCCGGATCCTGTCCCGGTATTGTAGGAAACCTGTCGCAAGCTGCGCCCGTTGGCCCGACCCCAAAATGTATTGGAAGTGCCAAACGCCAACCCAAGACCAAAATCACCACCGGAAACCGCTGGAACCACAATATTCTGGGCCGTAAAAGTCGTCCCATTCACGGTTGAGAAAAGCACCACATTGGTTGATGCCCGGGATGCGGCGATGCACTGTGTGCCGGAACCGGCCCCACGAACATCCAAAGTGTCCCCCCAGCGCTGTGGATTTCCGGGGCTGGGGTCACCTGAGAAAGCAACAGTGGGAACGGTTCCGGGGTTGTCATCCGCCCATCGATAGATTTTGAACGCTGTGGTGGCCCCGCTGGTCGTCAGATTCGCTGCATAAACAGCCCCATCATCAGCAACCCCCACCAGGGATAGCGTGTAGGTCCCGCCGGTGATCCCGGAGATATTCATCTCGTGCAGATCCGCGCCGCTCTCCGCATCCAGCACATACATGTGAAGGGATGAACTGGCACGGCTCACCAGAATGAGGCGCTTTGAAACAGGATTGAATGCCAGACCCCGTTCTGTCGGAAGAGCACTATTCGCAAGATAGGATCGGGAGCCGGGTGATAGCTGCCATAAAACCGAAAGTCTGCCCGGTGGCGGGGGAAGGCTGACTGAGAGCAAGGCAACCGTGCTGGTGATCGATCCATAGGCATTTGTGATCACCACCGTGTAAGGCCCGGCCTGGTTCGTGGAGGCTCCGTTGAGAGAGAGTCCAGTCGTGGTGGCCCCGGGAATGTTGGTTCCATACCAGCGCCACTGATAAGACAAAGGCGGGGTCCCGGTGGCCGCAACGGTGAACAAGGCGTTGCTCCCCTGAATCACAGAGATGGGTTGCGGCTGGCTCGTGATTATCGGCTGCAGGAGCGGAGGCATCAGCAGATCAGCGGTCGCCACCACGCCGGAAGCAACGGTGACCATGCCTGTGACGGACAGAAAACCACCGAAGGTTGCGGTCACGGTGTAACTCCCGGGCGAAAGGTCAACAAAACCGTAAAACCCGGTCGCATCATTGGTTTGGGCACGCGAAGCTGTTCCAGAGAGGGTCACCTTGACACCATCCAGCGGATTGGTTGTTCCTCCACCATAGACGAACCCCTTGATATGGCCTTTTGTCGGGGTGGACTTCCAACTCATGACGGGAAGCGGCACCGCCTGATCAAAGATAGGCGGGGACACGACGTCATAACTACTCGCGGTGGTCAGCGCGCCCAGGAACGTAGCGCGGGAGACTCCGTCCTTGTTCGTCACCCTGAAACTGTAACCGCACGAACCTTCCGCAATTTTCCCGGTGGCCGTCGCGCTCCGGGTCTGGCGCATCTGAACAATTGCCTCGGAAACACTGTTCAGGTAAATCCCGGGGCCTATCACCACATGCCTGTTGAACTTGTGGTCCTTGGCGAAGTTGCCCCAGTTCAGATAGTCGGTGGCATAGGTGGCCTGCCGGAAATAACTCATGGGGATGTTGATGTCCAGGATCCCCTCCTCCATCCATCCGCGCCAATCCTGCAGCACACTGTTCCACGCCGCCGCAGAGCTGTACCACGTGGCATCACTGGTCGGCCCCGGTGCCCAAGTGATCGTATCGCAGGAGATCTTGATATTGGGCCGGACGGCGATGGCATTCAGGTAAACCTTCCGTAAGAGACCCGTGACCTGATCCCGCCTGAACTGCTTCCAAAGCGTGTCGCTGGTTGAGGGCACCCCTGTGCGATTGAACAGCCTGTTGAACCGGGCCACCGTCACATCGTTGTAACCCTCGCTCGTGCTCGAATACCGGATGTAATCAAAGTTCAAACCGTCCACGTTGTAGTTCGTCACAATGTCCATGCAGACGTTGAACGTGTGGGCTTGAACCCCGGGATGCCCTGGATCGAAGGTGTATTCGTTGCCGATGATCAGGTTGCCGTTGATGTCCTTCAGCAACCAATCCGGATGCAGATTCAGAGGATGGGTCGCCTGCGTGGGTGGGTTGGTTCCCTGATGCACATGGTAGGTCACAATCCACGCATGCACATCCACATAGGGGCCGGCATTTGTGTTGTGGGCCTTCGCAACAAGGTCTGCGAGCGGGTCGAACGAGGCCGAGATATCCTTGCACTTCGGCTCGAATTTCGAAGCGTAAAGGGCATCCCCACGACGGCGCACCTGCGCCACAATCATGTTCATCTTCCCGGCCCTCACATCGCCCACCACCTTGGTAATGTTGGCCGCAGTCCACAGCTCGCTACCCCATGCATCCACCCAGAACCCTCTGTATTCAGGCACCTGTCCCCAGGAGTCGCACCCCCAGGCCACCAGCAGGATCAGGACAACCAGCCATCCCCCTGCGCGGGCAACCCGGCCCTGAAATCCCCACCTGATCGCAAGCCCTGGTAACCGCCCTGCCCCCTGGTCCCCACCCCCGCCCTCTTCAGGTCGAGGACGCGCCATCCAGGGTTGGGCGGGGGTGAACATGATCCTACCGGGTCAGGTCACTTCACCATGTGAACCAGAACCCGCAGCCGCTTGGCTTTGTAAGAACCGGCGTTGCCGGAAAAGGTCCAGTCGGGGCTCCCCTTTGGCTGGTTCCCGATGCCTATATCCCCGCCGGGACCGGACTTCCAGTTGTTGACGGCAAAAAGGGTCTGTTTCGCTGCGGAATTATGCACCTGCATGCATCCATACCCCTCGAGAGGATCTGACGGCCCATCCCCGAAATCATAGGTCTGCGCACTGGCATTCGGCACATTGGCGACATTGTCGGGCCCATAATTATTCGGCCAGAACTCGATGTTGCCACCCCCAAGCCCTGTACCGGTCTTGATCCCTTTTACATTCGAGATCACGGTCATGTTCTGGACCGGTTGCTGCCATTTGATGCCCGATTTCGCCGTGGGCACTCCCAGTTTGGAAGCGTCTTCCGTGAACGCGTCCATGGACACATAAAGATACTGGGAACTCTCCTCGGTATCCTGCAGCTCAAGGAAGTAGCCAACCCGGTCGAACTTTCCGTTCACGGCGGAACGGTTGTCCACGGCGTAGGGCACATCCGCCCCCATCTTCGATAGATCAGCATCCAGCAGCAGTTGGTATTGGCCGGACTCCGGCACATTCAACGTCAACAGGTCCCGCTTGGGAACGATCCCGGCCCGGAACGCGGAAGCGGGCAGTCCGGCCCCGTTCATCAGATTGGGCTCCGCGAGCATGCTCCAGGCAAACCGCACGGCGACAGGGTTCTTGACCTGCGGGGCCGAAAGCACCAGGGATGATCCATCAATCCGCGCCTCGGCCGGAACAAATCCCCCCACCTCCGCGTCAATGATCTCAAACCAATTCAGCGGCTTCCCATCCCTGCTGGCAAGACCGTCGCCCGATTCGAATGCAAGCCGCATCTTGTCCCCCTCGACCGTCATGGACCTGAACACAGGCCCTGAGCTGACCACGCCAGGCTGGTTGTAGGTTCTTGCAAGAGCCATCAACGCCAGCCTCCGCCCCACCTCCTGCTTGTTTGCAGGGTGGATATCCTTCAGATCGCCAATATCGTTGATCACAGCCATCCCGACATTCGGGATCCTTGTGGCCGCCGTTTGTGCCTCCCAGAATTCAGCAATCACGTGGGGATTTCCACCGTAGGTGTAGGGGGCGATCTGCACAAAATAAAACGGGAATTGGCCCACGCCCCAGATCTTGCGCCATCCCTCAATCAAGGCCCGCATCCGTTCTGTATAGAGCATGCCCTCGCTGGAGTTGGATTCTCCCTGATACCAGATCGCCCCTTTCAGACCGAATGGGCACAGGGGATGGATCATGCCATTGAACAGCGCCGTGGACTGCTGCAATTCCCTGGGCGGCAGCAGCTCCGCCGGAAATACGGGCATCGGCGGCTCGATATCCTTGCGCTGCGCGGCCTCCCGGGCTGCTGCCAGCCATGCCTCAGTTTGTCCCAGAACATCTTTCAGCCGGCCTTGATGCGCCTCGGTGCGGGGGTCCCCCATCTGCACTTTTTGATATTCAGCCTTCAGTGCCTCAACCAGACCGAAGCCCTCGGGTGGAGTCCACGATTCGATCCGTGTGCCACCCCAGGTTGCATCAATCAACCCAATCGGAACTCCCAGTTTTGCATTCAACTCACGCCCGAAAAAATACCCCGCAGCCGAAAACCCGCCCCATCCACTCTCCCCCACCGTGGCAGGGCTGCAAACCTTCCAGGCCCCCGCGAAGTTCGTCTGGGGCTGGGCGGTCCACCTGTTCTCCACCATCAGCAACCGGATTTCCGGGTGGTTGGCCTCTTCAATCTCCTTTTTCCCGTCCCGGACGGAGGCTATTCCCATCTCCATATTGCTCTGTCCGGAACAAAGCCAGACATCGCCCACCAGCACATTGGTGTATTCAATGGAACTGGAACCACTCACCGAGACAACATGCGTGCCACCCGTCTTCATCGCCGGCAGTGCCACCCTCCACTCACCTTTTTCATTCGCCTTGGCGGTGCGGGACTCTGAATCGATCTTCACAGTCACCGTTTCTCCCGACTCCCCCCAACCCCATACCGTGACAGGTTGCTCACGCTGCAGCACCATGTTGCTGCCGAACACATTCGGGAGTCGAATCGTTGCCCCGGCTTCATGAATCCCACCAGCGGCCATGCCGCAGGCGGCCATCATCACCCAAAGGTTTCTTGAGAGTTTGTTTCGCATATTTCGTTGAGAGTGCTTCTTGCGATTGTGATACCACGGGCACAGGCTTTCGGAAAGGGAGATTTGCAAGGAAGTTTCAAAACGCATTCCTTCTGAACATTCACCCTGCCAAACCGAGGAATGGTCATCCCCATCCAATTCCCGTAAACCGTTGCGGATCAACGGCAAATCCTGCAATTCCGCAAACCCTCGACAGGCGCGCCAGTGCGAAATCAACCGCCGGACTTGCATCGGGTGAATCGAAGGGGTAATCAAGCGTATGCGCCAGTATCATATCCAGCCAGCCCCGGCTCCTTCGACTTCGCCCATCTGCAACTGGGCCGACCCATTCTGGACCCCGGCCTCGACGGGTGAAATCGCTGTGCACCGCCCCGAGGGCAGCAACCACCAGCCACGCACCCGGTTCAAGCTCTTACACTCCCCGGACGGTCTGCATGGTATCTTCATCGTGCAGGACCAGTTCGTGCGCTGTGTGCGCACCGGATATTTTTCCGACGTCTGGAAGGACTCCTGCGTCGAATTCTTCGTCGAACCCAAACCGGGGGCCGGATACCTCAACTTCGAATTCAGCTGCGGAGGCTCCTTTCTGATCAGCCACATCACCGACCCTGAACGCACCCCGGAAGGCTTCAAGGCATTCACCAAGCTCCCCTGGGATCTCGGACGTCAGCTGGTGGTTGCTTCCACACTCCCTGCCCTGGTCGATCCGGAGGTTCCGGAGCCTCTGGAATGGCAGTTGGCATTTTACCTGCCATTTTCCCTCCTGACAGCCAGGGTGGGCCCCCTCAACATCCAGCCGGGTGCCATATGGCGGGGCAATCTTTACAAATGTGGTGATGAAACCTCCCATCCCCACTGGGTCAGTTGGAACGAAGTCGATGAGCTGAATTTCCACAAACCCGGGTGCTTTGGAACCCTTTTATTTGCCTGAAATCGGTTGTGCTCCGGGGCCATTGCTTTTGCCGGGGCTTTCCCATAGGTTCGGGCAGACGAACTTTATGAACCCGAAACTGCTCCTTAAAACCATTTTTCTGATGGCCGTACTCCTCCTGCTGGTGATCATGGGGATGAACAACCGCCACACCATCGAACTCTCACTGCCACCCATCTTCAAAAGCCAGCGGCTCCCGGCCGCATTCATGTATTTTGGCTTTTTTGCCACGGGTGTGCTCTCCGGAACAGTCCTGACTGCCGGTGGTGGTGGAAAGCGCTCATCCGGCAAGTCAAAGCCGGACAAGTAGATCCATCAGAATTGCCACGCAAATCCGCACGAGCGACTCACTCCCGGAAGTCGTCTCCACACCCTGCCCTTCCCACCCGGGATTGGGCAGGTCAGAGTCCACGACCTACGCAATCCCAACCGTAAGGAGTAGGGTGATAATGATTTTCACCCCGATTTTTATTTACACGGGCCACTGTTTCGGCATTTTTCAAGCGCTTTATGACTTTGGAATCTAACAACAATACTCTTGGTCGGAAACGGGCGGGCTCTGCTGAGGCGGGCCAGGGAATCCCTTCCGCCATGATGGTGACGCTCGCCGCCGCATTGGGAACTGTAGCCATGCCTGCGGTCGCCTCGGAAAACGTTCCCCAACGCCCCTTTGCTTATCTTGCCAACACCCCTTCCACGGGGCAGTTCATCGCCGGTCTTGTCTACGAAGAATCGGAGGCCTACCATATTCTCGCCCCACGCACACAGTATGATGTCAACCGCAAGGTCGGCGGAGAGAACTATGGAATTGATGCCACCCAGGGCTTTGTCACAGTCCAATATGGACTCTCGGAACGATGGTCCCTGGACCTCAGCGCGGGCGCAACAACGGTGGGATCGAGGTCCTTCTCCAATGGGGCCGTGGACTCCACCACGGGCCTGATGGATGTCAGCTTCGGCGTTCGCTACGTCATTTGCACCGAGGATTCCTCAGGTGCTGACTGGAAGCCCACATTGGTGTTCCGCGCCGGCGCCGTGCTCCCGGGCACCTACGACAAGGACTCCAACTTCGCCCCCGGGATGCGGTCCGCTGCCATCTCCCCGGAGTTCATCGCCAGAAAGCATTTCGGGTGGACCGGGCTGGGCGCCTACACCGACCTCCTCTACCGCTGGAACAAGACCATCGGCAATGATCAGTATATTGCCAGCGTCGGAATCTTTCAGGAGATCAAGAGCTGGGAATTGGATCTGGGCTACCGGCATGTGCAGTCGCTCGCGGGCGATGATATTCAATATGATCCGGCCAATCCCGCAGCAATCGCCTATCCGCGCAACGTCAGGGAGATCAACGATGCCATTGAGGCCGGGTTCTCCTACACGACCAGCAAACACCACCTGCGACTCGGATTCCACACACGCACGATCGTTGACGGCTCGAACACCGACCGCAAATTCTGGATCGGTGCCTCGGTCGATCTCCCGCTGGGTCCCTGGACCAAGTGATGAAACCCCTCGCAGGTTGGAAAAATCCAGCCTGCGTTTGATCAGGGGAGAAATTCGGTGAACCAGGGTTCCGGTTCCGCGCGAAACTCCCTCTCGCACCCCTGCCATGCAAACCTCAAACATCCTGCGTGCAAGGCATGGTGGGGCACAAGCAGAGCCGCACTCTGCGCCGCACTCAACCGCCCCTCCACAAGGGCGAGATAAATGGTCTCGTCCCCTCCATAAATCTTGTCTCCAACGATGGGATTTCCAAGATGGGCCAGATGGATGCGAATCTGATGCTTCCGCCCGGTGCGTGGACTCACACCAACAAGTGTGAACGGTTTTGGGTCGTTTGAGCCGGGTATGCTTCTGAGAAACCGGTGCTTTACCACGAAATCGGTGCAGGCCGCCTTCCCATCCGCACGCACACAATCCTTGATCGCAACAACGCTTTTCTCATCCTTCCCCAGCGGTGCATCGATGGTCCCTGAATCTGCAGCAACGCGCCCATGCACGATCGCAACGTATTCCTTTTGGACGGTGCGATTCTCGAACAGCCTCCGCAGTTCCCGGGCTGCCCCGGCCGTCTTGCCGATAAGGGTCACCCCACTCGTTTCACGGTCCAGACGATTCACCAGCTGCGGTTGCTCGACGCTTTCAGGGGAAGCCCCGGGAATCAAACCCGACTGCAAATGGAGGCGCACCCGGCTGATGAGGCTCGAATAAACATCCCCCTTTGTGGGATGGCACACCAAACCCGCCGGTTTCCTCACTACGAGCAACTCGCCATCCTCAAAAATCACGTCCAGCATCGGGTTCATGAGGAGATTCCCATACGACGCGAAAAGACGACTGCTTTCGTCATCCCACGAACCGGAAGCCTCCGGACCTCCTCATCCAGAGGCACTGATAACGAACTGCTTTGGCTTGAATTAATCATTTCGCAGGGCCGAACGGTGGGCTAATGTGCGCCAGTCGCAGTCCTTTGACCAGACATGAGTGACACAGAGAATAAATCTGCAGCACCCGAGCCATGTCCCGCACCGGCTTCCCCCCTCCGGATGGGGATCGCAACCCTGCTGATCTCACTCCTGCTGGCTGCGGGAACCTTCCTTACCTATCTCCCCGCCCTGAAGTTCGATTTCGTCAACTATGACGACACCGATTACGTGACACAAAACCCCAATGTCACGTCGGGGCTCTCGACTACGAACCTCGTTTGGGCATTCACCACCGGCCATGCCGGCAACTGGCATCCAATCACCTGGATCAGCCATCAGGCGGATGCCTCAGCCTTTGGCTTGAACCCCGGGGGGCACCACCTCACCAATGTCCTGTTCCATACCGCAAATACACTTCTGCTGTTCCTCCTGCTCCGATCCCTGACAGGATCGCTCTGGCGCAGCATGCTCGTCGCGGCTCTCTTTGCTCTCCACCCGGCACATGTCGAATCAGTGGCTTGGATCTCTGAACGGAAGGATGTTCTCAGCGCCTTCTTTGGTCTTCTCACGCTCATGGCCTACGCGCGGGCGTCCCGCTTCATGGATACCAGGAGCACAACCCCCTCCCAAATTCAATGGCTCCACCGGTCCATTATTCCCCCCACGCTGTTCCTCGCCCTGGGGCTCATGGCAAAGCCGATGCTCGTGACACTGCCCTTCGTCATGTTGCTGCTGGATTACTGGCCGCTTGACCGGCGGCGGACTCCCTGGAAACGGCTGATCCTGGAAAAGTGGCCCCTCTTCGGATTGATCACAGCATCTTCGGTGGTGACCTTCATCGTTCAGAAACAGGGCGGGGCCGTCCAAACCCTCAGAGATTTATCCCTCGCAGGCCGCCTGGAAAACGCCGTCATCTCCTACTCACGCTACCTCGCGAAAGCCTTCTGGCCCGCGAACCTCGCCACCCCTTATCCCCACCCGGGAACCTGGCCTTGGACACAAATCCTCTTCTCCTGCCTGATCCTCGTCTCCATAAGCCTCCTGGCATGGAGATACCGGCGCAGCCAACCCTCAATCATCGTCGGCTGGCTCTGGTTCCTGGGCATGCTCATACCGGTGCTCGGCCTCATCCAGGTAGGTGCGCAGTCCATGGCCGACCGCTACACCTACCTGCCCTACATCGGCATCTTCATCGCCCTCTGCTACACCAAAAGGGGTCAGTCCTCACTATTGACAGTGACCCCAACCTCAAGCAACCCGTCCCCCCTCCAATCCCCGCTCAACCTCACACTCTGCGGGGTCGCCATAGTCGCTCTGGGCGCCCTGACACTCACTTCCAGACAACAACTGCGGGTCTGGCAGGACAGCGGAACCCTCTTCACCCACTCCATCTCCGTGACCCGCAGCAACTGGATTGCCTGGTATAACCTTGGCTGGCATCTGGACACGCATGGCCAGACCGAAGAAGCGGTCAAGTGCTACCGGAAGGCGCTGGAAATTGATCCCCTGTTCCCCGATCCCATTAACAATCTGGGCTGCGCTCTGGCCTCCCTCAAACGCTACGAAGAGGCGATTCCCTGCTTTGAGTCGGCCTTGAAACTCAAACCAACCTCCCTGGAGGTGCAGCTCAATATCGCGAATGCCCTGAAGGAACTGGGAAGAAACGATGAGGCAACCGCCCGCTACCGCCTTGTGCTTGGCAGTCGCCCCGATCACCCGGCAGCGTTGATGAACCTCGGCAGCCTGCTTTCCCGCCAGAACCAATTTGCCGAGGCGATCCCGATTCTTGAAAAATCGCTTGCAGCCAACCCATCTCAGCCGATTGTTCATTACAACCTCGCCAACGCTCTTGCAAAGATGCGTCGGATCCCCGAAGCCATCACCCATTACGAGCGGGCTGTGGCGTTGAAGGATGACTACTCCGAAGCGCGGCATGATCTGGGGATCACCTATGCCCGGGCCGGCAGGCTTGAGGACGCGGCAAAAGTCCTGCGGGATGCCGTTGCTCGGGAACCTCGCAACGCCACCGTGCGCGTTGCATATGGTCGAGTCCTGGCGGCACAGCAGAAGACGGAATCCGCAGTCATCCTTTTCAAGGAAGCCGTTCAATTGGCTCCGGAGAACATCGAAGCCCACGCCAACCTCGGAACACTGCTGGCTATGCAGGGTGATCTGGAAGCTGCGGTGACGCACCTGGGGACCGCACTGCGCGCCCGCCCTGATGATCCCGTGGCACAACTCAATCTCGCGAGAGCCTTGGCAGCCAGTGGAAAAAAGAGAGAGGCCATCCCGCATCTTGAAGAAGTTCTGCGCCTTCGCCCGGGGCATCCCCAGGCCACAGAGGAACTCCGAAAACTTCAAGCCAGCCCATAGACCCTCCTGCAGGCAGCGATCGGTGTCACCCCCGGGGTTCGGGTTTTCGACCGCCGAATCGCAGACCGCACGTAAAGCAACCCGGTTTTTAGCTTTAGCCTTTTCCTGATATGGCCAAGGCGACTTGGATGGTTTTCACACTCACGAGCAATCACTCAACCATGTCACGAGTCGCGATTCCAGCCCCGATCACCATGAAAATTCAGGATTTGGAACCGAGCAGCTGGGCCCGGTATTCCGAGGGGGACTGCCCCAGAATCTTCTTGAACACTCTGTTGAAGTGGGTCAGTGACTGGAAGCCCACTTCAAAGGCAATCTCACTCACCCGCAGGTTGGGATTCAGCAAAAGGTTCTTCGACTTCTCAATCCTTACCCGGGAAAGATAGTCAGTGAAATTGATCCCGGTGGACTTCTTGAACATCTTGCAGAAGTAAAACGTGCTGGTGTTCACCGCTTTTGCCACATGCCCGAGACGCAGGTTGTCGGTCTGATGCTCCTGAATATATTCCTTCGCCTTGGTGATGACAGGCGGCTCGGCATGATCGTGCTGAACGAGCACCTGGTTGCTCAGCATGGAAAGGTGCTGCGCGAAAATGCTCAACAATTTCACAACGGCCTCATGTTGTTTCGCAGGAACAACGCGGGTCGCAAAAAATGCCTGCCTCAGCACTTCCTTGTCCACATCCACACCCCACTCCGCAACCTGTTTTGCCGTCCGCTCAAACTGTTGCTGGGTCGGCTTCTTGCGGAAGATCTGTCCCGTTTGCAGGAACCCGATCAAGCGGTCGCCAAGCCTCACGGGAACCGCCGTGTCACAGAGCCCGTTGGGACACCCTATTGTGTGGGCCTCATGAACCGCCGCCTCGGCCAGTTTGTCCTGAACCTGCAAACAGGTGGAGCACGCACGGCTCTTCCCCGCGATGATGGCGCAGAAAGGACCCTCGTTTCGTTTTCCATGGTGCGGCAATTGCCACGACTCCACCGGACGGAACGCCACAGGCAAACCGGTTGCCTCACTGAATGCCCGCTCGTAATCCTGAAAAACCTTCGAAGTCACCAATGCCTCAACGAGGCTCTTATCCACTCCGGCAGCCTGCCCTTGAGGACGGGATTTGGAGGCCGCCGCCTTGGCCTGCCTTGAGGCAGCCACACCTGCATTCGTGCGGGACGGACTGGCAGAAAGCCCGGACACACTGGCAGCGCCGGCTTCCCCTCCGTTGCTCTGGCCCTGCCGTACAAATGTTGTTTGCATACGAGCAATTTACGAGAAGCGCCCCTCGCCAGCAACCGATAAAGACCCTGAGTGGCAAATAAATCAATCCCAGATGTCACATAAGGATTCGGGAATTCACCGCGAAAAAGAGCGGAAGCACTATATGCACTAAACGGCTCTGCTGGAACGATTTACATCCAGTTTAAAAGCTGATTTACCCAAGGCAATCCGGTCAGGAATGCCGCGCAGCCTCCCGGATCAAAATCCGGACTGCAGGAAATTTTTAACCCTTCGCTGAATTTGTCATGCCATGAGCATTTTTTGCTCTGCTGTTCCGAATAAGCCAACCATATTTTGCCATCCCCACGCGGGTCACAAGCACCCCGCCACCGCAGGCGGCACTTCAAACTTGTGACCGGCCACATACTCGTTCAGTATTATTTCCAGCCACTCGCGTGAGGCCCTGATTCCCCCGGGGGTGACAAACGCCCGCCCGCCATCCCTTGCCAACTCATAGCTGAGTGCCTCCACCACAACCGGGGTCACCTCCCCCTTCAAGCGGACCTCGACCCGGATTATCCTCCTCCCGCTGTCGATGTGCAGGGTTGTGACCTCGCCAAAACTGGCGATCTTGCGGTTGACCAATGCTCGCGCCGAGGCGGCCACCGCCTGATCTTTGAGTGCTCCGAAAATGCTCATTCTGTGTGGCTCTCAGGGTCCCAAAACAAACATCAGGCCGCAACCTGCATCCCTTCAAGGAAACACGGATCGACCGGCGCCCTCAGAGCACCCGTTCCAGCTCCATCCGACCTGAGCAGTGTAACAGTGCACCTCAGACCATTTTCACGGTTCGCGCCGCGTTGACACTCCCAATCAGGCTGTGTAGTCTGAGGGCAGGTGAAGCGTATATGAGTTCGATGCTGAACCAACATGTCCTGGTGCTGAATCGCCTGTGGCAGGCAGTCAATGTTTGCACTGCCCGGCGGGCTCTCACCCTGCTGTTTCAAGGCCACGCCCACGCTGTGCTCGGCCGGAGCGATGGATCCTTTCAAACCTTCAGTTTCACCGAATGGCATGACTTTTCGAAACAGGAACCGCATGAGGAATCGGTGCGCTCGATCTCATTCCGAATCCGCATTCCCAGAGTGATCCTTCTGCTGGTCTATGATCACCTCCCCAAGAAGGAGGTCAAATTCACACGCCACAATATTTTCGAGCGGGACAAGGAAACATGCCAGTATTGCGGTGGAACGTTTGACCGGAAGGATCTGAATCTTGACCACGTCATCCCCAGGGACCGGGGAGGGCCCACGACTTGGGAGAACATCGTCTGCTCCTGCATCGAGTGCAACACCACCAAGGCGAACCGCACACCGCACGAGGCGGGGATGAATTTGATCCGAAAGCCCAAGAGGCCAAAATGGAGGCCATTCGTGCAGATCAGCTTCAGCCTGAGCCAGCACGATAGCTGGAAACACTTCATTGATCTGGCTTACTGGAACGTCGAACTGGGGTGACCTTGCCCAAAATGGGCGCAACCTGCCCCCGCTCCTGTCCCCCCGCGGCTATTCCCCGATCAAATGGGCCGTGATCCGTCTCTGGTGAGGAATGTTCCTATGCTCCCAGAGGTATAGGGTCTGCCAGACTCCAAGAGCCATGCGCCCCCCAACAACGGGAATGGAGAGGTTTACAGCAGTAAGTGCCGTTCGCACATGGGCTGGCATGTCATCCTCACCCTCAGCGGTATGAATGTAAAGAGGATCACCATCCGGAATGAGCCGGGAGAAGAATGCTTCCAGATCCCGCCTCACATCGGGGTCAGCGTTCTCCTGGATCAACAACGAGGCCGAAGTATGCTTCAGGTGGAGGGTGACCAACCCATTCTCCAGCTGCTGCCCTGTGATCCAATCCTGGACCGCCGGGGTGATCTCGTAGAACCCACGCCCGCGCGTGGGAATTGCAAACTCGTGAATGGCTTGTCGCATGACAAATCGTAGCACCCGGCAGCCGGATTGACCAGTCGGTCCTACTTCCTGACAGCCCTCTCCTGCAGCAACTTTTCAAACTCGGGCCGGGCCGGTTGTCCAGCCGCGATGCCTTTTTGGTAGTGCCACCGTGCAAGTTCCACCATGGGCGGTTCCTGAGAAAGATAGATGACCGCAAGGTTGTGGTGCGCACTACCGTAATCGGCCTGCAGCTGGATCGCCTTTCTGAGCGCGGATTCCGCTGGCGCCCGCAGCCCTTTCTGGCTCAGGCTCAACCCGAGATAATTCTGAACCTCGGCATTTTTTGGATCCGCAACCGCAGCCCTGCTGAGCACCTCCACAGCCTCATCCACCCTGCCCTGCCGGTATTTCAAGCAGCCTGAAAGGGAAAGGGATGCCGGATCCGAGGGAGCCGCAGCCAGTGCCTGTTGCAGGGTCTTCTCTGCGTCCTCGAGATGGCTCTGTGCGATCTGGGTGGCGGCAAGGGCCGTAAGCGCGGCAACATTGGTGCCGGGCTCACGCACCACAAGCTGGAGGGTGGCCTCAGCCCCCCCGATATTCCCGCTCGCGACCTGATGCTGAGCCTCCTCCATTTTCTTCCTCGCAGCAGGAGTTGGTTTCACAGCAGGCCGCTTGGTTGTCCCACCGCTCAAAGATGGGACCGGCTTGCTGAACAGGGCCAGTTCCCCGGCAGTGAACGGAACTGCGCGGGCCTCCAGAACGGCCACTTTCGCGCGATAGGCATCCAGATCCCTCTCCATCTGTGCAACCCGGCTCGCCGAAACACGGGTCTTGCGGGATGAAAGCTCCTTTTCGGCTTCGTGCAGGCGTTTTTCCAAATCATCCTTCTCCCCGGTCAATTGCTTGATCCTTGCCGTCTGCGCCGCAAATTCAACTGCATTCCCGGCTTTCCCGGCCAACTGCTGCTCAAGCCGGATCCTGTCCATCCGCAGGAGTTCACGATCCGATTGCAGGCTGGCGATTTGAGCCCGCGCCTCAGCCAGCTGCCGGGAGGCATCGATCGGCACACCCTGCTTCGGTTCAGGCCGGGCCTCGGCCAACTGCTTCTTTAACAGCTCATTCTCGGCCGCCAAAGCCGCCGCCTTGTCGGCAGCCGCCTGCAACTGCTCCAGTTTGGCACGCGTGTCCCGCTGTTCCAATGCGGCCCGGGCAGCCTCCTGCCGTTGCCGCGCCAGCTCCTGATTCGCACTCTCCAGGGCACGCCTCAAACCCGCCAGCTCCGCGCTCTCCACAGGCAGCCTGGCCGCACTCTCATACTGGGCCTGCAACAAAAAGTTCGTCTCCGCGATCGACCTCGCCCGCTCCGTCTCAAGGGCCAGCTTGCGGTTCGCCTCTTCAAGGGCGTTCCTCAGTTGCTCGACAGTGGCACCCGGCTGCACAGGAGACTGTTTCTTTTTCTTCTCCTCCTCGAACCGGGCTTTCATCAGCTCGTTCTCTTTTTGAAGATCCTTGATCCGGGTGGTTGCCCGGCTCAGTTCGGCTGGATCGACAGCAGCCGGGATGGCCTCGAGTGCCTCACGAAGTTTCGCCTCAAGCAGGGTTTTCTCCGACTCCAGCCCGCGCACTTTCAGGCGCAGGGACTCGACCTCCGCCTCCAGCGCGGGACTGGGAGATGCCGCCTGCTGCGAAGGGGAGGCAGCGCGAACTTCAGTCACACCGGGAACGGTTTCGGGAACAGGCCGTAGATAGGGACTGGTCACGGGACTGTTTGCGGCACCCGGCGCACCGAGCGTCGAAAGCCGTTCGGCAAGGTAGTTCAGTCGAAAATTGACAACAACGGGATTCCAATCGGGACTGCCCTTGTGCAACCGCTGGAGCATGAGGTTGGCTTGCGTGTATTTGTCAATCGCCTCCCGGGGCTTGCTCCGGGCAAGCCCGTCGGCATCCTGAATCAGGATGTAAATATCGACAAACTGCTCATCAACACCCCCGGCCGGAGCAGTGGCAAGTGCAGCCAGTAGAACCGCGATAACGCAAATCCATCTCATCACCGGAACAAGGTAGCGAAATCGGATGTGCTCGAACAACCGCAATTGCGGAAACAAAACGGGCGGGGAAATGATCCCCGCCCATCTTTGCCAGCCAAACCCGCAAGAGCCCGAATCCCCCTGGAGGGGAGTTCCCGACGACTCAAATGATTGTGCCATCCGGAATCACCGCATTCTTCGGAATCACCACAATCCCATCCCGAATGAAGTAGAGCGGATGATCGACGTTGTCCGGCTTTCCGGCGGGGGAGATTTGAACGTTCGAACCTATCCGGGCGTTCTTGTCGACGATGGTGTTTTCGATCCTGCTATTCGATCCAATCCCCAGGCGCGGTATTCCTTTTTCTTTGCTGACTTCGATCGATCGCTGTGATTCGTAGTAGTCACTGCCCAGCAAAATCACCCGGTTCAAAACTGTGCCGCTGTCCACATTGCAGCGAACACCGACGATGCTATGGGTGATGGAGGCCCTGTTGATGATGCAACCGTCGGAAATGACGGCGTGATCAATCTGGGCTCCGTTGATCTTTGACCCCGGCAGGAAGCTGGGGCGGCTGAAGATCGGCGCAGACATGTCAAAAAAGTTGAATCGGGGCTGCTCGTTCGTCACATCAAGATTGGCTTCGAAGAACGAACGGATGGTTCCGATGTCCTCCCAATAACCCTGAAATACCGTTGAGTGAACACGATGGCTCCCGATGGCCATCGGGATGATGTGCTTGCCGAAATCGGTATGCGGGTTTTCGAGCAACTTCTTGATGACGCTCCGGTTGAAAACGTAAATCCCCATTGAGGCGAGGAACAACTCATCCTGGGACTCAATCCCCAGCGACTCGTGCCAAGAGGGGTCGAGCCGCAGGGAATCCAGCACCGCCGGGTCTTTGGGCTTTTCAACAAAGCGCACTATCCTGCCCTGCTCGTCCGTCTGCATAATGCCGAGGGATTGTGCATCCGGACGGCGCACTGGAATCGTGGCAATCGTGATCTCAGCCTCGCTGTCCGAATGGGCCTCAATCACTTTCCGGAAGTCCATCCGGTAGAGCTGATCACCACTGAGGATGAGCAGGTAATCCCAGTCATGGTTCATGAAGTGAATCATGTTCTTCCGGACGGCGTCTGCCGTGCCCTGGTACCATGATGTGTCCGTGAACGTCTGCTCTGCGGCAAGAATCTCCACAAACCCGCCGGAAAAGTGGTCGAACTTGTAGGACTGGGAAATGTGCCTGTGCAACGATGCCGAGTTGAACTGGGTGAGAAGGTAGATCCGGCGAAGCCCCGAGTTGATGCAGTTCGAGATCGGGATGTCCACAAGGCGATATTTGCCCGCAAGCGGCACGGCCGGTTTGGCGCGCTCCTTCGTGAGCGGAAACAAACGGGTTCCCTGCCCCCCACCCATGATGACGGAGAGCACGTTGCTGGTGTTGACGGACTGCCTGCCTGTATGTGACGACATAAAATTGACCCGGGTAATTGCGACCACGATGGCGCGTTTGACGGGCCAACAGTAGCCCAAATGCAGGGGGGCACGCAAGCAGCTTCGGGACTGCAAATCGGCCGGAATGACAATCCAAGGTTGAAGCAGGTCGCTGCTTCTGATTTGCTGGTGTAGGAAGGAACGAAGATTAAATTATGCTCGTGGTTCATGTTCATGTGCAGGTGAAGGTCGAATACGTTGAATCGTTCAAGCAGGCAACTCTGGCAAACGCCAGGGAGAGCCTCCGGGAGCCAGGTGTGGCCCGGTTTGATGTGGTCCAGCAGCAGGATGATTCAACCCGCTTCGTCCTGGTGGAAGCCTATCGCACGCCTGAAGCTCCCGCAGCCCACAAGGAGACACCCCACTACCAGATCTGGCGGGATGCCGTCGCCCACATGATGTCTGTGCCGAGAACAAGCGTGAAGTTCACGAACCTCCACCCGGATGATGACGCGTTTTGAGTTCGCGGCCCCGCACCGGATCATCTTTGGATCCGGGACCCTTCAGGAGGCCATCCCTGCCGCCCTGCAGTTTGGAAAGAGGGCAATCCTCGTCACGGGATCCAATCCAACCCGTTGCAAGCCACTGGCCAGCCTCCTGACCGACGCAGGTTTTCATGTTGCGATTTTCAGCGTGTCCGGAGAACCGGTGATCGCCACTATTGAGGCGGGGGTCGAAACCGCCCTCCGGGAGAAGGCCGATCTTGTGATTGGCTTCGGTGGGGGCAGTGCCCTCGATGCAGGCAAGGCGATCGCCGCGATGCTGACGAACCCCGGCTCCCTTCATGACCATCTGGAAGTGATCGGTCGGGGGCTGCCCTTCCAACACGCCCCCGCACCGTTTATCGCGATTCCCACAACGGCGGGCACCGGCTCCGAAGCAACCCGAAATGCGGTGCTCGCATCCCCCAGCCACGGCGTGAAGGTCAGCCTGCGACATCCCCTCATGCTTCCCAAAGTCGCAATCGTGGATCCGGACCTCTTGCGCGGCACCCCCCCGAACATCGCCGCCTCCACCGGGCTCGATGCCATTACCCAGCTTCTGGAACCGTTCGTCTGCTCCCGGACCAACCCGATAGTGGACGCCCTCTGCCGCGATGGCCTGATCCGTGCGGGACGATCCATTCGCGCGGTATGCTCCGATCTCCCCACAGACGCAGCACGGGAGGACATGGCACTTGCCTCCCTTTTTGGCGGTATGGCGCTGGCCAATGCCGGGCTGGGAGCTGTTCATGGGTTCGCAGGCCCCATCGGTGGAATGTTCCCCGCACCCCATGGAGCAGTCTGTGCCGCCCTGCTGCCCCACGCCACACGGATCAACCTGCGGGCACTTCAGCAACGGCACCCCGGGCATCCATCCATTGACCGCTATGCTCAGGCTTATGCATTTCTTTCAGGCAACAGGCCTGCAACCCCGGAACTCCTCCCGGAATGGCTCGTGAACCTCGTCACGCAACTACACATACCGGGCCTCGCCACCCACGGAGTGAAGGAGGAGCATTTCCCCGTCCTGATCCAGAACGCCCGCCAGGCCAGCAGCATGAAGGCAAACCCCGTCCCCCTAACGGATGCCGAACTTGGCGAAATCCTGAAAATCTCCCTCTAGATTCAAATGCCATGAGACTTGTCATCCAACGCGTCAAGGAAGCCAGTGTGGCCATCGCAGGAACAGTCAAGGGCTCCATCGGCCCGGGATTGCTCGTGCTCGTGGCCGTTGAAGCGGTGGACACACAGGAGGATATTGAGTGGCTCTGCGGAAAAATTGTGAAGCTGAGGGTTTTCGATGATGAAAACGGCGTGATGAACCGGTCCGTTCAGGACATCGGTGGCGATGTGCTGGTTGTCAGCCAGTTCACCCTCTTCGCAAGCACCCGGAAAGGCAACCGCCCCTCCTACAGCCGCTCGGCGGGCCCGGACATTGCCATTCCCCTTTATGAACGCTTTCTGGCCAGGTTGGAACTTGATCTCGGCAAGCCCCCCGCGACCGGGGAGTTCGGCGCAGACATGCAGGTGGCTCTCGTGAACAACGGGCCGGTCACCATCATCATCGACTCCCAACTGAAGGAATAGCCAGACAATGATCCCTGACACATATCCGCGAAAGGCACCGCATTGAACACCATTGAATTCATCACCCGGCTCGGAATCGTCCCGGTCATCGCCATCGACAACCCGGCGGCAGCGCTTCCCCTGGCAGACGCCCTGCTCGATGGCGGGCTGCCCGTGGTCGAAATCACTTTTCGCACCGCTGCAGCCGCAGATGTGATCCAAACCCTGACACGCGAGCGTCCCCAATTGCTGGTTGGGGCGGGAACAGTCCTGACACGCGAAAATCTGGAAGCGGCAAAGGCAAGCGGGGCGGCCTTCGCCGTGGCGCCAGGGCTTAACCCTGAAATCGTGAAGTCTGCCCGGGATATAGGCATGCCATTCTTCCCCGGAGTTGCAACCCCCAGTGAGATCGAAGCCGCACTGGCACTGGGTTGCAGGCTTTTGAAGTTCTTTCCCGCCGAAGCGCTCGGCGGTGTCCAGATGATGGAAGCACTCTCAGCACCCTATCAGCACACAGGCGTGCGCTTCATGCCAACAGGTGGCATCAACCCTTCAAACCTGGAATCCTACCTCCAAGTCCCCACTGTTGCAGCAGTGGGCGGAACATGGATCGCCAAAAAGGAGGATCTCATCAACGGGAACTGGGAAACCATCCAGGGCCGCTGTCGTGGTGCCCTGGGAACGGTTTTCAAATTCAGGAAAGTGTAACCACACCCTCCCGCCCTCCAGGGAGCAACCTCAGGCTCCCGATTTCTCCAGAATCGCGACCGCTGCTGCATGGTTCTGGGTGTGGGTCAGACTGATCAGCACAACACCTGCCCCCCTTGCCTTTAGTAACTCCGCCCCGGCACCATGCAGGACGACATGGGGTTCTCCAGTCTCACGACGGCAAATCTCCATGTCCTTCCAACCGAGTTGCGACCCCAACCCTGTCCCGAAGGCTTTGGAAATAGCCTCCTTCGCCGCAAATCGGGCTGCGATGAATGGGCCGGGATCCTTTTGCGAGAGGCAGTAGGCGGCTTCGCTCTCCAGCAGGATCTTGTCCAGAAACCGGGCTCCAAACCGGGTGTGGGATGAACGAATCCGCTCCACTTCGATAATGTCGATCCCAATCCCGAGAATCATTGAAAGCTCCCCGGGGTGTTCATCAGATGCAGCATGTCGCGAACGGCTCGCTCGATTCCAACCGAGAGGGCCCGACTCACAATGCTATGTCCAATGTTCAACTCAACAATGCCGGGAATGCGTTGCATCCAATGCACATTCTCATAGTTCAGACCATGCCCGGCATTCACCTGCAGCCCCAAACTCCGTGCCAGACCTGCCGCGCCACACAACCGCTGAAATTGGCGGTCTCGCTCGGCAGGCTCATCGAAAGCCTCCGCAAAAGCACCGGTGTGCAGCTCGATGAACTGGCAACCGACCCGCGCGGATGCTTCAACCTGATCCGGATCCGGCGCGATAAAAAGACTCACCTCAATCCCCGCATCATTCATCCGGCACCGGGTCTCAGACAACCCCTTGATGTGGGCGCACACATCGAGCCCCCCTTCGGTTGTGATCTCCTGCCGGCGCTCTGGCACAAGGCAGACGATCCCGGGCCGCACCTTCAGGGCGATCTCGACAATCTCAGGAATGTCGGCCATCTCCAGATTCAGCCGGGTCCTGATGCTCGCCTTCAAAGCGAAGACGTCCCGGTCCTGGATATGACGTCGATCCTCCCTCAAATGGGCAGTGATGCCCTCCGCCCCGGCTGCCTCGCTGGCTAATGCAGCCGCCACCGGATCCGGTTCACCCTTCAGCAAACCCCGGTAACGGGCCTCCCGCACTGTCGCCACATGGTCGATGTTAACACCCAACTTCATAGGCCTTGATTATGCCCTCCTTCTCCAGCCATCTGCAAACGCAAACCGTCTAGTATCAACCTTGTATCCGCATCCCCCGGAGGTTCAGAGGATGAATTGGCCCGGGCAAAAAGGGTTGCCTGCCGCATGCCGTGCTGGTTCCATGACCGGATGTGCCGCTTTTGGAAGCTACTCTCCGCCTGGGGCCCCGTGCTGATCTGCATGGGGGCCATCTTTCTTGCTTCGGGCGACACCCAGTCCAAACAGCACTCCTCCCGCCTGCTCGAGCCATTCCTCCGCTGGATCTGGCCAACGGTCAGCCAGGATCAAATCGTGACGGCCATCTTGCTGGCTCGAAAAGTGGCGCACATGACGGAATACGGGATCCTGGCGCTGCTTTACTGGCGGGGATTCCGCCTCTCACTGAACCCGGCCACTCCAGTCTCTGGAATCTACCTCCGGTCCCTGGCAGTCGTCGTGCTCTACGCCGCGTCCGATGAATATCACCAGACCTTTGTCCCTGACCGCTATGGTTCGGTGGTGGACGTCCTGATCGACACCACAGGTGCGGCGATCGGCCTCGGGTTGCTGCTGCTCTGGCGCAATTGGGCCAACCGCAACCCAAACATTCCGGTCGGGTCCGAGGGTTCGGAGTGAGCCCCTGCCGACAACGGTCAATCCGGGGTGGTCCCGGGGTGCATCAGAGCCTCTCCCTGAGCCACTCCCGCATGAAACAGTTGATCTCCCAGAGATCCGCGATTGGTTTGCGTGTGTGCGGAATCACGGTCATGTAGGGCGCCGGACCAAACTCCGGACAAATATGCAACTCAGGAACACCTTCGGCGGCGCGAAGAGCAGCAATCTGCTTCCACCAGGTCAAATGTGTCTCCATTGTGGTTACCCATTCAGGAGCACGGGGGTCCGGTATCTGCGGCCCCTGTGAAAATCCAACCCTCGCATGTATGTAGTCACTATGGGCCATGGCCGTCCCCATGAACTCAGCCTGATCCTCCAGCAACGATTCATGCACACAACACCAATGCGAAAAATCAGCCGCCAGCCGGATGCCCGGGCGGGCCGAAAGAATAGCCCGGCTGCCCGTGGTGCTGAAAAGGGCCCGCCCGCGATGGGTTTCGTGCACCACCGGAACACCTTCCTGATGTTCCAAAGCGGTTGCCCGGTCAAAGACCTCAAGGTTTTGCTCGAGGGAGTAATGGTCCTTCCCGGTGTGTGAATTCACACGCACGGGATTCAACAGCAGGGCACGGCGGTACTGGGCTTCAAAACTGGCCGAATGTTCCCGGTTGTCGCGCCCTGCAGTCCATTGCTGGACAACGACAAGCAGACCAAGGTCATCACACTGTCGTCTGGCTTCCAGACACTCAGACTCAGTGGACGGCACCCCCAGCTCAACCCCGTCAAATCCCCCCTGCTTGATCCTGATCAGGGCGTCCCCCAAAGAGGGGGTTTCCATGCCCCAGGTTGAACGAAAAAAGAGAAATTTCATGCGTGCAGTTTAGCCCCATTCCGCAACAAGGAAAGTCCGCGCAAATGAACAGGTATTGAAAACCCACACTGCGCATCCATCACCCCCGGACTCCGGGGATCGGGGGCCCGCCGCCCGATGTTTTTGGCAAGAATGATTGCTATATCGCAAAACCCTGCCATAATTGATATGTTTGTTAGATTCGCTCGTCTTTTCAAGGCATGGCAAATCCTCAGTTGAACGCAGTTCAGTGATGATTCTAAACCCGATTTTCGGGAACAGTCTGAAAAAGGGTAAATTTAAAGGATCATCATATGAGTAATAAAATGTTCGTCGGAAATGTCTCCTTCAATACGACACAAGCCGACCTGCAGAATGCCTTTGGCGCCCACGGAACTGTTCTTGAGGTAAACCTCCTAACCGACCGCACCACAGGCCGCCCCCGTGGCTTTGGCTTCGTGACCATGAGCACCCCGGACGAGGCCCAGAGGGCCATCTCCGCGCTCAATGGAACATCCATGGATGGACGCGCCCTCACGGTCAACATCGCCAAGCCCCGCGAAGAGCGTTCCGGTGGCGGTTCCGAAGGTCGCGGCCGCCAGTCCTATTAATTTCCAAAACCGTCGCGGTGTCCGGAAGTCCGGACGCCGTTCATCCGCCGTCCCGCCTCCGGCCCGCGGGAACAACGGCTATTTTTCCACGGCCGATTTTGTAATTTCGAATTTGTAATGAAAGAAGATCATATTGAAGTGGAGGGAGTTATCTCCGCTGTCCTCGCCGGAACAATGTTCCGGGTGGAGTTGGACAACAAGCACGTCGTGCTCGCAACCATCTGCGGCAAGATGCGCAAGCGCTGGGTGCGCATCACCGCCGGGGATCGCGTCAAAATGGAGATGTCCCCATACGACCTGAACAAGGGTCGTATCACGTGGAGGGTGCGTTGAAGCTAGCCTCCCCCCCTGTAACCTCCTTCGAAACACTTGGCCTGCATCCGCTCATCCTGCGTGCGGTGCGGGAGGTTGGCTATACAGAGCCAACCCCTATCCAGTCTGCAGCCATTCCCCATCTCCTCGCGGGGACGGATATTATCGGCATCGCGCAGACCGGCACTGGAAAGACGGCGGCATTCACGCTGCCGATGCTCAACCGCCTCACGGACCACACTCCTGAACGCCGCAGCACCCGGGCTCTGATTCTCGCGCCAACGCGGGAACTCGTCATTCAGATCCAGGAGAATATCGTTGCATACGCCAGGCACCTGCCCCTCCGCGTCGCAACAGTCATCGGAGGTGTGAGCGAAAGTCCTCAGATCGATGCCCTCCGCCAGGGGGCCGATATCATCATCGCCACCCCGGGACGTCTTCTTGACCTCATGGCAAGACGCCATGGCGACTTTTCCGGCCTCAAGTTCCTCGTGCTGGACGAGGCTGACAGGATGCTCGACATGGGATTCCTTCCCGCAATTCGTGACATCCTCCGCTCCCTGCCGGTTCAAAGGCAGACTCTCCTCTTCTCCGCCACACTCCCGCGCGAGATTGAAGTCCTGACCCGCCAGATTCAGCGGACACCGAAAACGATCCAGATCGGTCGGCGCGCAAATCCCGCTGAGACCGTCACCCAGAGAATCTACGAGATTCCGCGCCATCTGAAGCTGAACCTCCTGGCGCACCTGCTTCAGGATCAAAAGCTTAGCACCGTTCTGGTGTTCTCCAGAACAAAACACGGGGCGGACAGGGTGGCCAAGAAACTCGACCAAATCGGGATCCGCACGGCCACCATCCATGCCAACCGCTCTCAAAACCAGCGCCAGCGGGCCCTCAGCGACTTCAAGTCAGGGGATGTCCGGGTGCTTGTGGCAACCGATATCGCTGCCCGTGGAATTGATGTCGAAGGCATTTCCCATGTGGTGAATTTTGATTTTCCACCACATTGTGAGGATTACGTCCACAGGATCGGCCGCACCGGCCGGGCCCAATCGACGGGTGACGCCTTCAGCTTCGCCACTCCTGAGGACAAGGAGGCCGTCTGGGCACTCGAACGGTTTATCGGTCGGTCAATCCCCCGTGGGAAAGCCGATGGATTCAACTACTCCGCACCTGATATGACAGGCGCGCCCCAACGCCCCCAGAGGCCTGGATCAGGCGCGGCACCCACCCGCCCAAGCCCGCCCAGAAACAATCCGGGCAGGCCTCAAAACCGGTTCAAGTCGCCCGTTTCCAGGCGGCGATGAACATTCCATTGCTCTGATACTCCTGCGGCAGGATCATTATGGAACGATCCTCCGCAGGGGTTGATGGCGATGCCGCTTCTCCACCCGCAGCCACACGCTTTCCGCCCGTCGCCGGTGCCCCTGTCGCGAGAGGATGTTTGATCGGACAAACCTGAAATTCCGGAAATTCACGGCTGAATCGCTCCGCAACTTCGAGTGTCTCAGAACGGGTGATCGTGCACACCGAATAAACCAGACGGCCACCCGGCTTCAATCCAGGGGCGGCGTTGCGCAGCAACTGGAACTGCAGTTCCCTCAATTCCTCCACGTCCTTCATCGTGGTTGTCCAGCGTGCATGCGGGTTTCGATGCCACGTTCCCAATCCACTGCAGGGGGCATCCACCAGAATTCCATCGAAACGGGTGCGGGTGGGAAGTTTCGCACCTCCATCCCAGATGGCAACGCGGTAGTTGAACACATCGGCACGGGCTGCGCGCCGCTTCAATCGCTTCAGACGCCACTCGGCGCGGTCCGAAGACCAGATCAGCCCCTTGTTGTTCATCAAGGTGGATAAATGCAGGGTCTTGCCTCCCTCCCCGGCACAGGCATCCCACCATGTATCACCGGGAAGTGGATTGCAGGCAAATCCCACCGCCTGGGAGCTCAGATCCTGAACCTCAAATTCGCCCGAATGAAATTCCTGGGTGCGGAACAGATCCTTGCTTCCTGAATATCTGAGAACGTCCACCAGCTTGCCGTGGCCGAATGGCTCGCACCCCCCCAGCGCCCGCACGACAGCCCTCCCCTGCCCGGCCCGCGACCTGAGCCACAGAACCGGATGCCCCTGCCACGCCCTCGCAAGTGCGGGCGTGACTTCCACTTCATCGCGGACCCAGCGCGGTGCAACACGGGCCACAAGATGCCCATCAGAAAAGGATGCTGGATTCTGCTGAAATCTCTCGTCCAACTCCAGCGCGCGTCGGATCCGTCCCACCACTCCTCCTCCGGTATCCTCCAGCCATCCCAGCCAGCGGTAATAGGCAAACACAGCCCCGCTGACCCATCCCGCATCCAGACGCACACCGCTCCCGGCCCCGGCAAGCACCTCCCGCAGCACCGCATCCGCCGGGCGTGTCTCGCTGGCGGTTCCTATCACTCCTTCGGCCAACGCCAGCAACTCTGCCTCCGTCTCCGGCCTTGAGCCCCGATTCGTTTCCGGAAATTTCATGTGTAGTCAAACCGCCACCAAAACAGCCACCACCTCCCGTTTCTTTTCAGGAGTTCAATCCCAACCTTCCTTCCAAGGCAAAGCAGAGAGAAACCTGAAACTGGAGGCAAAGCAAATGAAACCCACCCGGTCCGCAGGCGAAAAATCCGCCCGGGACCGGCTTCTGCCATCAACTTGCGTGAAAACCTCTTCCTACGCCTTGGCCAGCAACTGCCGCAGCACATAGGGGAGAATCCCACCATGCTGGTAGTAGTCAATCTCGATTGGTGTGTCGATCCGGCAGGCCACGGTCAGATGTTCCACTGTCCCGTTCGCACGGGTGATCTCCAACACCAGATCCTGCTGCGGCTTCAAACTGGCATCCAATCCAAGCACCGAGTAGGTCTCCGTGCCGTCCAGCTTCAAGGTCTGGGCAGTTGCTCCATCCTTGAACTGCAATGGCAGGACCCCCATTCCAACCAGATTCGAGCGGTGGATCCGCTCAAAGCTCTGGGCCACAACACAACGGACACCCAGAAGCGAAGTTCCCTTCGCTGCCCAGTCCCGCGAGCTGCCCGTCCCATACTCCTGCCCGGCGATGATCACCAGCGGCGTCTGTTCAGCCGCGTATTTGATCGCCGCATCGTAGATGCTCAATTCCTCGCCGGTGGGCTGCAAACGGGTGATTCCACCCTCCTTGCCCGGAACCATCAGGTTCTTGATCCGGACATTCGCGAAGGTGCCACGGGTCATCACGCGGTCATTGCCCCGGCGGGATCCGTAGCTGTTGAAATCAACCGCGGCAACACCTTTATCAACCAGATAACGTCCGGCCGGCGTGGATGCTTTGAAGCTGCCTGCCGGGGAAATATGGTCTGTGGTCACGCTGTCTCCGAAGATCCCCAGGGCACGGGCCTTGCGAATCTCGCGAATGGAACCTGCCTCAAGGGAGAATTCCTTGAAGAACGGCGGTTCCTGGATGTAGGTGCTGGCATCATCCCAGCGGAAGACCGCACCCTCGGGGGCCGGAACTCCGTTCCAGCGCGGGTTCTGGCTCGCAAAGTCGGTGTAGAGCTTCCGGAAAACCTCAGGCTTCATCGCCGCCTGCATCAACTCGCGCACCTCTTCCAGAGTGGGCCAGATGTCCTTCAGATAGACCGGGTTTCCGTCCTTGCCCGTCCCCAGCGGTTCCTGAAGCAGATCGATGTCCACCCGCCCGGCGAGCGCGAACGCGACCACCAGCGGCGGGGACATCAGGAAATTCGCCTTGATGTTCTGATGGACACGGGCCTCAAAATTCCGGTTGCCTGAGAGCACGGAGGCCGCCACAACATCATTCTTAACCACCGACTCCTCAATCGCCGCCGCCAGCGGCCCTGAGTTTCCGATGCAGGTCATGCACCCGTAGCCCACGAGGTTGAATCCCAGCTGGTCCAGATGCGGCTGCAACCCGGTCCTCTGCAGGTAATCGGTCACCACCCGCGATCCCGGAGCCAGCGAGGCCTTCACCAGCGGATTCACGGACAGGCCCTTTTCACAAGCCTTGCGCGCGAGCAACCCTGCGGCAAGCATCACCGAGGGATTGCTGGTGTTGGTGCAGCTCGTGATGGCCGCAATCAGAACGCTCCCGTGGCGCACCGGATTTCCGGCGCCCGCAACGGGAAACTCCCGACCCACATCCGTGGTCGGCTTTCCAAAACCACCTTCCGGCACGGTCTTTCCGAGGGCCGACAGGAATTCCTGCTTCAGGTTGGGAAGTTCAACACGATCCTGGGGACGTTTGGGTCCGGCAACGCTGGGCTTGACGGTCGCAAGATCCAATTCCAAATCCACAGAGTATTTGATCTGGCCCTTTTGCGGCATCCCGAACAAACCCTGCGCACGATAGTAATTCTCGTAGATCCGGCACTGTTCCTCGCTCCGGCCTGTTCCGCGCAGGTAATTCACGCACTCCCCGTCTATCGGGAAGAAGCCCATTGTGGCCCCGTATTCGGGGGCCATGTTGGCGATGGTGGAACGGTCCACCACGGGCAGTGCGGCCGCCCCCGGACCATAAAACTCTACGAACTTGCCCACGACTTTCGCCTTACGGAGCATCTGTGTCACCGTGAGGGCCACGTCCGTGGCTGTCACACCCTCCCGCACGGAACCGGTCAGATGCACTCCAACCACGTCCGGCGTCAGAAAATACACCGGCTGGCCCAGCATCCCGGCTTCCGCCTCAATGCCGCCCACTCCCCATCCCACGATCCCAATGCCGTTGATCATGGTGGTGTGGGAATCGGTCCCAACCAGGGTGTCCGGGTAGTAAACATCCCTGTCCGCCCCGTCCTGCTTTGTGCTTCTGCTCAGCACGCCTTTCGCCAGATATTCGAGGTTCACCTGGTGCACAATGCCAATCCCGGGCGGCACCACCTTGAAGGTCTCAAACGCCTGCATTCCCCACTTCAGAAACTGGTAACGCTCACCGTTCCGCTGGAATTCCAGATCCAGATTGCGGCCCATCGCGTCAGAGGTTCCATGAAAATCGACCTGCACCGAATGGTCCACCACGAGATCCACCGGCACCAGTGGCTCGATCATTTTCGAATCCCTGCCGAGCCTGCCAACCGCTGAGCGCATCGCCGCGAGGTCCACCAGCAGCGGAACCCCGGTGAAGTCCTGCAAAACAATCCGCGCCACGACAAATGGAATCTCCTCCGTTCGCACTGTCTTGGGCTGCCATCCTGCGAGATCGCGCACGTTCTGCTCAGAGACCCGCTTGCCATCGCAATTTCTTAGCACCGATTCCAGCACAAGCCGGATCGACACGGGCAGCTCGCTCACGCGCCCAAAGCCTGCTGCTTCCAGAGCTGGCAAGGAGTGGTAGAGCCCCATCCGGCCGTTGCCCAAATCAAATTCCTTCACTGTCGCCTTAAAAATCTCCATATCATTCATCCTGCGTTTCAAGTATCCGGTTTTGTTAACCGACAAAGCCGAAATTTTGAACACTCAAAACCATCCCGTCAAGCTTCGGTCGCACCTCCGGCAAGGAGCCGGATGCCCCCTCCCCAGAGGCTGTCTGTTGCATGTTCAACCGGTTGGGGAGTGCGGCTGGCGGGCATAAGGCAGAAATCGGGTGAATCCTGCGGACCACAGAGGCGACAGGGGCGGGGTATTCGATCAAATGGCGGTCACACCGCGAATCCACTTTAACTACGAAGCCGGGCTGCCGTAGTCCTCTTGTGTGTCGAAGAGGCTGGGTGCAATCCCCCGGGCCAGAAGCTGACATCGTTCAAGAATCTCGGCGGCGGATTCGCAGTTCAGGGCGAAGTTTGCCAACTCCAGGGCTTCCGTCAGTTTCAGGCGGCGTATAATGAACTTGATTGAGGGAATCAGGGTGGACGAAACGCTGAGTTCATCCACTCCCAAACCAAGCAACAGTGGGGCCAGAACCGGATCCCCCGCCATCTCCCCGCAAACGCTCACCGGGATCTTGTACCGGTGCGCGGAATCGATCGTGGCCTTGATAAGACGGACGATGGCGGGATGGGTCGGCTCATAGAGATGAGCGATCTTCTCATTCATCCGGTCCACGGCAAGGGAGTATTGGATCAGATCGTTCGTGCCGATGCTGAAAAACTTCATACGCTTGGCCAGCGAGTCGGCCACGATCACCGCCGATGGGGTCTCGATCATGGCGCCGATCTCCAGGTTTTCATCGAACGGAATCTGCTCAGCACGCAACTCAGCCTTGTATTCCTCCACAAGGGCATTCGCCTGCTTGAGTTCCTCCAGGCCCGAAATCATCGGATACATCATCCGGACGTTCCCCTCGGCACTCGCCCTGAGGATGGCCCGCAACTGGTCCCGAAACATCTCCCTCTCCTGCAGACACAGCCTGATGGCCCGCCAACCAAGAAACGGGTTCATCTCCTGGGGACCGGGCATGTGCGACATGTATTTGTCGCCACCCAGATCAAGCGTTCGAATGACCAGTGGCAACGGTTTCAGAGCGGAAGCCGCTTCGCTGTAGGCCTGAAATTGTTGCTCCTCGGTGGGTGGCTTCCCCCGGTTCATGTAAAGGTATTCCGTCCGGAAAAGCCCCACGCCATCCGCTCCGTTCTTGTGGACTTCCGCCACATCAGCGGCCGTCTCGATGTTCGCGGAGAGAATCACACGGTGACCGTCAAGGGTGGTGGCTGTCTCCAGCTGGACATCCCGCAACCGTTCCTGCAGCGAAACCTGCTTCCGCAGGAGCTGGCCATATTCAAACAGCGACTGGTCGGACGGATTGATGATCAGGACGCCGTTGAAGCCATCCAGCAGGGCGTAATCCCCCGTTTCAAGCTCGTTGGAGGCGTTATGGAGTCCCACCACCGCCGGAATGCGCAGAGACCGGGCCATGATGGAGGTGTGGGAAGTCGACGCCCCCACATCTGTCGCAAAACCCAGCACATTATGGCGATCCAACTGGGCCGTATTGGATGGGCTTAAGTCATGGCTGATGATGACGCACGGTTCCCTCAGGTGAGCCAGATCAACCTCCGGCTCGATCCCCATGAGGTTGTTTAGGACCCGGTTGGTCACATCCCGCATGTCCGTGGCACGCTCACGCAGGTATTCATCCTCAATGGCTGCCAGTGTCGTGGCATAACGCTCCGCCACAGTGTGGAAGGCATGCTCGGCATTGACTTTTTGATCGTGAATGGCCCGAATGACCTCCTCCATGAGGGTGCGATCCTCCAATACCAGAAGGTGGGCTTCAAAAATATTCCCCTCAGCTGCCCCCATTGCTTCACTCACCCTCCGCTGAATCTCCAGAATCTGCTGCCGGGTTTCTGCAAGGGCCCGCTCAAGCCGCTCCACTTCCTGGGCCGGTTGGTCCTCCACCAGAGGGCGCATCTCAACAGTCGGCCGGCTTCGTCGCAAGACCAAGATTTTCCCACGGCACACCCCGGATGAAACCGCGATGCCCCGGAAAATCTGCTCACCTTTGCGCAAAGCCCCAGCCACGCTGAACACTTAACCCAATCAGCCCGGATTGGAAAGCCTTTCTTCAAAAAAACCTTGCCTTCACCGCCTTTCTGCCGCTTCACTATCCGGCATAGATTCCCTGAAAAAACTAATGAAGAACATCACTTCCGCCCCCCGCGTCGGATTGTTGGCCGGAGGCAACTACATCGTCGACCAGGTCAAGATGATCGATGTGTATCCGCAGCCTGAGCAACTGGCCAATATCACCAGCCAGTCCCCGGGCACCGGTGGCGGTGCCTATAATGTTCTGATAGGTCTGGCCAAGTCCGGGGCACCATTCCCGCTTAGCGCCGTTGGTCTGGTGGGTAATGACTCCTTTGGTGAACAAATCAAGGCCGATTGCATCGCCCATGGAATTGACATCAGCCTGCTGGGCACCACTGACAAGGCCCCGACATCCTACACCGATGTGATGACTGAGAAGAATGGCGGCCGGCGCACCTTCTTCCATGCTCCGGGGGCGAATGCGCTCTGGAAAGGGGCCGGGCTCGACTTCACCAAGGTGAAGGCCCGCATCTTCCATCTCGGTTACCTGCTTCTACTCCAGTCTCTGGATCAGCCGGATGCCACTTTCGGCACGAAAGCAGCACGGCTGCTGGCCTCAGCACAGGCTGCCGGGCTCAAAACAAGTGTGGATGTGGTGAGTGAGGACAGCAACCGCTTCTCCCGGATCGTTAACCCGGCCCTCAAACATGTCGATTACTGCATTTTGAATGAAATCGAGGCGGGAAAGACAACCGGATTCAAAATCCGCCTTTCCGATGGGAGCCTTGACACGACAGCCCTGCGCCATGCCGCCGGGGCACTCCTGCAGCAGGGGGTGCGGGATCTCGTCGTCATCCACTTCGCGGAGGGGGCTTTCGGGCGAACCCGCCGGGGGGATGATGTCTGGCAATCCTCCCTCAAGCTCCCCACAAGCTACATTGCCGGGACCGCCGGAGCCGGCGACGCCTTCTGCGGAGCGGTTCTGCTCGGCCTGCATGAGGGATGGGATCTGGGCAGGTGCCTCCAAACAGGTGTCTGTGTTGCTGCGGGATCCCTTTCTGATGCCACCTGCACAGCAGGAATCAAGAAATTGAAGACTTCCCTCGCCCTCGCATCCAAATACGCCTATCGCCCGGACCTGCAGGGTGGGGAATAAACAACCATCCACCAAAGGAAACGCCCGCCAAATGGCGGGCGTTATGCGTTGTTAAAAGGGAATGGGATGGGCTCAGGCCCGTTCCATATATTTGCCGGTCCGGGTGTCCACCTTGATCTTCTCCCCGGTCTTGATGAAGAGGGGAGCCTGCACGGTGATTCCCGTCTCAAGCACCACCGGCTTCTGCACGTTGTTCGCGGAATCCCCACGAATGCCGTCGGGAGCGTCCGCAACGACGAGAATCGCACTGGAAGGCATTTCGATGGAAACGGCCTTCTCTTCGACGAAGGTGACGGTGACAGAGGCATTCTCTGTCAGATAAAACTTTCCGTCCCCGACGATTTCAGGGGGAAGCGTCACCGTTTCATACGTTTCAGGATCAGAAAAGACATAGTCCTCGCCGTCCTTGTAGCTGTATTCCATCTTCTTCGTCACCATCGGGATCACTTCGATCTTTTCCGTGGAGCTGAAGCGGACATCGGAGGATTTCCCTGTTCGAATACTGCGCAGGGTTGCCTGAACGAACGCCCGGAGGTTGCCAGGAGTGCGGTGCTGACTGTCCAGAACGACTGTGATGTCGCCGTTGTAGTTGATCGCCATGCCTCGGCGAAGATCGTTTGCTGTTGCCATAATCTATTTGATCAAATCTGTTCCGCCGCAGTTCCGCGCCGGGAGCATGAGATGCTGCCATATGGCTCAAAAAATGCAAGCCGTAAAAAACGGTGGCCAAATCTTCCAAAGACTCCCGCCTGCCGCACTCTGATTGGGGGCCACACCGGGCCGAGGAATTTGCTTTCCGAACCAACCGGCACAACTAGTATTCCAAAGAAGTAAAATGGACGAAAAACCATCAATAGGAGCCGGGAATCTGCCCCCCCATCGGCAGACCTGCCCTGCCCCCCGGCGCGGCGCAGGTCGCCTCCGCGATTTCCAGCATGGAACATTCACCGCATAACGGGATGTCTGAACCCCTTTTACACCTCCACAATCTGGCTAACCCCGCCAATCTGCGGGCATTGTTCGAGGCCTCTTCGGACTTCATGTTCGTGATCAATCGGGATGGAGCCATGCTGTGGGTCAACCGTGTGGTCACTGAGCGCCTGGGCTACACCGAACAGGAATTGATCGGCCAGAGCCTGATGATGATCCACCCGCCTGAACTCCGGGGCGAGGCGGGGCGCATCGCCAAAGCGATGCTGGAGCGCGTGCTGACGGTTTGCGAACTGCCACTGATCACGAGCGATGGCACTTACATCCCGGTGGAGACCCGGGTTGTCGATGGGGTTTGGAATGAGGAGAAGGTCCTCTTCGGCATCAGCCGTGATATTTCGAAGGTGGCCATCTCCGAGGAAAAGTTTGCGAAGGCTTTCGAATTCAGCACAGCGCTGATGGCCATTTCCACACTTGAGGATGGTCGTTTTGTCGAAGTGAACCAGGCATTCCTGATGACCCTCGGCTACTCCAGGGAAGAGGTTATAGGCAGGACATCCCAGGATCTGGGGATCTTCACCGACCCGTCAGCCCGCACCAGTCTGCTCCGCCGTGTGGACGAAGCTGGCACTGTCTCCAATTTTGAGGCTGAATTCCGCACACGCTCCGGGGATGTGCGGGCGGGATATTTCAGCGCACAAAAAATCCAGTTACAGGGCACCCCACAGTTACTCTCCGTGGTGAATGACATGACGGAGCAGCGGCGCGCGGTCACCCAGTTGGCACAGCGGGAAAAGCTTCTATCCGTCATTGCGAGGGCCGGTGAACGGTTGCTTTTTGCGAGCGACTTCACCCCCGCTGTCAACGACGTGTTGTCCTCCCTCGGACATGCTGTCGATGTCGGTCGCGTCTACATTTTCGAAAACCACACCGAGGTGGAGTCCGGTCGGCTCCTGATGAGCCAGCGCTACGAATGGACCAATGGCGCCGTATCAGTGGAAATCGACAACCCCACCCTCCAAAATCTGCCCTACGATGATGGGCTCTCCCGGTGGAAAAACGAACTCTCCGCCGGGCGTGAGGTGTCCGGACCCGTTGCCACGTTCCCCGCCACAGAGCGGGAACTTCTTGAACCCCAGGGGATCCTATCCCTTCTGGTCGTCCCCATATTCCTGCAGCAGCAGTTCTGGGGCTTTATCGGCTTCGACGATTGCAAAACCTCCCGGATCTGGTTCCAATCGGAAATCGACCTGCTGCGCCTCGCCGCGAGCATTCTCGGCGGATCCATCCAGCGCTCCCGCACCGAGGCATCCATACGCCAGAGCAAGGAACTGCTGGACGTGGCGGTCGTGGGTGCCGAGCTTGGTGTCTGGGACTGGAATGTCCGAACTGGAAAACTCGGCTTCAACGACCGCTGGGCGCAGATGCTCGGGTTCGAAGTGTCGGAACTCCCGGCAACGGTCGAGATGTGGAAAAGCATCGTGCACCCCGCCGACCTGTCGGCAGCACTGGTCGCCATCCAGGCACACATCGAAGATCCCTCGATACCCTACGAGCTGGAAATCCGGATGCAGGCCAAAAATGGGACATGGCGCCGTATTCTTACCCGGGGCCGCGTGGTGGACCGAAGCCCTGACGGCCAGCCGCTCCGCTTTTCCGGGACCCATCTGGACATCACCGAACGGGTCCGGATGGAAACCGCGCTCCAACAGAGCCAGCAGCGATACCAGTCGGTGCTGGACACCATTCTGGAGGTCATTTTTCATATCGATACCAGCGGCAAATGGGTCATGGTCAACAGGGCCTGGGAGGCCATCACCGGATTCCCCGTGGCCGATACACTCGGCAAATCCATCTTCGACTTCGTCCATCCGGACGATGTGGATTCCTGCCGCAGCAAGCTGCTCTCACTGCTCGAAGAACCGGAGCATGTGGACTATCAGGAGGAATTTCGCTGCCTCACCCGTGGAGGTGGCTTCAGGTGGATCTTCGTGCAGGCCCGCGCATCCCAGGGAGATGCCCACAGGGCCACAGGGATTGCCGGGAGTATGCGGGATGTCACCGTCAGCCGTCAGGCGGGGGAGCAAATGCAGGCCGCCCTGCTCCGCGAGCAGGAACTGAACCGCCTCAGAAACGAGTTCATCACGATGGCGTCCCACGAATTTCGCACCCCCCTTGCGGGCATCATGCACTCAGCTGAGATCCTGAAGGACTATGGTCACGATCTGCTTCCCGCGAAACGCGACCGTTACCACACCCTGATCCTCGGCGGCGCAAAGCGGATCGACAACCTTATCGAGGAGGTTCTGATTCTTGGAAAGACTCAGGCGGGACGGCTCACCTGCCGGCCGCAATCGCTCGATCTGCGGGCATTTGTGGATCGCTGCCTCTCCGAGTTGCCCATCAGCGCAGACAACATCGCAAGGGTCCGGGTCAGCCTCAACCTGACAAAGGATACCCATCCCCTCGACGCCGCCCTGTTGCGCCATTCCCTGATAAATCTTCTGACGAACGGGCTGAAGTATTCGGCGGCTGATAAACCGGTGGATCTGCGTATTAGCGATCAGGGTGGCCAGCTGCTGATCATTGAGGTGGAGGATTGTGGTATCGGCGTGCCTCCCAAGGATCTTCCTGACCTCTTCAACCCCTTTCACAGAGGTTCCAACATTGGCAACGTCAAGGGCTCAGGTGTGGGGCTCTCGATCGTAAAATCCTGCGTCGAGGTCCATAGGGGAACGATCGACGTGGTATCCGAACTGGATAAGGGCTCAAAGTTCACGGTCAGGATCCCCATCTCTCCCCCGGAACACTCCATCTCGAGCCAAAAGACGGATCTGGTTTAATGCACCCCGCCAGTTCGGACATCACCCGGCGGGTCACCCCAGCCTGAAACTGACCTTCTTGATCACCGCAGCCCCAAAGCTGTGGCGCAGCCGTTCTATAATCTCCAGCCTCCTATAGCGCACGATCTCACTCAGCCAGACACTGCTGTCCACATTCACGAACAGGGTGCCCTTGTTGTAGCTCGCAGGTTGCGCATGGGCCACGATGTCAGGCGGCAGCAACTCGTTCCAAACCTTCACGATCTCGGCCTCGGACCTCCGGCCATCCATCCGCAACCCCTTCAGCACTCCCGGTATCAGGTCGGCCGCAGATCTCGCCGGGTTTCTGGCGATCTTCTCAAGCGGCGCCAGATCCAGCCCCCGCCACTGCGCAAGAATCCTTTCCCGGGCTGTTGATTTCCCGGGACCCATCGCAGGAATGAATCTTGGCGGACGTCGCATCACTCAAAAAAGATGACCCAAAAACGACCGGATGCAACGCTCAAATCCGAAACGGCCACACTGAGCCCGCGCCCTGTCCAACCCAACCTCCTACATCGGGGGTCTGGGTGGGGATGTTGCCTGCGTCTTTTGCTGGGAATGCTCGTCCAGCACCAGCACACCGTGGGGCTGCAGATCATAGTTCCCTGAGAATGTGCTTCCGGTCAGGAAATCGTGCATCGGTTTGTAAAAGGTGATCCGCACAGGAGTGTTTTGGTGGTTCAGCAGGAAAAACGCCTCCGAATCGTCTTTTTGTCGCATCCCGACCTCCACGGTGTCCGGCACCTTTAGAAGCGGATGAATGTTGCAGATCTGCCTCAGCCAGGTCACCAGATCGGTATAGAAATGGGACTGGCTCAAGGTTCCGATGTAGATGGCCTTCCCGAGACCATACTGGTTCATGGTCATGGCAGGTTTGCCAATATAAAAGTCCTTAGAGTAGGTCGCCACGATCTGGCACTCGCCCGGTTCTATCAGATCACACCAGATGCGCCCCGAATGCATATGGGTCGGGCTGAACATTCCTTTGAATGTCAGATGATTCTCCTCCCCCGGTGGCAACTGGTCCGATTCAACGACCTCCATCCCGAACAGATCGGTCAGATCATGCGGGTAGCCGGTATCCGGCACCTGGTTGTGCTCGTCCACCATTCCAGTGTTGAAGGTGGACACGAGTGTGCCCCCATTCTGCACATACAGCTTCAGATTGTCCGCCTGAGCGCCTGAGAGCAGGTGCAGCGAGGGGGCGACCACCAGCTTGTACTGGGACAGATCCTCGGAAGGTCGGGCAAAATCCACCGGAATGTTCCGGTCATGCAGCGCGTTGTAAAACAGCTGGATATGCTCCCGGAGGCCAAAATGGCTGTTGGGCTGGCCTGCCTGCTGCAACGCCCATTCATTGTCGTGACTGTAGAGAATACAGGCGGTTGCCTGAACTCGGGTGCCTTTCAGGCCCTGCTTCAGCAGCTTCAACTCCTCGGACAGATGGGTGACCTCCTCATAGACACGACCGGGTTTCCCATTATGAGGAAGCACCGCCCCCTCGAACTTATCCGACCCGAACCGGGACTGGCGCCACCTGGCGAACATGACCCCGTTCGCTCCCCGTGAAATGAGCTGGTAGGCAAACATCCTCAGCACCCCGGGGCGCATGAGGTGGTTGGCCTCCTGCCAGTTAAGATTACCCGCCCTCTGGTCGCTCACCCAGAAGCCATCGGAACCGCCCGGCATCCGGATTCCGGTCTTTTTCAGTGAACGAAGCATGTCGATCTCACAGGCAATCTCAGACGACTTGGCCTTGATAGATGCGGTGTTCTCGATCGAGATGTAATCCAGAACCTCAGCCAGATCAAAGTGATCGAAACGGGTCATCAACGGCTGCAGGTTGGTGGTGACCGGGCATTTGGGAGTGATTTCCCTGAGAATTTCCGCCTGGCACCGGGCAAACTGCACAATCGTGTCGCTGCAGAACCGTCTCCAGTCGAGCACCAGGGCCGGATTATGGTGGGTGGGGGCACTCATCGGCATCGGCACCTCGTCCCACCGTGTCACCACCTGTCCCCAGTGGGCCAACCCCATCTGCTGATTCAGGCGCTCAATCGTCTCATACTTTGCCTCCAGCCAAAGGTGCCAGTCCCGGCGGGTATCCTCGTTGAAGGCAGCCTCTGTGAAGTGCCCCCCCAGGCCGTTGTCGATCTGCCAGGCGATCAGCCTCGGGTGATCCCCAAGCGCCCGGGCCATCTGCTCCACAATCGCCTTTGAATGACTCCAGAAGATGTCACTATTCAGGCAGGCCGCCCGGCGCGTTCCGGCATGCTTCGTCAACCCATGTTCGTTGATCGGCAGGATCTCCGGATGTTTCCGCGTCAACCATGCCGGCGGGGCCGCCGTCGGAGTGGCCAGCACCACGTCGATCCCCTTCTTCCCCAGCTTGTCCATCATCCGGCGCATCCAGGCAAAGTTGAACTTGCCCTCCTCCGGCTCGCAAAGCCCCCAGGTGAACTCCCCGAAGCGCACCACATTCACCCCGGCCTTGACCATCAGCTCAATGTCCCGGTCCCAGGCTGCCTCCGGATGCTCCTTCGTGCCGCCATGAGGATAAATCCACTGCTCTGGATGGTAAACAACGCCGAAATACATAAGATTCCTTTTTTACGTGGCTTTCTTGAAGCATACCACTGCAGCGCAAAGAGTTCAAACCGAAATCCCTCTCCCCGGGCAATCCAGACCTGAATCTGCAAGACAAACACCTCACCCAAAACGACTTGCAGCAATCCCAGGCCCCGGCCCCATTCGCTCAAAAATCGCTTTGATCCTGCCCATGCACCCGATTGCCCCTTGGAATTCTAAAGGACGACTCTCTTACATGCCCCCATTCAAAATCACGACCACACCTTCCCCATCAACACAGGGAGGCCGATGCACGCCCAGACATCGACGCGGCACCGCCCTCCTGATTTGGCAGGGGGGACCGTCAGAGCCGGTTCGGAAGGTTCCATCCCCGACCTGAGGATGGGAATGTCACTTCAGTTCCTTGATGCGGAGATTCTTGAATTGAACCTTCATCGGCGGCCCGGGATGCATCTGTAGGGCTATGATCCCGCGGGTGGCGGCCTGGGTGGCATGGTGGTCGGTGATGTGGCACATCAGAACACCGTTGATGTAGAGGGTGATCTCGGGTCCCCGGCAGATGATGCGATAGCTGTTCCAATCCCCTTGCTTGAACCGCTTGACCAGTTCCGCCGGATCGCCAATCCGCTCGACAACTTTCTTGCCTTCGGCGTCAAAGGTTGCCTGCTCGCCGCGCCCGGCAATCAATCCGCGGGCATGATGATAAACAAAGCCAACCAGTTCACCATCCCCGGTCATGTCCGCCTGATAGCCGTAGGTGTCCCAGTTCGGGCGTGTCTCGGAGCGGATCTGGATGCCCGAGTTGGCACTGCCGCTGAGCCGGAAGTCGGCCCGCAACTCGAAATCAGCCGGCTGCCCCCCGTCCCAAAGCAGGTAGTTGCATTCCTTGCAGGGTTTCTCCGTTGTGCTTTCAGAGGTCAGGGCACCCTCCTCCACATTCCACCATCCGGGCTTGCCGCTCCAACCCGAGAGGTCTTTGCCGTTGAACATCGCCGTGAAACCGGCCTCCGCCGCCCCGGGTGGGAGGCTCGCCAACACCTTGCGAACACGACCCGCTATCTGGTCGTTGGATGTCTGTATTTGCTGAAGTGCATCCGCGACTTCCGCCGGGTTGCTGGTCGCGATCTTCTCCGCGATGGTGACCGCCGCAACAGCAGCCTCCTCCTTCAATCCCTCTTTTGAAAGGCTGCCAGCAACAAGCACCAGGGATTCCGGGCTGTGAATCGTGCCGAGCACGGCCAGGGCCACATTCTGCTGCTTCAACTGCTCAAGCACCGGCATGAGCTCCCGAATCAGGCCGACCTTCCGCCCGCCATCCACCGGCTGCAGCGGAATAAGTCGGAGTTGCCCGCGGACTGCCAGGCTTTTCAGCTTCTCGTCCGGTGCCGTGGTCGTCATCCGGGCAAGGTCCGCAAGTGCCTCGGCTGTGGGCCAGTCGCACAACACGCGCCATGAGGTCTCCCGCGTGGCGGCATCCGCATCACCCAGACCCGCCCGAACGGCGATCAGGGCCTTGCTGCCGCCCACTGTCCCCAAGATGCGGAGCAAAGCGAGCCGGGGTTCACCCTTTGCCACGGCGAGACCTGTCAAAAGCTTGTCGGTGCAGCGGGTTGGATCGGCTTGCCGGGCACAAACCTCGGTCAGCGCGGTCTCTCCTGCCTCCACGGCCCGGGTCTGCAGAAGGGCGTCCACCAGGCCCGGGATCTCCCCCGGGCCGCCCAGTTCTCCAAGCACCTTGAAGCTGGCGCCTGCCACAGTGGCATCAGGATCGCTGGCAGACACCAGCAAGGAGGGCAGCGCGGCGATGATCCGTCTCTGGGCAACTGCTTCGATGCCGGTGATGCGTGTCTTCGCCTCCCGCTCGCTTAACAAGGCGACCACTGCTGCATCCGCTTCCCGTCCCGAAAAACAGGTCAACCCGGTCTTGGCCGCCCCCGACACAGCGGCATCGGCGTCCTTGAGGAGCGTGACGAGAAGGGGGATCGTTGATGGCTTGCCCAGTTGCACAAGGCTGCGGATCGCCATGACCCGGCGGGCGGAAGGACCACTTTTTGCAAGTGGGGTGAGGGCCGAAACGGCCGCCACATCGCCGCGAAAGCCGAGGGTCTGTATGAGCAACACCTGGCTTTCAGGAGTGGCCCGCTTGAGTTCTCCTGCAAGGGCCCGGGTCACCTGGCTGCCCGGCATGGCCATCGAGATCCATATCGCATCCCCCACGGGCACGTAGGATTCATTACGAATGGCATCCACCAGCAGCGGGAGTCCCTTGGCTCCCCGGCTCCTGATGGAGCCCGACAAAGCCGCAACCTTCACCTGATGCGACAGGTTGGGCACCTTCCGCAGCGCGTCGTAGATGGCAACGGCCCTGACACCCGGCAGCGCCTCGGCACAACGGAGCAACCCCTCACAAACGGCAGGCTGGTTCACTCGAGAACCGGTGGTCAAGGCCCCCTCCAAAACCTGCGCAGCCGCACCACCGATGCTGCCCAACGCCCGGGCCGATGCCTGCGCCACGGCAGGATCCGGATCATTCAGGCATTTACCCAGCAACCCGACGGCCTGGGAATCCTTCCGGAAGCCGATACTCCCAATCACGCCCACCAGCAGACGGCCATTGACCTTGCCGAGTGCCTCCCGCAGGGCCGCGTCCACAGATGCATCCGGAATGGGCTCCAGCGCATGCCGCGCCAGATGGGAGAGTTTCTCATCCGCGAGCAGCCCCGCGAGCACCGGCACCGCCTCCCGGGTGCCGATGTGCGCAAGTTCCCGGCAGGCCTCCGCCTTTTCGATGACGGGGGCATCCGACTTGAGAACTGTGAGGAATCGCTCCTGCTGCGCAAACGCGGTCGTGGCAAACAGGAGAACAGCTAAGACAATGTGTTTCATGGTGGGCTTTTCCTGGGTTAACGGCTCAAACGGCGTATGGGGGACGCATCGCACGGGAGCGCATCCGGTTGGCCTCGGCATCGCCGATGAATTCGGCCTTGCGCAGATCAAACTTGAGATTCCGTTTCAACTGTCCGGAAATGTCCGCAGCCAGGCAGATGCACATGGAGCGATACATCACCTCCGGGTTGGCCACGGGCGACCGGCGCGAGCGGACACAATCCAGAAAGTCCCGGACATGGTTCATCGGGCGTTGTGTCCGGGCCGTGTATTCGGCCAGAACCTTTTTGTAGTCAGCCAGCAACGCGGGAGACGACACATCCGTCTTGGAATAACCATCGGCAGCAGCGGTCCAGCCTTCCGGGCCATCGAACCGCTCCCCGCAGGCTCCGTGCCAGTATTCACACTGGTCCCAGACCGATCCGGCCGCTCTGTAAAGGACGAGCTTCACTCCGTTGGAGAGGCGGGTCATGATTGTTGCTTCAGGCCCGGCATATTCGAAATCGATGGTGGAGATATTCTCCATGTCGAATCCGGCCAGCGCCTGCGCAACCGTGTGGGCACCCCACATGGCGACATCGGTGGCAAAGTCGTGAAAGTGATACCATCCCCCGCCGTTGACATAGGTCGAGTTGTAAGGCCTCCAGGGGCAGGCCCCCAGCCAGAGATCCCAGTCCATTTCTTCCTTGGGCGGCTCCGGTTCCGCGGGCAACCAGTCGTGGCGGTTGCCATCGCGCCAGCGGCAATCCGCGTAGGCGGTGTGAATCGGCCCCAGCCGGCCCGACCGGGCCATCTCAATGGCGTAAACATGATGGGGTTCACTGAGACGCTGTGCTCCGGTTTGATAAACCCTCCCATAGCGACGCGCCGTCTCGACGACTGTCTGGCCCTGTGCCATCGTAAGGCACGCAGGCTTTTCACAGTAAACATCCTTGCCTGCCCGCATGGCCCAGGTCGAGGCCAGCGCATGCCAGCGGTCACCGGTGGCGATCAGCACGGCTTCAATATCCGTCCGTTCCGCCAGCAACTGGCGCATGTCGCCATACGCTACGCAATCCTTGTTGCCGTAGTGACCATCCACGGTGTTCTTCGCCGCCTCGCGCCTGGATTTGACCACATCACAGGCGGCCACCCATTGCACATCCGGCTGGGCCAGCATCACACTCAAATCATAGGAACCTCGCCCCCCCAGCCCGATGCCCCCCATCACAATGCGCGCACTGGGAGCGACCGCCCCCCCGCGACCCAGCGCCGAGGCTGGAATGAAATAGGGCAGAGCCACGGCACTTGCGGCCATTGTCCCCCGACTTAAGAACTGCCGGCGCGTGATCGTCCCGCGCTTGTCGCTGCTGTTGGGTTTGTTGCTTTTCATTTACAGATTCAAAGGTTGACCGAAACCGCAGACTAAGTGCCCTCCCGGCTTTGGACTCGTGCCGGAAACAGGGATGATTCAAGCCCCCGCCGGGCATCAGGCCGCTCGAATCGGGCCAGCCAGAATGAAGTGGCGGGTGAATTGTGGTTCATTGCGCTGATGGTTTTAGTTGTTGGGGAGTTCGAAGTCAACCTGCGAAAAGCCCGCCCTGCCCCCATGAACGCGTATGCATGAAGGATCCAACCGGGTGTTCGCGGGCTGTCGGTGCGGAAGGGGGTGGCTGGGATTATGGGGAGAGGCAGGTCTGTGTTGGGCCTGATGGGTGGGGGAATCTGTTTTTGGTGTCTTCCTCCTCCCGGATTTCCAGACCGGGCCGCAACATACCGGACCTGCAGCCCCCTGAAGCGGGAACCCGCAATAGCCGCTGTGTTCGCCCCCTTCGGAATGCCCTGCAAGGGCAAAATGGGAAAGCCCGGTCTGCAAGGCCGGGGTGCACGCCCCCCCCGTTAACCATCCCAAAGCCCTGAATGGGCGTCACATCGTGAGCATGAATGGGATTCCCTCCAGAATACCAGCGGCTTCGGTCCGCCAGCACTGAACGACCTCGAAACCTGGAAAGTTAAGGAACTCCACTGGCGCCAATCGGTTGCCCCCCGATTTTTCATGCATCGCATCTGCTTCATGAATACGCCCTGCTCCCCGGCATCCGCCATTGTGGCGTGGCCCTGTCAAAATGCCTCCGAAAACCCGGACAGAACATTTGCCCCAACGGCGTGTGCCAGCTTAATCTGGATATCCAGATGCACGCGGATGATCATAAAGACCGGATTCCCCCTGAAAGGGGGATGGGTCCCGTGCCCACTGGATGCCCTGCCGCCGGAATCACCGGGTTGCAAGCGACCTCACCCCGATGCACCTGAGCCACGCCATCTGCCTTGCGGTTGCCTTGAGCGTCGCTTGCGCCAACGCATCTCCTGACGAACCGGCGATCGTCCCTCTGGGGAATGGATCGTTTACCACCCGACTCCCCCCGGGGGCAAAGGGTCCCCCATCCATGATTTACCGGACGCCGGACCTCAAGGGTCCCATGCCCACCAGCGACTGGTGGAGTTCGCTCGCCTGGGTTCCGTTTTCGGATCCGATGTATGCCCACCCTCTGACTCTCAGAGCCCAACCCGATGGCCTGCGGGTATGGCATCCTTCATCCATCACCGCCAACAAGGTCGGGATCTTTGCCCTGATGCCTGCCGACAACAAGGCCGATCTGGTGCTGGGTCATTCGAAGATCTCCCAATTCCCGGACGCCCGCGTCGCAGGATTCAGCGATTGGTTCGTCACCGCGGCGTTCGAGGCGGATGGCAGCGGAATGACGACATCCTTTGGCCACGGCTCACCGTTTGTCTCTGCCACCTATAAGGGGGGGGAGCCAGTCGTCCGCTTCGCACAACCACCGAAGGTTTGGTCCGGGTCGGAAGGCTCGACTGCACTGGGAATTACCATCGGCCTGCAACATTATGGATTGTTCGCTCCGGGCGGCAGCAAGTGGTCAGGGCTTGGGACCGTCGCCTTCACCTGCGCCACCGGCGGGAAGACTTATTTTTCGTTAGCCGCCCTGCCAGACAACAGGCCGGAAACCCTGGAGCTCTTTCACCGGCATGCCTACGCCCACGTCACCGGCTCCAGGGTCTCCTGGAATTATGACCCGCAAAGCGCTGTCGTCACCACCCGGTTTGATCTGGCGACCAAACCCATGGAAGGCACGGAAACCGGGACCCTGTGCGCCCTCTATCCCCACCAATGGCGGCACGCCGATGCCGCATGGACCGGTCTGTCATATCCCTGCCTGCGCGGCCCCCTGCGGCTCGCTTCGGGAAACGGCTTCACGACCCGCATGAAGTTCCCCGGCATCCTGCCCGTGCTCCCCGGTCTGGATTCGACCAACGCACCCGCAATCCGCGCGTTCCTGGATGAAGATGCCGCCCAAAACACACAGTTTGCACCAGACACCTACTGGGATGGAAAACAACTGGGCCGCCTGGCGACTTCAATGCAAATTGCCCGTCAAACCGGTGCCGATGCTGCGGCAATGGAATTCCGGAAACGCCTCCGCGACCGTCTGGAGGGCTGGCTCTGCGCAACAGACAGCCACGGGAATCCGAAGATCGGGCAACTGTTTTATCACGACGCAAACTGGGGCACTCTGATCGGCTACCCGGCCAGCTACGGCAGCGATGTCGATCTCAACGATCACGCCTTCCACTACGGCTATTTTCTCCACGCAGCAGCGGTCCTTGCTTTGGATGATCCCGCCTGGGCGCAATGCTGGGGCCCCATGGTCGGGATGCTCCTCCGCGACATCGCCAACCCGGACCGGAACGATTCAAAATTTCCGTTCCTTCGTGCTTTTGACCCCTACGCCGGTCATTCCTGGGCCTCCGGCACCGCCAAATACTTCGATGGCAACAACCAGGAATCCTCGAGCGAAGCCATGAATGCCTGGGCGGGTGTCACCCTTTGGGGGGAAGCCACGGGCAACACCCGGTTGCGGGATCTCGGCGCCTGGCTGTTCACCACCGAACTGGCTGCGATTGAGGATTACTGGTTCGACGTCACCGGCGAGTTGCGCCCCAGGGACTATACCGCATCGGTGGTGACCATGGTGTGGGGTGGCAAGAGCGTGAATGAAACCTGGTTCTCACCAAAACCGGAGGACAAACACATGATCAACTGGCTTCCCTTCACAGGTGCCTCCTTGTATCTGGGCCGCCACCCGGGCTATCTCCGCCGCAACTACGAGGCGCTGCGAAGCGAGGTGGGAAGCGAAAACTGGAGCACCGCGGCCGATCTGATCCTGATGTATCGCGCTCTGGATGAGCCCGCGGATGCCCTCAGGCAATACCGGACCCGGGCCGCCGGCATGGTCACAGACTCTTCCAACAGCAAGGCCAACCTCCTCCATTGGATAACCGGCTTGCAAGCGCTCGGCCATGTGGACCGCTCCATCACCGCGAACCACACCATGGCCGCAGCCTTTCAGCAGCCGGGCAAACGCACCTACGTCGCCTGCAACGCAAAAGCGGCCCAAATAACCATCACTTTCTCGGATGGCACCACTCTGGACTGCCCCCCAAAAAGCACCGGGGTGCGGGTCCGCCAGTTGGATCCCCGGCCATGATCACACAAACCTTCAACACGAATACCACACACCACCATGACCATTGATTTGCGAAGCGATACCATCACCCACCCCACCCCCGCCATGCGCGAGGCCATGGCGAATGCAGATGTCGGCGATGATGTTTTTGGGGATGATCCGACAGTTGCGCGGCTTGAGGCCCGCGTGGCTCAGGTCCTCGGCAAGGAGGCCGCTGTCTTCACCCCTTCCGGCACCATGGCAAACCAGCTGGCGTTGCGGGCCCACACGGAGCCGGGGGATGAGATTCTCGTCGATGCCAACGCCCACATCTACTACTACGAAACAGGCGGCCCGGCCGCACTTGCGGGCGTGATGTGCCGCTGCCTCCCGGGTGTGCGGGGCATCTTCACCGCTGCGGATGTGGAGGCTGCGCTCCGTCCCGCAGACCAGCATTTCCCAACCACCAAACTCGTTTGCGTGGAGAACACCCACAATCGCGGCGGCGGCAGCATCTGGCCGATGGAACGTATCCGCGAGGTCGCCAGTGTGTCGCGCCACCACGGGTTGCGGCTTCACCTCGATGGGGCACGCCTGTGGAACGTGGCAGCCGCAACCGGCATCCCGGAGCACACCCACGCAGAACCGTTTGACTCCGTGAGCGTCTGCTTCTCCAAGGGCCTCGGCGCCCCGGTCGGTTCGGCGTTGTGCGGCTCTCGGCAATTCATCCAGCGGGCAAGGCGCTTCCGCAAGATGTTCGGCGGAGGAATGAGGCAGGCGGGCATCATTGCCGCTGGCGCACTCCACGCCCTGGATCATCACCGCGCCCGGCTTGCGGAGGACCACGCCAACGCCCGCGCTCTCGCCGAAGGCCTGAGTCAACTGCCCGGCCTCGAACTGGATCCGGCCTCGGTTCAAACCAACATTGTGATGATGCGCGTGAAGGGACGCCCCGCAGCCGCACTCGCTTCCCAACTCAACGAGGCCGGAGTCCGCCTCCTCGCGCTCGGTCCGGACACCCTCCGTGCCGTCACAAACCTCATGGTCTCGCGCGACCAGATCCCCCTCGCTCTGGATATCTTTGGGATTGTTCTGCGCAGAGACGCTTAGACACTGTGGGGATCAAATGCACTGACTGCAGCGACAAACGCCGCCGAATGAAAACTCACAATTACCTGCTCTTCATCACTTGCATCGCCCTCTCCGCCGGCTTTCCTGCCGCTGCCAGCGGGGAGGCTGTCTGGCCTCAATTCCGGGGACCCAACGGATCCGGCCTGGCCAACGCATTCAAACCACCGGTCAGGATCGCCGCCGATAAACCCGCATGGAAGACGCCGATCCCGCCCGGTAAATCGTCCCCCGTTGTCTGCAACGGCACGATCTTTCTGACCGGAGTCCAAACCGGGCGATTGGCCACGCTGGCGATCGATTCCAAATCCGGCAAACTCCTCTGGCAGAAACCGGCCCCGGAAGTAAAACTGGAATCGGTCCATTCCGCTGGCAGCGTGGCGGCTTCAACTCCCTGCGTGGATGAACAGCGCGTCTATGCCTACTTCGGATCCTATGGCTTGTTGTGTTACGATCACGCCGGGAAGGAACTCTGGAACAAGCCCATCCCCACCCCGCAAAGCATGTATGGAGTCTCCACATCCCCCATCCTGCACGACCAGAAACTCATTCTCGTGCTGGACGATGATGCAACCCTTCCCGACAGCAAACTCAGCCGCTCCAGGGTCATTGCCCTGGATAAAGCCACCGGTCAAATCGCATGGGAAACACCCCGACCCAACAACCGGGGTGTCTGGTCCTCTCCTATGATCTGGAAACAGGACCACGGCACCGATCTGGTGGTGCTCGGGGATGGACGGATTTCCGGCTACGACCCGGCCACAGGCTCTGAACGATGGCTCGTCACCGGCTTCGCCCGGGAGCCCATCGCGGTTCCCGTCGCGGGTAGCGGTCACCTTTTCGCCTCCGTTGCCATGCAGGGCGGTCGGGGCGATGTGAAACTGGACCCGGAGCCGTTCTGGAAAGCGCTCCTGCCCCTGGACCGCAACGGGGACGGCATGATCGGACGCGACGAGATGACCGCCGATTTCACCATGCCTCTCCGCCCCGAGTTGCCGCTGGGCCATCCCGGTTTCGGATTGCCTTTGCCGGCCGACCCGGCGAAACGAAAGGAAAAACAGGAAAAGATGTTCGACATGCGGGACAAAAACCATGACGGGCTCCTGACCCGGGAGGAATTCGTGACCGATATGAATGTCGGCCACGGCGAGCCCATCCTGATGGCCATCCGCCCCGGGGGCACCGGCGATGTCACCGCAACCCACGTTGCATGGCGCATCAGCAGCGGCGTCCCGGAGATCCCCTGCCCCATCCACCATTCGGGCCGGCTCTATCTGGTGCGTGATGGGGGAATCCTGAACTGCGTGAACGCGACAACCGGTGAATCCATTTATCGCCAGCGCCTCGGCCCCTCCGGCCAATACTGCGCCTCGCCCGTGATCGCAAACGACCACCTCTACATTCTCTCCTCAAAGGGGCATCTCAGCATCGTGGCCACCGGCGACCGGTTCGAAATCCTTCACCAGACCGATCTCAAAGCCCCGATCTCAGCCACTCCAGCCATGGATCGGAACAGCCTCTACGTGCGAACCGACGATGCCATCATGGCGTTCCGGTGAATCCGTCACCGGCAATGGACATGAAAACCATCACGATCACAACATCCCCCATGAAACTGCTCCAAATTTTGAGCCTCGGGATAATGGTCCTGACCTCGTGCCCCCAAATCGCCCGTGCGGACGATTCAAAGAACCACGACAAGGATCTGATCTATGACGAGGCAAAAGTCCCGCCCTACGACCTCCCGCCACTGCTCCTCTCCTCCGAGGGCAAGCCGATCACCACGCCGGAGGAATGGTTCAACGTGCGTCGGCCTCAACTCATGGCCCTCTTTGGAAATCTGGTTTACGGTGTCGTCCCAAAGCCGGAATCCCCGATCCGCACCTCGTTTGAAGTGGTGAAAACGGACCCTCAATTCATGCAGGGCAAGGCCACCCGCAAGGATGTGCGCATCCACTTTGAGAACAGGAACGGCTCGGCCGAGATCAGGATCCTCGTATTCACACCAATTCGGGGCAACCTCAGTCAACGCCCCCCCCTCGGCCCGCCAAACCGGTCAACGCCTGCACACACAGGCCATCCCCCATCCGCGTCAATCCGCGCCAACTGCGGATAACTCCTCCCGCCGCCCTCACTCCTCCTGGAACCTCAACGCGGGTTCTGCCCCAAAGCCCTGGGTTGCGCCGTTTGCGGCGCTACCCAGGGTGACAGCGGGAATGTCGCAACAACCGCAACGCGGTTGTGCCGTGGCAACGAACAGCCACCTTGCCCCGCACAAGCCGTCCTCAACAGCGACCGGACTGACCCCCGGTGCGCCAATTCTTAATTCTTAATTATTAATTCTCCCCTTCCTCCCTCCCTCATTGGCGTCCATCGGCGTCCATTCGCGGTTCTCCCCTTCCCCAGCACCAAAGGTGCAAACCAGACCAACCGGGGGTGGAGCCCCATAAGCGCTAACTTGTTTGCGTTGACTTCTGAGGTTGGTCGTGTATGGTCACAGGATGGAAACGATCAACGCGTCCGAAGAGGATTGGGATCTCCTACTTACCTTCTTTCCGACCGACTGGAAGAATCTGGCCCAC
>CAIWMU010000227.1 GCA_903913865.1 uncultured Verrucomicrobia subdivision 3 bacterium
AACAAATGGGAAGGTTACATGGCCTTTAATACGTTCAGTCGCCCCCCTCGTGGGGGCGTGGATTGAAACACAATGTTGTTACTTGACTTTAGAGTTCGAGCGTCAAAAATAGCACCTTAACAAAAAGTGGAATTGCTGGTAAAAGCATAATCGACCAAGAAAATGCAAACCAAACAATTCCGAGAAAAAGTATACCAAAGTATGCGGAAGCGCGCCGATGCCATAGTAGATTTGGTCGATGCGCTGACAGTTGCTGGTCATGTAGATTCCCCGGTTGCACTGAGTGAAGAAACTCCGTTTCGGCGGAAATTCAGCTCCATCTTCGACACCTTGCGACATGGCGAAATCGACTTTGACCTTATGCTACCGGCACTGTATGAGAACCAGCCAACGAACAATGAAGAACTTGCTGGATGTGAAGTATATGGCCTGGATAGCACCCCCAATGAACGGGAGGAAGCCGAGACCCTGGAAGATCGGGTATCGCTGAAAGCGCAGAAAGAAGATCCGGTACGCTACGGTCACAAGTATTCCTGGTTAGTGCGCTTGGTGAATTGGGGAACATCTTGGGTGGCGCCAGTGGATATTCAACGGGTGGATAGCCGATTGAGTGACAGCCAGGTAGGCGCTGTGCAAGTGGCAGAGGCGGATGTGCGTAATCCGAAGCAAAAAGTGATTGTGGCGGACAGCCTATATGGCAATCATATCTTCCTGGCAGTCTTTTGGTGGTCAAACATGCTTACGCCCTGGTGTGATTACGCAGCAACCTGGTGTTTTACGAACGCCCCAAGGCGCATGTAAAAGGTAAGAAGGGCGCTCCAGCCAAACATGGGGCGAAGTTCAAGCTCTCCAAGCCATCCAGAACGCCCGACCGAGCGGATACCTTCTTACTGGGTGAACAAACCGTGAAACTCACAGCCTGGCGGGGATTGCACTTCAAAAAGCTGTCCGCTTTAGTCGGGATGGTGCTGCGGATTGAGTTCTTGCGACCGGATGGAACGCCCCGTTACAAACGCCCGATGTGGTTGTTCTGGACAGGCCCAGATACGGTGCCGCTGGAGGATCTCTGCCGGATGTATCTTTGGAGGTTTGCAATCGAGTGCGTAATCCGGAGCATGTCGACCAGTGAATCCGATCCATGTCGGCCACTGAATCCGGAGCATGCCGACCAGCAATCCGGCGCATGTCGTCCACTTTTTCGGGAGTACCGGAATCGTGGTCGGCATGAAACGGAATGGTGGACGACATGACCGGAATCAGTAAGGGGTAAAGTAACGCTGGATAATCCTAGACAAATGTGGCAAGCTACTTCTTTCAAAAAAAACTAAAAGGAAGAGGTAGCGATGACACAAGAAAGGTTATCCATGCGAAAAATTGCAGAAGTATTACGGCTGAAATGGGCGTGCCGTCTGACGAACCGGGAGATCGCCCGCAGTTGCTCGATCTCGCACAGCACAGTGAGTGAGTATGTCAAACGGGCAGAAGCGGCTGGGATCCAGTGGCCGATCCCGGAAGCGCTGAGCGAGGATGAACTGTACCGGCTGCTCTTTCCGGAGAAAGCCAAGGCAGCCGAGTTGGCGGTCAAGCCGCTCCCGGATTGGGAAAAAGTACGCAAAGAGCTAAAAAAGCGCAGCGTGACCCTGCGACTGCTGTGGGAGGAGTACCGGGAGGCGTACCCGAAGGGATACGGCTACAGCCAATACTGCGATCTGTATCGCGGGTATGTGAAAAAGCTCGATCCGCCGATGCGCCAGAACCACAAAGCGGGGGAAAAACTGTTTGTGGACTACGCCGGGGATACGATTCCCATCACAAATCCTGAAACAGGAGAAGTAACCCCGGCCTATCTTTTTGTTGCCGTTCTGGGGGCAAGCAGCTACACCTACGCGGAAGCCCAGATCAGTATGGAGATGCCACACTGGATCGGTGGGCATGTGCGGACATTCGCCTTCATGGGGGGCGTGACACAGATCGTTGTGCCCGACAATCTCAGACAAGGGGTGAAAAGCCCGTGCTGGTACGATCCGGATCTCAACCAGACCTACCAGTGGATGGCAGAACATTACGGGGTGGCGGTGATCCCGGCCAGAGTTAAAAAACCTCGCGATAAGGCCAAGGCAGAAGTGGGTGTACAGGTGGTGGAACGCTGGATCATCGCGAAACTTCGGGATCGCACCTTTTTCAGCCTGATCGAGTTGAATCAGGCGATCCGTCCCTTGCTGGAAGAAATTAACGTTCGGAAAATGAAGCATTTAGAGAAATCGCGCCGGGAATTATTCGAGGAACTGGACCAACCGGCGCTGCGACCCCTGCCGGAGCAGCCGTATGAGTATGCCATTAGCAAAATCGCCCGTGTGAACATCGATTACCATATCGATTTTGAAAAACATCTGTATTCCGTCCCGTTTATCCTGATCCATGAAGAGGTGCGCATCCGCGCCAGTGAACGGATGGTGGAAATTTACCACAAAAGCCAGCTCGAACCTGTGGCGATTCATCCCCGCAGCAACGTCCCAGGGCGTTTTTCCACCCAGACTGCTCACATGCCGCCCAAACACCAGAAAGCCGGAGAATGGACCGGGGAGCGTCTGGAACGCTGGGCGAGTGAAATTGGGCCACACACCGCTCAGTTGATTCATGCGGTGCTTTCCTCCCGCCAGCTTCCCGAACAGGCTTTTCGCTCCTGTCTCGGAATTCTGCGCCTTTCCAGCCAATATACTCACCCCCTGATGGAAACTGCCTGCCAGGATGCACTCCAGTCCAAAACGCTCAATTACCGGGGCGTCAAGGCTGTCCTGGAAATGCTGCAACCGGTTTCTACCCCGCAGCCTGCTCCCTTACCCTCCCACGAGAACATTCGCGGGAATGCTTACTACAAGTGAGGAATCTTCCCATGCTCATCCAGCCTTTGCTCGACAAACTTACCCAGCTCCGCCTACCGGCCTTCCGTGACGGTCTGCAGGAGCAAATTGCCAACCCCCAATACGCCGAACTTGCCTTTGAGGAACGTTTGGCGCTTTTGGTCGACCGGGAATGCTCCGGCCGTACGGACCGTCGCACTCAGCGCCGCATCCATCTGGCCAATTTCCCTCTCCCCGCTGCTATTGAAGACCTCGATCTTTCATCAGGTCGAGGTCTCGACCGCCGGTTTATCCTGGAAATGGCGCAATGCCTTTGGGTTGCCAGCCACCTCAATATCCTGGTCCTGGGTCCGACGGGCGGCGGGAAGACTTTCCTCGCCTGCGCTCTCGGACTGGCAGCGGCGCGCAGCAATTATTCCGTCCGCTATTTCCGCACCTCGCGCCTGCTCTACCAACTGGCTCAATCTCACCTGGATGGTTCTTATCCTGCCCTGCTGGCCGGTCTCGCAAAACTCGACCTGCTCATTCTGGATGATTGGATGCGCGATCCCGTTACCCCCCCATCGGCTCAAGATCTATTGGAGGTTTTGGACGACCGTTTTGGGCGGGTCTCCACCATTGTCGCCTCACAAGTCCCCGTCGCAGATTGGTTTGCCCGATTCCCTGACCCCACCCTGGGCGATGCGATCTTGGATCGCATCGTTCACAACGCCTACCGGCTTAATTTGGAGGGCGAATCTCGCAGAAAAACCCGTTCCGCCATACCCATGTCGTCCACTTGATTTATAATGACTCAACCAGCGTCGCTTCGCTCCGCACTGGACGGCATGCTCCGGAATCGGTGGACGACTTCGCCGGAATACGCAGCTGTGAGCTCTGCACCACCACGCCCGATGGTTCTGGTCCGCAGCAGCCCAATCCCTATCCCGGCCCACAGCCAACCAATGCTGGGCCTGGTCCACAGCCAACCCCTCCGCCTCCCCCACAGGGGGGACCAGGCGGCCCTGGCGGCAAGCACTAACCGCTTGAACAGCCAAGCTCGTT
>CAIWMU010000228.1 GCA_903913865.1 uncultured Verrucomicrobia subdivision 3 bacterium
GCTTCCGGCTGAGGAACCTGGCCCCGACAAACGTGACGGTAACGTTAAAGCTTGTGGCCTCTGAAACCCCGCCGACCGGGCAGGCAGTCATCGCCGGAACCCCGCCCCTGCTGGTGAGGGGAGCGTTGAACACCACGAACCTGACCTATACATATAGCAACCTTCTGGTGAACGGGACCTATTCATGGACATTCGCAGCCAAGGGGCAGCCCGGTTCGGAGGTGGAGGTGGTTCTGGGATTGAACAGGGTGGCGATGGGCGGGAGCGTGGGAGACAATTTTGCGGGAGTATTGAGACTGACCGACTCCTTCGGGCATGCACAGGTGGAGATGCCGGTGACGGCCTCTGCCGCCTCCAGTGCCGGACTGTGGGTGGGAGCAGCGACGGTGACGCAGGTGGGGCAGTATCTGAAGAGCTACAACCGGGACAACCAGAACACCCCGGTGATGGACACCAACGGGCAGTATGTGGTGACGGGATTGAACACGAACATCGGAACTGTGGCCCGGGCGTATCCGTTGAGATTGATCGTGCACAACCCGGAGGTGGGCGGTGGGAACGCAGTTCTGCTGCAGAGAGCCTTTGTGGGAATGGACCCGTGGACAAACGGGGTGGTGGCGCTGAGCGAAGCATCCCTTGGGGCCCCCTATTTAAGCCAGGCACGCAGGTTGAGCGCAGCGCATCTGCCGTGGACGGGGACGAACGCGTGCTGGTCGTTCGACGGGGCATTGGGAGTGGGGACGAACCTGAGCACAGTGGTGACGTTGCACTATGACGATCAGGAGTCGAACCCGTTTCTGCACACCTATCACCCGGACCATGACAATCTGGACACGAGTTTCAAGAACCAGCTGGGGCAGGGATCGGAGTCCTATACCGTGACGCGGGAAATCCGGTTGGGGGTTGTGCCACCTGAGGGGGAGAGCGCGGCCTTTACGACATCCGGCAAGAGCGTGAGCGGAACGTATGCGGAGACGATCACCGTGAAGGGATTGGCAAGGGCGGGGGGCACCTATGACACGAGAGTGTTTGAAGTGCGCGGAAGCTTCAGCCTGAGCAGGATCTCATCGATACCGACATTGACGCGGCCAGCGGCCGCCCAGTAACCAAAAACCAACAACTTTTAGGAATCAAATATGAAAACGACATCAATGATTACGAAGACAGTGCGATACACGGCCTTGTGCCTCTTCGCCATGGTTTCCATCCTGCCCGCCCTCCGGGCTGCAGACGCGAATCCGCCGGAACGGATGAGCTATCAGGGTTATCTGGTGGACTCAGCGGGCAGTCCGCTCGGAAACACCAACACCGGGCCAAAAAACTATGACCTCATTTTCCGGATTTACAACGACCAGACTCTGGGCGGGGTGGTCAACCGCGTCTGGAGTGAGCAGCAGACGGTGACGGTGGACAAGGGCTACTTCAGTGCCGTGCTGGGGGAGGGGGCCGCCTACAGCAGTGAGGCCCGTCCGAACCTCTCGTCCGTGTTCACCAACATGGTCGATGCCTCCGACAGGTATATTGAGATAACCGTCAAGGGCATAGGAACCGGGGGGGCGGATTCGACAATCCTGCCGCGATTGAGGCTCCTCAGCTCGCCCTATGCCTTTCTGGCCAGGAATGCAACCACTGCAAACTCGTTGGTCAACAACGCCAAAAGCCAGGTGGTGACGGTTTATGGCTCAAGCGTCGGGATCAACAAGGTCTCCCCGGGTTCGGCGTTGGATGTGAATGGAACCGTGACCGCCACAGCGATCACCGTCAATGGAACCGCAAACTTGAACGGGGCGGTCAATGCTTCCACACTGAATGTCAGCGGAGCAGCGACTGTGGGCGGGGCGATGTCAGCGAACACCTTCACCGGTGGCGGCACCATTCCTGTGGGTGGCATCATCATGTGGTCCGGGGCGACGGCCCCGACCGGCTGGGCGCTGTGCGATGGGGGAACCTACAGCGGGAGAACAACTCCTGACCTGCGGGGCCGGTTCGTCATTTCCTCCGGCAACTCTACCCGGGATGGGGCCGTTGGCAGCGTCGGTGGCAACGCCAACATCAGTCTCTCAGAAGAGCAAATGCCACGGCACAATCACGGGTTTACCGATGCCTATTTCGCCGAAAACCGTGGCTGGAGTGAGACTTATGCAGGAAGCAAGAGTGGTGCTGACAGTGACAACAGCCTTTACACCCGCTCGGCTGATACGGCTAACGCCGGTCACGGCAGCTCTATTGACATCCGCCCCCCGTTCTATGTTCTGGCCTTCATCATGCGCGTGCAGTAGGACCGGAAAGGAAGCCAACGAGGATGAGGCTGAGAATGTGCACATCAAGGGGTCAAGCCTGGCAGCCTGACGGTTTTGGGGCGGGCAAGGATGGGCCGCGATGGTGCAATCAACCAGATCCAGGGACGGCTTTGGACCGATGGTTTGCGGCGGTATTGATGGGTGCCCAGTGGGAGGCGGATGCCTCTGACGGGCTTAACGTTGAACTTTTTTAATAGATTATGAAGACATCCGAGTCATTCGGAGGGGGCGGAGGCTCTCCCCAGAGGTTGATGAACTCCACTGGCAACCTGCAGCGTGCAGGGGAACCGGCCAGAGTTGGGAACGATGTTGCCCGTGGAATGATGGAGGGTCCGGTCGCGCCGGGAGTTTTCCATCAAAAAGCCTTTGGCGCAGGAGGTGTGGCCGGATCGATCAGGTTGATGGGGCTTGTTGCCGGGCTTCTGGCAGGGTTCGGGGTGTCGGCTGTGACGCTCGTTCCCGTGGAATTCCGCCAGACATCCACACCCTACAACCTCCAGTCCCAGCGGGGTGTGCCAATTTCCTCCATTACGAACATCGCAGTGGGATCGGATGGCCGGCTTCCGACCGGAATCAACGAGTCGGGCACTGGCAACCTTCCCGCATCGGGCCAGTTCCAGAATTTTGTCAACTTCGGGGGGATCGTGGCGGCGACGGATTGGCGGACGATGAGCAACTCGACCTCCTTGAAGGGCACCACTCCATTCTCCGCGGCGGTGGCATTGCAGATGCAGTTGCCCAGGGCCTATTCCAACACCACAATGTCGGTGGTTTTGAAAAGGGCACAGGTGGCGGCGCCGTATCTCGGGCGGAAGATTGATTACTCCTTCGGGAGTGTTGTCACTGTCCCTGCGGTCACTGAAACGAACGGCCTGCTTACGGTCGCCAAGGAGACTTACTGGCAGCCGGAACCCTACTCCACGAACAATCACGCGGATGCTGCCTACTACTATAGTCCCCATGCCCGCAAGGTGTTTGCGGTTCAAGCCGGTTTCCTCACGGTGACCTGGCGGAAGATGGAACCTTATACAGTGGCGACGGTGCCGAGTTACACAAACAAGCTCGGCTCAAGAAGTTTTGAGACAAATGGCGGGAGCGTTTATCTGCTCTACACCGAAAACTACGTGGTCTCAGGGAGTGCGGCAAAAATTCCCAAGAAAATTTATTGGACGGAGCGGGAATACCGGCTTACGGGCAAGCCGATCGTCGTGCCATCGGGCAGGGTGGGAGGCATAGCGTTTGCCTACAACACCGAATTTCCCCGCACAGTAAGTGCGGAGTATCGCGGGCCGGGCTATACAAGCCCCACCGAGGGCTCGACCAATGCACCGTTGGCCGAATTGCGGACGCTCTGGTATGATCAGGGACAGGGAATCATCTACGCCTACAACACGGAAGGGCGTGTGTTCGTGGAGATTCTGGGGGACTCAAACCCGGATGGGCAGACGCGGCAGCATCTCGGGTATGAAGTTGTAGATGTCATCAAGCAGCCGGTAGCAACGGACATCCAGGTGGATCTGGGTGAGCGACTGCTTCCGCCGGACCCAGACTCCGGGGATGACCTCTATGCGGACCCCATACAGACCCTTGACGGTGTTTACACCTATAGGCACAGCCAACCGGCGACCGGGCGGCTCAACCTCTACGCCACCCGGGAAACGGCGAATATGAACGATTGTCAGGTTTACTGGCTGGAAGCAGGGGTGGCCGGGCTCAAGTGGCCGAAGGTGTTCACCCGTTACCAGCAGGTCTGGCCGGATGCTGTGGCCAAATACAGCCACTACCTCCGCCCGGAGGTGGAGGACGAAGCCGGGGCGAAACTGACTGCGGTGCAACTCTCGACGGAAAACGTGCCTTTCATCGCGTATCAGGATCCCCTGGACAAGCCCCGCGCCAAACTGACGGAGGATTTTAAATTCTACACCTTTCTCGATGAATCCTACCCTGCCCACAGGGCTCTCCTGCGCTACACCTCGGGGGAGTATGTCGGCTTTGAGCGGGTTTTCTCGTGGCTCGACGGCAGCGTGAGAGATACCAACTTCCTATCGGGCGTGGCCATGAATCTGAGCGCCGTGTCGAATTACGTCAACTTCCCACAGATTTATTCGGACTACACGAATCGGGTTGGGGTGCAGTTGGCCCAGTATCAGGCAGCATATGCCGCCTATGTGGTTTCCTCGAATGCCTACGTGACAAGTTGCCTCACCTACACGAATTATCTCGGGGTTTCGAACATCTATGCGGCCAACTACAAGGCCTACACAAATTATGTGGCCGCCTCGAACACCTTCACGATCAACAACACGGCTTACACCAACTACGTTGCAGGATCAAACCGGTATGCCACATACACGAACTACGTGGTGTTGTCGAACACCTATGTGACGGGGTTGACCAACTACATCAACTACACCAACTGGCTGGCCAAGTACACTCCTTACACGAACTATGTGGCAGCGTCCAACATCTGGTCCGTCAATTCAAAGGCCTACAGCAACTATTTAGCAAGCTATCCAATTGGTGTGAATCGAGGCGTCAACACCACTTGGAAGCTGTACGTCGTGGATGATGCCGGTAATGACAGCGGCAGCATCACCAGTTGGCAAGTGAGGGTGGTGACCACAAATTCACTCGGCGCCTTTGTCACCAATCAATTCAACGGGGCCGGTGTCACGATTCCTCAGCTGGGCAACGCAACACCATATCCCTCAACTGCGTTGGTGAGCGGGATTTCCACTGCTGTCATCCGGGTATTCGTTGTTATCAACGGATTTACACACAGTTTCCCACCAGATGTCGACATTCGTCTTGTGGGACCTTCAAACAGGGTTGCTGCTGTGATGTCGGATGTTGGTCCCTACGCGGGGGGGACGACCAATGTGACTTTAACCATTGACGATGCCGCTGCGGCAAATCTTGCTGCGGGGGCGGCCTTAATCGCCGGAACCTACCTACCGACAGATGTTCAGCCGGGTGAGGCGCTTCCTCCCGGGGGTGTGGGACTGATTGGCACGAACCTTAGTGCGTTGCTTAACCCAATGCCTCCGCCAAACCCGGGAAGTGCGCCGACCGTGGTGGCGAACCCCGGGGCCGCGCCGACCTTCGCCACCTATCCTGGCACCTCCCCCACGGTGGTTACAAATCCCGGGGCTTACCCGGCTGTGGTCGTCAATCCCGGAAGCCCACCCGCCGTGGTGGCCAATCCCGGGAGTGCCCCCGCCGTGGTTTCTGTGCCGGGCACAGTGCCGACTGCTCCGGTCCGCTCCATTGCCGAGGTGGAGCCGGTGCGCACCCTGTGGCCGACTGAATACACGGGGCCGCGCATTGTGAACGAGACGGTGCATGTCGGGGAGCGGATTCAGGCTCCGGCGGATGAGCAAAGTTCCGGGGATTATTTTGCAGGACACCTGAACGTCGGGATGGGCAATTTGTACAATCCCCAGGCCTACATAGACCCATTTGTTGGCGGGTTCACCGCAGCTGCCAAGGGGGCGATCATTCCGGTGAATGCGATCCCGGGCACGAACCTGCTGGAGGTCTGGTGGTTCCGGACAAACTCGAGCGCGGCAGGGCCGAATGCGGGCAGCAACCGGTTGGGTTTTGCCTCGGTTTACTGGCCCTCGGTGATCGGGCGTTACACCATTGAGTGGCCGACGAATCCGCGTGAGATTGTGCTCGCGAGCAAACTCGGGAGTGGAACATTGGATCCGTTGGAGGCCCTTGGGACGATCTACAGGCAGAACAATCTGGCATTGGCGGGCTACAACCCGAACGAAGAGCATGCCATCATGAGCGGGGGCACAGCCTTCGCCACGCGGGATGACTTGAACCTCACCGACGGCACGAACTACTCCTCGGAGCCGTATGTGTTGGTCCAATATACTGCCCAGGATGGGCGTCCGGCCATGTCCCCCTTCAAGGTGCTGCGGGAGAAGCCGGAAGCCGGGTGGGTGTTTGATTACATTGTCCCGGCGGGGCAGATGCTGCAGGCGCCCATGCCGCTGCCACTGCTGGCAAAGCCGGTGCAGGGCACCGGCGACAACGCAATCAATTACAACACAGAACCAACCGATGCGGGGAGGGATCGTCCCGTGGGCTGGAACAGCACGTATGCCGCCGACCCGATGTATGAACATTATGACAGATTCACCTGGAAGGACCGGCACCACGATTACTGGGTATATCGCGGCCCGCATGCCGGGCTGCCGGTGCTCGAAGCCGGCAAATATGACCTTGATACCCGGACGTTTGTTGACCCCAGTTCCGCGACCGCGATTGCGGGTCAGGAGTTCTCCTTCACCGTCCATGCCTCGCGGCAGGATGAATTCCTGAGCATGACGGTTCCTGAGGGGTTGCCGGAATGGATGGTGGCCCGCGGATTGACGTTGAGTGGAACTCCTGGCACAAACGATATCGGAACCCGGAGCCTGACCTTTGTTGTCGAGGACCTTTATGACCATACACAGGTCAGCAACACCGTCTCCCTCACTATTGTGGCCGATGGGGTGCTTGTGACCCAGGAACCCCTCGTCCTTGCCTGCACGAACACCTATTCGGACACAGTGGTGCTGTTCAGCAACCGCCCTCCCTTCCTGGCGGCCAGACCGACGAAGAAGAACAGTTTCACGATGCGCTATTATTACAAGACCGAGGCCAGTTTCGACTGGCCGGGCGTGAAGCATCCCCCTGGCGCGGGAACCATCGTTCCCTACCTGCGCCCGATTGATCCTGATACCGGCGAGTTTGTGGGCGATTCCGGGTCAAAGGACACATCCTCCCTGGACATCGTTTACCGTCCTGTCTGGCCGGAGCGGGATCCGGCTGATTCCTCAAAGGCGGTTCCCACACTGCCTTATGGGGCGAGCCTGACCACGCCGAAATTCAATCTGCCCGGGGTGAAGGACATGATCACAGCCCGGATCATTTACCAGCAAAGTCTGGCCACCAACCTCCCTGTGGGCAACGTGAGTGCGATTCTCCACGATGCGACGCGGGAGAAGTATTCCGATCTGGAGGCGCAATCACTCAAAGTGGTGCCCGGAGGGGTGCGGACGGATTATTACCAGGGTCGTTACTACTTTCCGAACCTGCCGCCGCATCTGGCATCGCGGGTTTTCTTCGACCCGAACCGAGGGGCCAAGGGCACCCTGGTTTTGAAGGGGGATTACGTCCAGGAAACCCTCGGGGAGAGTTACCTGATGCTGAACGTGCTGAGGGTTTCGGATCTGGCCGCCGTGAAGGCCCTGTGCCCGGATTCGGACCCTGACCAGTCCAAATGGATCGCGCTGGTCAACCAGCTGGCGACGGATGTGGAAACATTCTATGAGGATCCGCAAAAGCCGGGCACCTACATTCCCAATCCGGAATGGACCGTCCCGGTTGCGGTGGGCGATCTGGCGGAGGTGAACAGCGACAACACGGCCGTGGACAGTTATGCGATCAGTGCGGTGGGGCCCGGGGGCGGGTATGTGACCCTGATGGAGGCGGACGGGACCGCGTTCACGCAGCCGGGTGATCCGGTGGCGATGCACATCTTCAAGGTGGGCGGCAGCAGTCTCTATGCAGGGGAAGTGAAGGTTCTGGCAGCGGCAAATCCGTTGAGTGAGCAGGTGACCTTCCAGCACACGGCAGACCTCGCAGGTCAGTTCGATGAGTTCGAATACGAGTGGAAAATGGCCAATCCGGTGGACGGCATGCCGCCGCTGTCGGATGAGGCGATGAGCCGCTACCTGTCCCTGGCATCCGGGACCAACATGCCGAGACGGACACTTGGCGGGGCGGGGATCCAGGCCCTGTGCGACAATTACGTGGTGATGCGCTACCGGGCAAAAAACAGCAACCATCCCCTTTACAACCAGTGGTCGGATTGGACATCGCCGAAGCTGGCCGAGGGATGGATCAAGCGGGTGCTGGCGGGGATCAACCCGTTCAACCAGCGTGTGAGTGACCTGTTCAACAACCAGGCCAACACGGATGTGAGCCTGGTGACCCAGGCCGGAAGGCGCTGGGAGGGGGATGTGGCGTTGAACATGGACACGATGAACAACTACGGACTGATCGAGATTTACGAAACGGTCCTGCGCCGGGGGCGGATGCTGAGCATCGAGTCCGGATACAATTACGGTCCGGCCAATGACGCTCTCCTGCTGGCAGCCGGGTATTTGAGCGACCTCTATATGATGCTGGGCGGGGAGGCGTGGGCCGATGCTTCGAACCCGACCATCGGGATTGGGACGAAGGACAAGACTTATGGCGATGTCGCCACATCACTGTTTGCCTTCAAGGGACAGGTATCCAGCCTGCTGGAGGAGGAACTGGCCCTGTTGCGGGGCCGGGATGACTTCCTGATGCCTGGCGTGCAGGTGACCCCCGTTTACAACCGGCTGATCTGGAACTACACCCGGGGGATCGACTCGGGAGAGGTGATCTATGCCCTGAACTACAACATCCAGGAGAACCCGAACAAGTCCCCGGACGGGAACATCAATGCGGAGGATGCGGCGATCATGTTCCCTCAGGGGCATGGGGATGGCTATGGACATTACCTGACGGCGATGAAAGGGTATTATTCGCTGCTCATGAACTCCTGCTTTGACTGGGTGCCGAGGATTGAGGCGGTGAACGTGCTGGGGCAGCCGGTATCGGTGGATTATCAGGATGAGCGGAAGTTTGCATCGGCAGCAGCAGCTGTGGGCCGCGCCGGGCGTCAGATTTTTGATCTGACCTGGAGGCAGGATTACGCACAGGTGCACAAGGAGGGTTGGGCGCACATGGGGGTCATCCGGGCGAACAATCAGCGAAAGTATGTGGCACCGGGATCGGTGACGAACAGCGTGACCCGCTACTGGGGCATGGATCACTGGGCGAGCCGTGTGGCGCAGGGAACTTATATCAACTGGGTTGTAGGCAATTCGCTGCTGCCGGATGTGGACCCGAATCCGTTGCACGAGGGGATTCAGAAGATCGACCGGACAACGGTGACGGAACTGCAGGAGTTGTCAACGACCGGGGATGCGATTCAGACATCGCTGGACAATGCGGAAGGCGGCTTGAGCCCGCTGGGGATTCCCGAGGGCGGGATCGCATTTGACATCAATCCCGCTGCGGTGGTTGGGACCGAGAACGGGACGCATTTCGAGCAGATCTACCAGAGGGCCAAGGTGGCGCTGAACAATGCCGTGGCCTCGTTTGACGATGCGAAGGATGTGACCCGGCTCATGCGCTCCGAGCAGGATTCGCTGGCGGAGTTGCAGACCAAGGTGGCGAGCGAGGAGCATGCGTATAACAACCAGATGATTGAACTCTATGGGACGCCCTATCCCGAGGACATCGGGGCCGGCAAGACCTGGAAACAGGGCTACACCGGGCCGGATGTGATCCACTACATGTATGTGGATCTGCCCGAGGTGGACTGGTATGGGGATGGGACTTATGGGGATGGGAGCGCGACAAACGATGTGACTTTCAGAATCGACGTGCAGAAGCTGCCTGACGACTGGTTGACGGCCTATTACACGGATTTGGGCTTTGTAAGACTGCCCGAGGACTTATTGTATCCCCTCGGGACGCATTTCATTGACTACACACTTGGGCCGCACGGTTTTTACGACAAGCCCTCGGCGTGGAAGGGAGTCAGATATTCGCCGGGCAAGCTGCAGCAGGCGATCTCCGAGATGATCGCGGCGCATACCAAGCTCAGCAAGGGGCTGGACAACGCGAAGGGGGACAAGGAGGACTTTGACAAGGCCATCCGCCTGTTCAGGTCGGAAATCTGGGCCCATGACGAGCTGCGAGGCTATGAGAGGGACAAACTCATCGTTGAGCAGACCATGGCGGCGGTGGAGCATGCGTTTGATCTCGTGGAGATCATCACCGAGCACACAAAGAAGTCGATTGAGGTCGGGGTGAATACAACCAAGGAGGCGCTCCCATCCTCATTCATAGCGGGCATGGCTGCGGGTGGTGACCTGACGTCTGCTGCGAAGGCGGCGATGGCTGCGGCGGGCGTGGTGGTCACCGAGGGCCTTGACTGGGTCAAGGTGCTCAACTACATCGGGGTGAAGGCGTTCGGGTTTGCGAATGACACTGCGAATCGATGGCTGGAGTTCGATACCATCGCTCCTTTGGAGTGGAAACAGGAGTTGGAGGGGAAGGTGGCGGAGCTGGGCAACACCATGAACAGCCTCAACGACCAGTTGGTTGTGATCAATCAACTGTTGAGGGCGTATGAGGACTCCCAGCGGAAGTATCGCGCGATGCTGGCCGAGGGCGACCGGATCCAGGAGGAGCGTGAGATCTTCCGCAAGCGGTCGGCAGCGGTGGTTCAGGGCTATCGGACCCGGGATGCCGCCTTCCGCCTGTTCCGCAACGAGAAGCTGGAGCGCTACAAGACTCTGTTCGACCTCTCGGCGCGGTATTCACTGCTCGCAGCCAATGCCTTTGACTACGAGACAGGCCTTCTGGACACCACGGCGGGCCGTGCGTTCAAGAAACGGATCATCAACGCCCGGGCACTGGGCGTGGTGCGCAACGGCGAGCCGCAGTATGCGGGGAGCAACAACGGCGATCCGGGCATTTCCAGCGTGCTGGCCGAGATGAAGGCGGACTGGGATGTTCTGCGGGGCCGTCTGGGCTTCAACAACCCGGATGCGTATGGAACAACGGTTTCACTCCGGGGTGAACTGTTCAGGATCCTGCCGACTGCGGACGGCGACTCCAACTGGAAGGACGCCATGCAGGCCGGTCGGGTGCGGGACATCCTGGAGGATTCCGACGTGAAGCGCTACTGCATGCAGGTGGATGACGGGACCGGACTCCCGGTCCCGGGGATCGTGATCAACTTCAGCACAACGATCGCCGATGGCTACAACCTGTTCGGCAGGCAGCTGGCCGCCGGGGACCATGTGTTCACGCCGAGCAGTTTCGCGACGAAGATCTTCGGAGCCGGGGTGGCCATGATCGGCTACCGTGGCATGGACAACCCCTCTGCGAACAGCGGGGTGGGTGGAACAACGCCGACCGAGCCGGACAGTTCCTATCTGGATCCGGTGGCCCTTTCGGCA
>CAIWMU010000229.1 GCA_903913865.1 uncultured Verrucomicrobia subdivision 3 bacterium
AGGCAGTAGGCATGCACCTGCCACCCCGTCTTCAGGCAGGCCTCCCCCAGCGTCCTGAGAAAATCGTGCCGATCGACATCGTTTACGAAGATGTCTTCGCACCGATTTCCCCGGCTGACCACATGGTAAATCGCTCCAGGATATTGCACTCGCGGTTTGCGCGGCATGGTCCAAACCTGCCACCATTCCCCAGCTTGAGTCAACCATCAAATGCCCAATGCTGTGGTGTGACCATTGGACGAGTATTGAAAGGGTTGCAAACGGGGTTTGGGGACGATTTTTTCGGACGTTTTTCCTTCAACATTCAACATTCAACCCTCGGCCGTTCTGGCCGCCCACGAAGTGGTGTGGCAAGGTGGATCAGCAAGAAATGGCAAGTCCTGCGGATCTTCGTGTGAGATGCCGGTTGACCACTGTCGCCTGCCCGTTTGGCTGGCTGTCCCGGTCGGGACCAAACTTGCGAGAATCAGGAACATCGTTGCCCACCGGCCCCCAACCCCTTCATGTGCAGGGGTCCCATCTCAAAATTGCCTTGTCCGTCGGCTGTGAAACGCGAATGATCGGGCATCCATTATTATGAAATCGTTGATTCTTGCGCTTTTGCTCCTTCCGCCCTGCGGGCTCACGGCGGGCGATTCGACTCGCACCAACCGGTTTGCGGCCACCACCCCGGCTGAGGCCCGACTCTGGCAGCGGAACGCCCGCCAGAAACTGTTCAACGGATTGATGGGAGGGGCAGTGCCCGCCCGGGTGCCACTGGATGCCAAAGTGCTCCAGCGCATCCCGTGCCCGGAGGCGGGGTATGAGCTTGAGGAGGTGACTTTTCAAAGCCTGCCGGACCGCCGTGCCCATGCCTGGGTGATGATGCCGCTGCACCGGGAAGGCCGGGTGGGGGCCGTGCTGGCCATCGCCGGGCACGGGGGCACCGGCAGCCAGGTGGTGCGCGGGGAGAGCCTCTACTGGTATGGACCGGCACTGGCGCGGATGGGGTGTGCTGTCATCTCCCCGGATGTCGGCCAGCACGAGCTGCAACATCCCCAATGGTCGCTGATGGGGGAGAGGGTCTGGGATTCGCTCCGGTGCCTTGATTACCTGGAGACCCGGCCCGAGGTGGACACCAACCGGTTTGCCGTGGCGGGGCTTTCACTGGGAGGGGAGACCACCATGTATGTGGCCGCGCTGGATGAGCGGATCCGGGCCGCCTGCAGCAGTGGATGGCTGACCACAGTGGCGAACATGAAGCATGGCCATTGCCCCTGCTGGAATTTCCCGGGGCTGGAAGAGCAGTTCGATTTCGCCGACATCTTCGCCTGTGTCGCTCCACGCCCCCTCGTCATGGAAATCGGGGAGAAGGAAAGAGCCCCTGGAGGGTTCCCGGTTGGGATTGCCCGGGGCGCCTTTGCTGAGATTCTTCCGGCATACGCCGTGCTCGGTGCACAGACGAATGCGATTCTGGATATTCACCCGGGTGGACATGTGTTTGTGGGAACCCCCTTCTCGAAGTTCGTGCGGGAGATCCTGCGGACGCCCCACTCGTGGCAGCCACCCGCCCCGGTGCAGCAGGGGGCTGCCGCGCCGAAAACCGCCCCCAAGGAGGCATTCCCGGAGATGCGCCCCGTCTGGGACCGCGCACCCGCTGCAGCCAGCGGCGCGGATGGACTCCTCTTCCAGCAGGCGGAGAAGAACGGGCGCATCGCTTCGGAGGCTTTCTACCGCTGCCACCGGTATGTTGAGGGGTGGCTGGCCCATGCGGACCCGGCCACCGGACTCATCCCGCGCAATCTCCGGGAGAGCCGGGATTTCTGGAACGGGCGCGACTCCGCTGCCGACAACTACCCCTTCATGGTCCTCACCGCCTCGCTCACGGACCGCCCCCTGCTCAATGGCCGGCTTCTGGACATCCTGCGCACAGAACAGCGCCTCACGGCCCGCATCGACCGGCTCTGCGACGACTATTCCTTCTCCCGCAAGGGATGGCGGCGCGAAGCTCTCAATCTGGACGAGATCATCTTCGACAGTGCCGAATATGTGAAAGATGGGCTCATCCCGCTCACGGAGTGGCTTGGGCCGAGCCCCATAAGCGCTAACTTGTTTAGGGGTGCAGTTGGGTGTATTTTTCGAGTTGTGATTTTCGCTGCCGGCCTGACTCCGACAAACCCACGGCGATTTCTTTCCAGTTCTTGCTAATGGAGGCCAGAGAGATTGCCGGTTGAACTGCTCTCGTCACGGCGTTGAACGCAAACAGGAACTCCCGCCACCTGCTACGGACCGGTCTGTTGGTGGAGTGGATACCCCCAGGGGGAAAGTGCGCTTGCTTCCCGGATCACCTTCTCTGTCAGTAGAGCGACAAGCAGCTTTCCATACAGCCACGCTTTGGCACTGTCATCATGGTGTTTGGGCAGGTGCCCAAGTTCGGCTATCTGTTTGAAGCGTTTAAAGACCAGTTCGATCTGCCATCGGAAGCGATAGCACTCCAACACCACCTCGGCGGGAAAGCGGTCTGCCGGCCATGTGGTCAACACCATCACGTATTCCGCGTAGACCAGGGTCTCAGGTTGCAGTTCAGTTCCTTGTTTCGAGGCTCTGCGTCTGAGCCGTTTGATAGCTGCGGCGATGGCGATCTTGGTTTTGCGGACGACACAAAGCCGCGCCGAGAGATCCCGGCACCCATCCCAAGGGATCTTCACATCCCAAACTGCGACATCACCCGGGTGCTCAACAGATCTCAGTTTTTCCAAAAGGGGGAAGGATCCCCCCGATTCTGATTGCACTATGATGCCATGAGGGTTGAGGCGCACCGTTGACCACGCCCCGTTTTGAGCCGCGTAGTGGATGCCACTTGCATGACAGTATCCGCGATCAACCATTATGAGTTGGCCAGAGCTGACCGGATACCCTCGCAGGCAATCACCCGTGCCCTCTCCTTTGGTGGTGGTAACCTTGAAGTAATCGCATTCGAGAGAGGGCCAGAGCAGGCTGTAGTGAATGCGCCAATTGCTTCCGGTTTGCCCCGGTTCCTTGACGATTGTGCTGTCTATTAGGCGGAAAACAGGAGCACCTTCCACGGTTGATTTCATTCCCTGTTCAGCAAACATGGCACAGCAGAGCTGATACAACCACTCCTTGCTTTTACGCAACCGTTTCAACAACGCCACATCAGAGATGTCAGCCAGTTTGGCTTGCCTGGCACGAACGACGGTCTCCCTCATGGACAAGCCACAACCCAGGTGCATTAGCAGCACACGAAGGCAATTCTCCTCAGATTTGTCCTGTCGAAGCCCCTTCAAGGCCCCGCTGGTGTGGGCCAGATTCTTCCAGTCGGTCGGAAAGAAGGTAAGTAGGAGATCCCAATCCTCTTCGGACGCGTTGATCGTTTCCATCCTGTGACCATACACGACCAACCTCAGAAGTCAACGCAAACAAGTTAGCGCTTATGGGG
>CAIWMU010000230.1 GCA_903913865.1 uncultured Verrucomicrobia subdivision 3 bacterium
TGGTGTAAAGCGATTTCTGAAGGACGATCCACACATCGTGCCGGATGATTTTCTGATTTGCACGATGAGCCGATAAAACCAGGAATGCACGGGAAGTCCCCGGATTGCCACAGTGGGAGCGCCGGGGAGCGTGGCTGGCAGGTTTGCTAATCCGGGTCGCTTCTGGCTCGAAGGTAGAGGGCGGCGGCCTGGGTGCGCGTATGCACTGCCAACTTCACGAAGATGTTATCGAGGTAATTCCTGACCGTCTTGGTCTGCAGTCCAAGAATATCGCCAATTTCCTTGTCCGTCTTGCCGGTGGCAACTTCCTGCAAGACTCTGGTCTCCTGCATGGACAATGCGCCAAGTTGTCTGGTGGGTGAGGAACCCGCCGCGCTCTCCGTGGCAAACAGTGTCTTCGCCAGCATGGGATCCACCACCTTCCCTCCGAGCGAGACAGTCAGAATCGCATCCACAATCTTCTGCGCGTCATTCTCCTTGAGCAGATAGCCGGCCGCCCCTGCGGCAAACGCGGAGCGGACGGTTGACTCGGCCGCGTAAGAGGAGAGGAATAGAACATGAACTGATGGATGCTTTTCCTTGATCCTGCGACAGACTTCGTGACCGGAGACATCGGGGAGGCGGTAATCCAACAGGACTACAGTGGGGCGGAGTGAAGATGTTTGCCTCAGAGCCTCGGCTCCATTACCCGCCTCGCCCACCACTGTGATTTGACTGTGGATCTCCTCAACCTCCCGCAATCCCTTGCGCAGAGCAGGGTGGTCATCAACGATCAGTAGTTTAATCTGGGTGTGTTTGCTCATGATGCATACCTGAGGTTGAATTGGCCGGGAAAACCAGAGTAGCGGAGGTTCCGAGGCCTGTGCCGGATTTTACTTCGAATGTCCCTCCCAGGTGTGCCGCCCGGGCTTGCATGTTTGCCAAGCCGTTCCCGGTTCCGGCGGCACCCTGAGGCTCGAACCCCCACCCGTCATCCGCGATAACGAGACGGACCACTGTATCAGTTGCGCGAAGGTCCACCTGCAGGGTTCTCGCGTGGGAATGGCGCAGGCTGTTGCTGATAGCCTCCTGCGCAATCCGTTTCATGTGTCCGAGTTGGGTCGAGGTGAGGAAAACCGGGGCTGAGGAATTGGCAGTCAGTTGAATCCGTAGGGTTCTGGCGTTCCCGAAACGGCGGACCAATGTCTGGAGTTGGGCGTGTGCGTCTTGAAAAGTAACGGATTTCTCAGTCACCACATCCTCTCGAAGAAGGAACCGGCGCAACTCAGAGATCAAGTCATCAACCCCGGATTTCGCCTGGACAAGAATCGTCAGGGCCTGGGACGTATCCGAGCGGAACAACCGCTCGCAGCGTCCAAGGGTGAGCTGAAGCAAGTAGAGGGATTGGATGGCACCATCGTGCAACTCCCGACTCACCCGTTCCCGTTCGTTCTGTGCATTCTGAAGCTCGTCGCACGCCGATCTCAGTTCCTCCGCCACAGCGCCTTGACGAATTCGGGCACGAATCTGTATTGCCAACAACCCGCTGAGAGCCAAGGTGAGGGCCAAACCCAATGGCTGGACCAGCCACATTCGTGAGAGGGCAGCTTCCCGCTCAAAGAGGGGGGTTGTGTAACAATGAACTGCCCAGGTTTGATTGATCACCTGAAAGGACAAATTGGTTCTGATGTAGGCCCGGAAGGATGGGTCGAGAGCTCGTGGTGTCTTGCCGGAACGGTTCAACCAATCGAGGTCAGATGCCGTTGGGCTGCTGAAGAGTTCAAAGCCAATTTCGCGGGGGGCAAGGCCGAAGAGTGCACCCAGCAAGAGTTCCGGTTCAATGGAGCAGAAACCGATCCCCCTTGCTTGCTGGGTGCGGGGTGCACCATCTTCACGTATCGCCGAACCTGTAATATTTGTGCCGGATTGTGCCGTTCCGCGGAAAACAGGGACAAAAATTGAGAACCCTCGTGCTGGCTCGCCCTCGACTTCGGCCGAGAGTTGCCGCATTCCGCCCAGCGTCACCGAAGCGTTGGTGATTGCCTGCCAGGCAGCGGCTGACTGGGCTGGATCCGCAAGAAACTCCGGGTCGACCCCACCCATGGCGGAAGGCGGCCGGGCCCAGGCATGAAGAACCTGGAATGAAATCCCGGAGGGTGAATCTGGCAGATCATGATCCAAGTCGTTGGTTCCAGAAGACGATTCGGGCCTGCCCGGTCTGAGTGAGGCAAATCCAACTTCAAGCAACCCTGGATAGTTTTGCTCCAGAGACAGCGTCTGAATCCGAAACCGCCATTCCGGCTGGCTTATCGAATCCCGTGCAGCAAAAAAGTCAGCAAGGCTGATGGCCACCAATCCATAGTGCCGCATGCGGTCCTGGATCGTCTCGACGGTTTGTCCGAAGGCACGGTCGAAGCGTGCCTGATCCGCAGCCCGGTATTGCTGGCGCAAGCTGGCGGAGCCGAGCATCGTCAGCACTGCTCCGAGCAGTAAAACCACCAGAACAGGGGAGTAGAACCCTATGAGGGTGCGAATGAAAGATCGCCAACGCATGCAGCCTGAGGCAGTTATACGCCTCACTCTGGCGATGGACAAGACCTAAATAGGGGACAGAGTAGGGGCAAATGCCTCTAGGTCTTTAGGGGCAAAATGATTCGTGACCACCGGCCCAAACGGCTTATCATAGACGAGCATCAATTTGTTGTGCGCACTATTTACCGCAACTTTTGCGAAAGAAAAGGTGACCAGACCAGAGCTCTGACGTCCCGTGGCAACTTCGTGGTCACGGGAGTAACGCTCCTGTTATTTGTGATCACGAGCATTGGCTTGGGGGCGGAAATTACCATTTCGGACAAAGGCGAGGGTTGTGACTATTTATCCGGGGCACCCATAAAGCTGCCAGCATCCATCCTGGAAACAAACCTGTTCGGCCCCGGGGCTCGAGTGATTCAGAACCGCAAGCACACTGCTCAGGCAGCAGTGTTCAATGCCTCCGGCGCGCTCGGTCGCTCCGAACCCGCTACTACTGGTGTCTTCCCCGCATATTTGGTCGGCCATCATTACCTATCCCTCCTTCAGGAAGTCCGCCAGTACACGAATTACTGTTGCACAGTCACCGTGAAAGGCCCGGTCACCTTCTATTTGCTCGTCGACAACCGGGTCAACGATTTCGGAGAACTTTCATCGCTGGATGATCCCACTTTCGGCCCCCCGGATACGGAGTGGATTCCGCAGGATGGCTGGCAGCGCGTCAATACCGGCATTTCCCCGAAGGTTGGTGGCACTAATCGCGCCGACTACGTCAGGATTTTTGAGGGAGGCATCGGGACTGGTGCCGTCGACCAATTCTATGCCATTTACTCAAAGACATTGACCAACGGTGGGGCCATCAACCTGCGCACGCAGTTTGCGGGCAACATATATTGTCTGGTCATCGCCACAAACATGTCTTCGACTACCGTAAAAACTCCGGCTCAAACGCCGGTCGGCCGGCCTGCGGGGGGCTAGGCATACGAACGAGGCATGTGGATCCGGAAGCTGCAACAGGTCTGATGGTTGAGGACATTCAGACTGGGTGATGTCGGGTCTTGAAGTGATATGCGAACTGCCATTCTTAATTCGATTTTCCAGCTAATGTTGGCGGTGTGCCTTGCCGGAGCGGCGCAACGGCCTCCGGCAATCGAGCTTGATGGTCTCAACATAACTCCTCACGTGCAATCCGGGGCGATGCGGTATCGTCGACCGCCGGACCCGGGACTAGGTATTCTCACTCAAATCTTCCTCCGCAACACAGGCACGACTCCGATTGTGCTGGATGATTCCATCTCGGTGCTTTTCCGGCAAAACACACCTTCGGAACTGCTTCGGCTGGGCCAATGGAGCTGGCATGACACACCTTCAGCATGGGTTGGTCAACCGCTCCTACTTCCGCCCGGGGCGATGACTGTATGGACTTTCAACTCAAAAGGCACGAACTGGGGGGTGGGGACACATGCGCCCTTGAGCATCAGCCCGGGCAATGGAATTGAGCCCGTGGAATTTGAACTCACCTTCGCAGAGCCCAGGGTGTGGCTGTCCGCGATGACTTTTCTCGGTTCGACTAGCAATATCCATCCTGACTCGATGGTGTTTCATGTTGCTAATGAAACGGGATCCCCTTTTCGTCTGGAATCGTGTCGGCTTTGGCTGCCAGCCACGAACCAATCCTGGCGTGCACTTCATCCTGGGGAGTTGATGACCAGACTCGAATGCTTCCCCGCCAACGGTATCGTTCCGCCAGGGGACCGCGGCGGTGCCCGAGTTCACACCGGTTCGTTGCCATTGACCTACGCGGCCGTGGAGGTGCGCTTGTCAGGCCCGGCAGGTAAATTGATAACTCTCTGGGCGCACCAGAGGATCAAGCGCGAGGTCTTCGACATCAGCGGCGGCTGGGTGGCGTCGAAGCTTGGCACAAGTAACACCCTTCATTGCGCACCCTACCTCAAAACGCTTAGGCGTATGCACGTCAATACCGGGCACCTGGCCAACATTGCCGGCTACACGGATCAAACCGGCCCGGACGGGCTCTACACGCGCTACCCGCTGAAGTATTTCAATAAGCTCGAGCCCTTTGAAAACTACGATACCGACGCGATGCTGCCGCGCATTCACGCCGTGGAGTTTTTGGGCGAACCGCAATACGGAGGCGGACGCCCCGTCCCTCCACAGGAAGTGTGGGAGAAGCTTGCTCCTTATCAGGCGACACGCATGTCCACGAGCGTGACTCACAGTGAGGAACGGATTTGGCGCTATTATGCAGGCCTTTCCGACTTCCCGCATTTTGACGCCTACCGCGTGACAAGTCCTGCGCCGGATGCGTGGTCCAAGTATGACCGCTGGGATGGGCGAACCATTCGATGGGGGGCGCCGCTCGAAACGATCGGCGACATGAGCCGTTCTCTGCGCGAATTGAACCGCCCACGTCCAATCGCATATTGGTCCCAAGGGCCAAATAATTGGGAAAGCTACGGCGGACGCCAACGAACGTCCCCCACGCCAGACGAACTCCGCGCTCAAGCATACCATGCGCTCTCCAGCCGAATCACATCCATCTACTGGTTCAATCTCAGTCTTAAATCTTTGCTGAAATTCCCGGACCTCATGGAGCCGATCACCCGGGTGAACCGCGAAATCAGGATGCTGGGGGAGTTCTACCTTGAAGGCGACGCCACGAGTCATGAGCGACTTTTCCGCGAAGGGAAACCGGACTGGGATCTGGATGTTGTGGCTGGGCCACGCGGCGCATTGTTGTTTGCGTTAGACCTCGCCTATACTGCTGATGCCGAGGAGAGGGTTTTCAAATTTGCTGCACCCCGTGAAGCCAAATTCCGCTTTCGGCTCCCGTCGTATGTGGGAACTCTTAGCGAGGTCTTTCGCGTGGATTCTGATGGGACGGCAGATGTCGACCAAACGGTCAAGGACGGCATTCTTGAGATCCACGACCGTGCCAGCCGTGTCGCCATCTATGTCGTAGCCACCGCACCTGGCACGCGCGCGAACATGGAGGCGCGGCGCAGATCCCTGCTGTCAGAGGAGGAATCCCTGGGTTTCAATCCCGGCCAGAACCCTGCCGACCTGACGGTGCTCAAATCCCTTCTGCGTTCCGAAAACCCGTAATGTTTTTTGCCCTCCCATTCGATCCATGTGAAGGCCAATCTTACCGACCCTATGGCGGCACTGAACTTACACCAGTTCACGGGAAGGTGTCATCGCCTCCCGACGAGGCCGTTTTTGGTGAAAGTCGCCGGCCCGGTGGATCATTGGTTCCCGAATTGCCACCGCGATGTCGTCAAATCATGTCCCAGATGAACTTCCGGACTCCAGATCTGAAAGAAACCGCCTTATGGGGCGCGGCGCCGCGACCGGGGCCGGGCACGTTGCAGCACGAACTGGGGATTGAATACAGGTTCGTGCCGTCCGACCACGGCTCGGTGATTCTTGCGCCGTCCGAAACCGGGATCGCCGCGGCACGATCGCAGCGCCTCCAAAACGGTGTGCCTCCGATGGTTGCACAGGTGCCTTGTGAGAATGGTGCCTCAACGACAAACCCGAGGGCATTGACTGGACAATATGGGTTGGAATCCCGCAGGGCATGCGGGGAGTCTGGCGGACAGTTATCGTTTGGTGGAGGCCGTGGTGCTCCAAGAGCTGTGCTTCCGCCAGCGGCCTTGGAGTCCGCTGACCACCCGCAGGTGAGCCGATGTGATCGCGGTGACCTGACTTGATTGCCCCTTTCTTTTGCTGACACGATGTAAGAGACGAACCGTAATGTGGACAATTAGTGCATGATGAAACGATTGAAACGATTGCTGACCGGCATCCTGATCTGCGCCGCGCCGCTGATAGGCTTCACCAAGCCGATGTTGCACACGTTCGCGCTCGGCACGAACGAGTTTCTGCTGGATGGCAAACCGTTCCAGATGCGCTCTGGCGAGATGCATCCCAACCGCATCCCGAAGGAGTATTGGCGGCATCGCATCCGCATGGCTAAGGCAATGGGCTTGAACACGATCGCTGCCTATATTTTTTGGGATCAGCACGAAGTGGAGGAAGGTCGATTCGATTTCAAGACCGGCACCCGAGACCTGCCGGAGTTCTTTCGACTAGTGCAGGAGGAGGGCATGTTTATATTTCTGCGGCCCGGACCGTATTGTTGCGGGGAGTATGATTTCGGAGGGATGCCGACGTATCTACTCCGGCATCCGGATTTGAAGGTGCGGTGCATGGATCCGCACTACACGGCGGCGGCGGAGCGTTACTGCCGGGCGCTGGCGAAGGTGATACGCCCGTGGCAGCTCAGTGCAGGGGGGGCGATCATCCTGCTTCAGGTGGAGAACGAATATGGGAGCTACGGGAACGATCGCGCGTATCTGAA
>CAIWMU010000231.1 GCA_903913865.1 uncultured Verrucomicrobia subdivision 3 bacterium
TATCATCTCTGATCTTTTTACAGTACATGCAGATCGGCAGGATACCCTGCAGACTTCTGATGTGCTCTACTGCTAAACGTAGTTCCAACATCTGCGCGGCCACCTTTTCGCGCATTTCTAGCATACGGCACCCCACCTCGACTCTGGCCCTGAGTTCGCCCGGATGAAACGGCTTGCTCAGATAATCATCGGCACCGGCTTCCAGACCGGCGATGATATCGTCTTTTTCGTTCTTGGTTGTGAGCAAAAGGACATACGGCGGCTGGTCGGTCGTCAGCCCACGGATTCTGCGTAAGACCTCAAGGCCATCCATCACTGGCATCATCCAGTCGAGAATAACAAGACGGGGCGAGTCGTTTTTTTGAAAAACCTCCCAGGCCTCCGAACCGTTGGTGGATTCCACCACCTCATGTCCGAACTTTCTCAGCACAGCCGTCAGCAAGGCCCTTGATGTTAAGTCATCCTCAGCGATTAGAATGCGCATGCCCCCCCCCCGTCAGACGATCCGTCTCAATCGCAGTTTTCAACCGTTCAAACTGCGCATCTAGAACGGTCATGTTCACAGCGGAATCGGCCAAGTTTCCATCCTTAGCCGCTTTCTCCATTCCAAACACCACCGCGTACAACGCTTCGCCTCCGACAACCGCCGAGGCGCCTTTGATCGTGTGGGCCTGATGTGCAAAGCCCTGCACATCGCCAGCAGCCAGGCATGCTTTCAAGTCCTGTATCCGTTGTCCGACATCCTCCAGAAACCCGGCCAAGATTGTTTTCGCAAGGTCTTCGTCACCCATCATGCGCTCCATCATCTCCACATAGTTCCAGACGGGTGGTTCAACCGTCTGCGCCCCATCCGTTCTTTCCTGCGTCCTTATATCAGCCTGCTTCCCGTATTCTTCGGTCTCTTGTGGCAGCCACTTTTTCAGCGTTTTCGACAGCGACTGGGGCGTCACCGGTTTGGATACATAGTCATTCATTCCAGCAGCCAAGCATTTCTCCCGGTCACCCTGCATCGCGCGGGCGGTCATCGCGATGACAGGGATATCGTGATTGCGGACCGTGGAGTCTTTGCTACGGATTTGACGGGTGGCTTCTAGGCCATCCATCACCGGCATCTGCACATCCATGAGAACCACATCATAGGGGAGGGTGCAGAGGGCTTTTACCGCCTCGTCCCCGTTGGCCACGGCGTCGGCACGCAGACCCAGTTTCTTAAGTATGCCCAGTGCCACCAGCTGATTGGAGATGTTGTCCTCGGCCAGCAGAATACGCGCCTTACCCCCAGCGAACAGGCCCGACAAGTTACAACCCTGAGCACTCTTCGCGTCGGGTTGGGGTTGTGTCTGGATGGTCCCCCGGCCCCCTATCGCCAAGGATAACACGCTTTTCAACTCCAGGTGCCGAGTGGGCTTGGTCAAAAAGGCATCGAACCCGATTTCTTGGAGGCGGCAGGCATCGCCGGGCATTCCCAGAGAGGTGAGCATCACCATACGAGTTCCGGCCAGACGTTCATCCGCCTTGATCGCCAAACCCAGCGTTTCGCCATCCATGCCCGGCATCTGCATGTCCAGCACGGCGATCACAAAGGGATCTTTGTCGGCCTGGGCCTGCCTGAGGGCTTGGAGCGCCGCGGCACCATCCGACGTTTCGGCGGGCCGCATTCCCCAAGAGACCATGAGCGTACTCAGGATTTCCCGGCTCGTCGCGTTGTCGTCCACGATAAGGACCCGCACGTTACTCAAGTCCGCAGGCGAGGGTGTCTCTGCACTCATACCACGGGTCTGCTTCTTCAGCCGCGCAGTGAACGAGAACTCCGATCCCCGGCCCTCTTCGCTCTCGACACCCACTTCGCCACCCATCAGTTCGGCCAATTGCTTGGAGATGGCCAGCCCCAAGCCGGTACCTCCGTACTTACGCGTAGTCGAAGCATCCGCCTGAGTGAATTTATCGAAAAGTATGTCTAGCTTGTCCTTCGGAATGCCGATGCCCGTATCGCGCACCGAGAAGCGCAAAAGGACACTGGGTTCTGCTGCGACTGTGCCCTCATCCTTTTCCAGCGTTACGCGGAGCGCCACCTCACCCGACTGGGTGAACTTGATGGCATTGCCCACCA
>CAIWMU010000232.1 GCA_903913865.1 uncultured Verrucomicrobia subdivision 3 bacterium
ACTACAAACACAACCCGCACCTGCCAGACCCAGCAACCCACCCATGGCATGCCGGTAGTCCTCCGGTGAAAACGCCCTGAACTCCCCCTCCGCCACAGCCTCATGGGGAACCCGGTTCAGCACCGTGCCACCCCGGATCGTGCCCGGGTTGAAAGTGATGTTGCGCGAATAGTCCGTCAATGCCGCCACCTGCTGCAGCGTTGCACCGAGCTGAACCACCGCGTTCGCCCCCTGGGGATGCTTCCCCCCGGCATGGGATCCCCGACCTCGCGCCGTCACCCGCCAAGTGGCCCTCCCCTTCCGCGCAACCACGACGAGACTCTTACCCTCCGAACGACCCTCCGCCTCAAAGATCAGGGCCGCGAGAGTTCCGTCGACAAACCGGCTGCGGCAAACATCCCCAAAGTCCGGTGAGAATCGCTCCTCCGAAGAATTCAGCAACAGTCTCCAGGTTATTCCGCTGAAGACCTCAGGCGCATGTTGCTGCAGTGCCGATAGGACCATCCACATCATCACCGTCCCCCCCTTGATGTCCTGGGTCCCTGGTCCGTAAATCCGGTCCCCCTCCCGAAGCCACCGGAAGTTGTTTGCTACCTCCTCCGCCGCTGGAAATACCGTGTCGAGGTGGGAAATCATGGCAATTGAACGATCCCCGGTGCCCTGGCGCGTCATCACCAGATGGCATCCAAACTCCGGATTTGTGCTGGGAACCTGCTCCGCCACAAACCCAAGCGGCGCGAAGAACTCGGCCGTCAGGCGTGCCAAACGGTCAACCCCCTCCGGGTTGCTGGTAAAGCTGTTGATCTCCACCATCTGCCGGAGCATCTCCAGCGCCTGAGGTAGGAGTTCCTGCATTTGCCTGCGAATTGCTGCTGCATCACTCATTTCCCAAGCTTGAACACAACCAATCAGGAGGTCAATCCGGACAAATCGATCCTCTCCGTCGATTGGCGGTCAAAATAGTTTTTAAATCGTCTTGCTTAATCCAAATTTTCAGCCACTCTATGAAGACCTTAATCGCGGGGTGGAGCAGCCCGGTAGCTCGTCAGGCTCATAACCTGAAGGTCCTAGGTTCAAATCCTAGCCCCGCAACCAATTTCTGGCCCTAAAACTCCCGTTTTTGGGCCTGTTTACTTCTGTTACCCTCTACATTCCGCATCTCCGCCATTATCCATTGGTTTGTATTGGCGATTCCTGTCGGTTCGGGCCATGTTCGATCCGTGGCAGCTGGCCAGCAATGGATGTTCCCGCACGAGAAGCCGCTTGTGGATCGGTTGGGGGCCCGCTTTTTCGCAGAGATCCCCACCGGGCCGGGCGTTTACTACATGCGGAACGATAAAGGAGAGGTTCTTTATGTGGGCAAGGCCAAGAACCTCCGAAAGCGGTTGCAGAGTTATCGGGTCGCAAACCCGGACCGAATGCACCGCCGACATCTGCGGTTGGTGCGACACGTCGCCCGAATCGATTTTGACATCTGCCAGAGTGAGTCGGAGGCCTTGACCTGCGAAGCGGGATCGATTCTCCGCCTCAAACCCAGGTTCAACCGTGCCGGGGTCTGGCCCGGCAGTCCTCGATTCCTTATCTGGCGCTTTGTGGATGAATCTGCCCAATTCTCAGTGGCGGAGACTCCCCTCATCGGCTGGGAACGATTCGGCCCGCTGGGTGCCTATGCGCCACGGATTCATGGGACTCTGGCCCGGCTGTTGTGGCTCGCGCTGCATCCCGAGGCTGGTTTCAGCCGGTTACCCCTTGGATGGATCCGGCATCAGTTACCCCTTCCGGTAACCCTTTCATATACGAATGGCATCGCAGAAGCACGACTCGCCGTGGATCACCTGTTCTGGGGAAGGCCGGAGGAATTCCGCAAATGGCTCGACGCATCGATTAATCCCTCCCTGGGAATCTTCGATCGGGCTGCCCTTCAGAATGACCTCGATGAAATCGAGTCCTTCATCAAGGCCCACCGAGCGGATGACATCCTCTGCCACCAACTGGCGTTGTTATGACCTTTCACGAGGGGAGGTGGCTGATCGATAAACTTCCAAAGGCGCGACCTCCCATATGCTTGAAACCCGCTCCCTGCTCAGCTAACTTCGCGCCATGGGAAAACTTGGGAAACTGAAACCATCCTTGGATTGGCTCCTCGCACTCGTTCCGGTTGCGTTCGCCCTCCACTATGTTCCATCCCTCCAAAACGACACAGCCCTGTTCATCGTGTCCGGGCTGGCGATCATTCCACTGGCGGGGCTTATGGGGAAGGCCACTGAGCACCTTGCCGCGAAAATGGGCGCAGGCATTGGCAGCCTACTCAACGCCACATTTGGGAACGCCGCAGAACTGATCATTGCCTTGGTTGCGTTGCAGAAGGGGCTGATTGGAGTTGTCAAAGCATCGATCACCGGCTCAATCATTGGCAATCTATTGCTGGTTCTTGGAATTTCACTGGTGGCCGGAGGGGCGAAGCACCGCGAGATGAAGTTCAGCCGGGTCGCTGCGCAAAGTTCCACCGCCTCCCTCCTTTTGGCAGCCATCGGCCTCCTGATCCCCTCGGTGTTCCACTTTGCCGCCAATGCCACCCCAGGGAGTTGGACACCCGTTCTGGAGCGTCAGCTTTCTGTGGCGATCTCGGTGGTGCTCCTCGGCGTTTACCTGTGCACCCTGATTTTTTCACTGCTCACCCATAAAGAACACTTCGACAGCCCCGATGAAGGTGGCGGGCACGATGAATCCGGTGCGGGGTGGTCCCGGCCAAAATCAATGACGGTTCTACTGCTCAGCACAGTAGTCGTGGCGGTGCTTTCAGAATTTCTAGTCGGCTCGGTGGAGGCTGCGCATGAAAAACTGGGGGTCTCGGAGGTCTTCGTCGGAATCATCATCGTCGCCATCATTGGAAATGCAGCTGAGCATTCGACTGCCGTCTGGATGGCGATGAAAAACAAGCTGGATTTGAGCCTTGGCATCGCTGTGGGATCCAGCCTTCAGATCGCCCTATTCGTTGCCCCGGTGCTGGTGCTGGTTTCCGGATTTCTGGGGCACCCGATGGATCTGGAGTTCTCGATTCCGGAGACAGCGGCTGTCATCGTCTCAGTTCACATCGTGGCCCAAATTAGCAACGATGGGGAAAGCAACTGGCTTGAGGGGGCCCAACTCCTGTCCGTTTACCTGATTCTAGCCATTCTCTTTTACTACCTCCCGGCTGCACACTGATAGGCCGAAGCCCCCCCTCTACCAACCCAGCATCTGGCCCAGGTGGCGCGTGGCGAATGCAAAACCCCATGCAAGGGTTCCCATGTAAACCCACTGGAAGAGCGGCCACCTCCAGGAATTCGTCTCCCGGCGCACCACCGCAACCGTGCTCACGCACTGGAGGGCAAACACATAAAAGACCATCAAGGTTATTCCGGTGAGCGCGGTGTAAACACGGGTGCCATCGGGCCGCTTTTGCGCCTGCAGGGCCGCCACCATCCCCTGCCCGGCCGCCTGATCCTGCGATTCCGTCACATTGTAAACGGTGGCCATGGTGCTCACAAACACCTCCCGTGCCGCGAAAGAACTCACCAATCCGATCCCGATCTTCCAGTCAAAACCCAGCGGCGCGATCACCGGCTCCAGCATGCGGCCTATGCCGCCGGCGAAGCTCCCGCGCAATCTCGCACCCGCCAACTCGGTTTCCACCCCCGCCAGTTCGGTCCTGATGCGGCCTTCCGCCTCACTCGATTTTCCCGCCTCCCCCAATTGCACGGCCAGTGTCTGGCGACGTCCGGAAAACCGCTCCTCAACCGCCTTGTCATGCGGATAGGTCGCCAGAAACCAGAGCACCACATTGATTCCCAAAATCACCGTGCCAGCATTTGCCAGAAACACCTTGGAGCGGTCCCACATGTGCCTGGCCACGACCCGGGCCAAGGGACGTTTGTAGGGTGGAAGTTCCATGATGAGCAACGGCGGTTCCCCCTTCAAAAGCGTTTTCTTGAAGACCCATGCCATCAAAAGGGCAACAGAAACCCCGAGCAGATACATGCTCAACATCGTCAACCCCCGCAACGAAAACACCCCAAAAACGCTCGAGTCAGGAATGGATGCCGAAATCAGGATCGTGTAAACCGGCAACCGGGCCGAACAGGTCATCAACGGTGAGACCAGAATTGTCACCAACCGGTCCTTGGGACTCTCAATGGTCCGCGTCGCCATGATTCCCGGGATCGCGCAGGCAAAGGAACTCAACATGGGAATGAAACTCTTCCCATGCAACCCCACCTTGCTCATCAGTCGATCCATCAGGAACGCAGCCCGTGCCATGTAACCTGTGTCCTCCAAAAAGCCTATGAACAGGAAGAGCAAAAGAATTTGCGGCAGGAAGACAACCACCGCACCCACCCCTGCCACCACGCCATGCACCAGCAGACTGTTCAAGTCCCCCGGGGGGATGAGCCTGCCGATGGCATCCCCGAGCCAGCCCACCCCCGCCTGCAAGGCGTTCATTGGCAGGTGGGCCAGTGTGAAGATGCTCTGGAACATTAGGGCCATGAGCCCCAGAAAAATGGCCGTGCCCCAAATTTTATGGGTCAGCACTTTGTCCAACCGGTCACTGAAGGTCTCCCCCTGCCCCCCCGTCTCCACCGTTACAAGCTCCTGAATTCGGGCAATCCGGCTGTAGCGCCCTTCGATCGTGGCGCTCCGCCAATCAATCCCAGCCGAAACGAGTCGTGTCCTGGCCTGGGATACCGCCCCGGTCACATGCGCAGGATAATGGGCCGCACTCGAGGCCAGGGCCTTTTCATTGCTTAGGATCAGCAGTGCCTCAGCAGCAGCCTGGGGTCGCCGCTCCCGAAAAGCCTCCGCAAGCAAAACCGCAATCCGGTCCGCCTCCAGCCTCATTGCCGGGGGAAGCTCGCAAAAAACACGCACCGGACAGGATGACGGCTCGACCAGCGAACCCAAAATCGCCTCCCGCAACTCCTTCAAACCATCCCCGCTGCTCGCCACGATGGGAACCACCGGCGCGCCCAGCTCCTCAGCCAGCAGCCGCGTGTCCACTTCATGGCCATTCTCTCTGGCCACATCCATCATGTTCAAGGCCACCAGGGTCGGATATCCCAACTCTAGAACCTGCGTCGCATAATACAGATTCCTCTGCAGGTTTGACGCATCCACCACGATGACGATCAGCGCCGGGGAAGGAAGTTCGGGGAGTCGCCCCAAAAGCACATCCCGGGAAACCTGCTCGTCCAGAGACTGTGGACTCAGGCTGTAGGTCCCCGGTAGATCCAGCACTCTGGGCTGCAAACCGGAGGATGGCCCCAAGAGCCTGCCCTCCTTGCGCTCAACGGTCACCCCGGCATAATTCCCAACCCTCGCCCGCAAACCCGTTAATGCGTTGAACAGGGTCGTCTTGCCACAGTTGGGGTTCCCGGTCAGCACCACCAGTGGATCGATCCCCCCCTTTGAAGCGTGGCTGGCCGGACGCCCGGCACCCGTCGCCCTGGAGGTGGGATTCAGTTCATCAGCACTCATGTGGTCGTGGGACAATTTGCAACCCCTCAGCTAGGCGTTGAAACGCACAAAAATCTGTTCAGCCTCGCTCTTGCGCAGCGTCAGATTATACCCCCTGACCTTTATCTCCACAGGATCCCCCATCGGGGCGAAACGAACCAGTTCAATGACGGTCCCTGCAAGAAGACCCAGTTCCATCAGGCGGGGACGGCTGGCCTCGGGCAGTTTTAGCTCGACCACCGTGGCCAGCGAGCCCGGAGGCTTGGAAGTCAGAGACTCAACAGGACCGGAGTCGGAAGACATAAGAAAAAATTCCTGCAGCCACTCAGGAGGCCGCACCGCTGCCTCGACGGTGAACCGGCTCAACCATGATGATATCAGCCAGCTTCTTGCTGATGCCAAGCCGGGCATTGCAAACCTGGCAAATAAGACTGGATTGATGGGAAACCAGCTTGATCTTCTGCTCCTCGCAGAAACCCATCTCGCGCAAGCGATCCATGATCTCCGGCGAAGTCGCCAACTGCTTGATGCAAACCGTGCTCCCCGCCTGCACACTGCTCAGCGGGCAAACACTGGAGGCGGCACACTGGCCCTCCAGAAACTCAAAACTTGTAGGAGACGGTTCTTGTTTCACCGATCGCAAATTAGGGTAGGTTGCCCATTTCCGCAAGCCGCTTTTGATATCCTATCCAGGCCAAAACCTTCTGGTCCACACCCTTAATCCGCTTGGCCACAGACCTTTACACAACCACTCCCGGCACCACACAAGGGTCGCACGGAATCCAAGCCAGACCTCTTTCGGTTTCAAACCCCACCCAATAGCCTCCATCCCCGAAATTTCGCGGTCTAAATCCCCAGAAAAGAAGCGTGGGGAGGGTCCATTACCAACTTCCACAGGACAACCAAAAGCCACGAACACCCAGACAACGGCAAACAAGAGATCGGCATCAATCCACATAGAAATCCCAGTCATCTCCATAGTGGCGGCCACTTTTCCACTACAGCGCAGTGATTAAAGACTTGCACCTGCGGCAAAGTGATTTAATTTCTGCACGTCCTGACGGCGGGGTAGCCAAGTGGTAAGGCGGGGCTCTGCAAAAGCCTTATGCGTCGGTTCGATTCCGACCCTCGCCTCCATTTTTCACCAAACCCTTGTAAACATTGATCGGAATGAGGGTTTCGGACGGTGAAACAATGGAGTAGTGCTAACAGTCTCAAGGCGGGTAGTGCTAACACACTCGCCTGTGTTATTCCTATCTTTCCTTGTGCATGGTTGTCCATTTGGTGACTTGTCTTGCTGTGGTGTCCAAACGGATGGGGCAATGGTTCCGGTGTCAGGCTTCAACCTACACAATCCCAGTCGGGTTGCTCATGTTTACCCTCGAGCCTGGAAATCTTTCTCCAACTCGCTTTTCCAGTTGCAAGGCACTCGATCCCGGGTGTAGAACAGACCCCAGCCGTCACGCAAATGATGGCCCGGTCGCTGTAACGTGGAATAATCACCCACAAAGACCGTTCAAATACAGATCAACTTTGCTCGCCGTGGATAGCCTCCCGGCTGATTACCGGTTGTGCGATACGGTTTGCGCCTTCCACGGTGAGCATTTTGATGAAAGGTCAGATATGTCAGTTCGTAAAGTCAGTGCTCCAGTGTCCGCGTGGCTCGAAGATCAAGTGGAAGGCCTCAACGCGGAGCAGATCCTCAAGACAGCTTCAACCCTGCGCCTCAAAGCCGCCCTTGTGCGCATCCATCCATCCACCATACCGGAGAGTGAGATGCTTTCAGGCAGGGAGTGTGTGAAGCTGGCGGGGCTTCTCAGCCAGTGGGCCGCACTCCTTGAAGCCAGAAGCGCGGAGCTTGTGACCGCCAGTGCCCTTGATGTGGTGGAAGGGGTGATGCCATGACAACCCTCATGCTCGAGCGGTGTGCCGCCATGCTGGATGCCCTCCGCAGTGGCCGGGTGATGAATGCCGCCGAATTGGTTGGGGTGTCAGAAGTCAGATCCACCAAAACCATTTACCGCACCATGGAGCTGCTCCGTGATCGGCTTGGCTTCCCGGTGGAGATGCTCCCCTGCAAGGGATTCCGGTTGCTCAATGCCCCGTGCCGTTGCCCCCTGTGCCAGAATCCGCACACCATGCCGGCATCAGATCCCTCGCGCGCGCGCGTGACGGCATAATGAAACTCGTCAACGCACACACTCCCGGTGTTGGGTGTGTGACAGCCACACCATCACCCCGCCATGGCATTCCTTCACCCAGGCGGGGTGATGTCATTCCACCACCCTTGCCCGGATGGATTCACTCACCACCCCTTTTTATGGTTCGGAGTATTCCACCCCCACCCCGCGCACAGGATGCCGCAGGATGGCTTTGCATGGCAGGGGTGCGGTGTTGATACCCCCTCGCCAATGCGGAGCCACGGGGGGCTTTCCTTGCTGATGCAAACACTGGCAGGTGATGGGTGTGGCAGCGCATGTTGGCAGTCTCCCTTTTATGGCCTCGGATTACTCGGGTTCAGCCTTCAAGGTTTGCGTGTTCGTCACAGTTGAGCTTGGTGCAGTAGTCCGCCAGCCGCCTGACAAGGTAGGGGCCATACGTCTTGCCCCACCGTTCTGCCAACTCGGGGCCTGTCAGGTTCGTTGTGATGATGGTGCGGCATTCGTCGCTGCTGAATCGGTCGTCGATCACAGAGAATAGCATCTCCATCAGCCCTTCCGTTGGCTTGACCTTGTCCAGGTCATCCAGAAAGAGCGTCTCACATTTGGTAAGGTTGGCCTGCAGGTCTGCCTTGTGTTGGGCCTTCATGCAGACCTGTTGGTAACTGCTGGTGAGCTTCCCGGCAGACATCCATACGAATGGATCTGTGCGCCTCCATCGTCTTTCTGTCTCCTTCTCACCTCCGAAGCATGTGAGTATGTCGAGATGAAACGCCACGCTACCAATCCGCGTCTTGCCCGTGCCGCTAATCTTCCCGTGGAGCAATAGCCCATCCTTGGGGCCTCCATCCCATTCTATGAAGTCGCTCCATGCCTTGGCTGTTTTCAAAACGGAACCATTCAGCTTGGAGAGCCGATCTAAATTCTGATAGGGGTATTGAAAGCTAATCGGCAAAACGCCATAACCCTGCAGATAGCCATGCAATTCAGATTGTGCGCATGCCATTGAACAGAAATTTGATTCACTGAATCTTGGTTGTTCACCACCTGTCTGCCCCGTGGTTGAGTCGATAGTCTTACCGCACACACATTTTTTGTTCACCATGTCTCCTTCTGTTGGATTCTTTTCTTGGCACCATCCTGCGCTGCTCCCGCCCCCAAGGCGGGGGCTGCGCTGTTTTGATGGTGCTTCTTAACGGGGTGTGGGGCTTCGGAAGCCCCCACCCCGTTATTCCCTTCTTTAACCTCTGTGCCAAGGTTTTTGAAATCCTTGGCACTACCCCTAGTGCCTTTATGGCACTGCCCTAGTGCATCTATGGCACTACCCCCACTTGGTTTGCTGGCAGTGCTGATGATGGTGTAAGTGTTTGGTAGCAAGTGCGGTTTGGATGCCGCCTTGTTCTGCTCCACCCACAGCATTCCCATCTCCTCCAGGCATTCCAGACATCGGAAGGCTGTTCGGCGTGACACCCCTGATCTGATTCTGATGATGCCGATTGAAGCGGTGAATTGAGCGTCCGAATTCTCATTGGCAAGGCTGCACAGTGCCGCCCACACACCAAAGACAGATGGTGCGTTCGATTCGCAGTTCTCCATGATCTTCACCATGTCAGCCCTGTGGATCTTGAACCAGCCACGGGGGGTGTGTATCCCTCCATGGGGCTTTGCCTTGGCTGTGGCTGGCGGTGGTGGGTGGTCTGGCGGCTTGCCGCTCCCATTGGTGTTGTGGTCGGGTGCTTGCGCTGTCATCGGCACACCTCCCAAATGATCATTCCCCACGTGGCTGCCAGTGACAGGGCCAGAACAATGCCAGCAAGGCTTGACCGTGGCGCGGTGTGGTGGGAATGTGTGTTGCTGGTTATTGGCCTTGCCGTGGTGGGCGGGGCCTTTTTTGCTCCACCTTCCGCACCGATACGGGAAGTGGTGCTGTCACACACACCGTTCATTTCCCCTCCTTCTGCCAATCAACCTGATTCGCCTCGATGTGTTTCCGGAGGGAGTCATAGCTGATGAGCCTGATCCCGGTCTTCTTGCCCTTCTGCCGCAGGCAGTAACTCACCACAGGTGGTCGGCCTCCATTGGCAGGGCCGGGCAGGATCAGCTGATTCAGGGCTGAGCGGGAGATCCCCGTCCAATGGCACCGCAAGCCCGGCTGGGGTAGCCTGATCCACTCTGGCCTGATGTTGGTAACGTCCTTTGATTCCTCAACAGGACCCGTTGTGTATGCTTTTGTATTTAGCATGCATCACCATTAAACTGCTGTGACTTACCCAAGCAAGGGCGTCAACTTGGGTAAGTCGTAAGCCAGGGCAAAACGAGGAAGGGATTTGGTTCGCGCCTTGATTACACACAGGCTTGGATCTACCGCTTGGCGATCGCCATGAATCTGGCCTTAATTTTGTCCTGAATCGCTTGATTGCGGGAGGACTCGTACCTCTGTTTGGTCGTGGCGGTAACCAGTTGGTTCAGTTCCTTGACCTTGCAGGGGCTGGGATAGGCATCAAGCAAGAACCGCAAGCCCACCCCCCACCATTTCCCGGCAGTTGCACGGGTTAGGGGTGGGAGGCAGTTCCGAACCAACTTGCCGTCGATCAAACTTTCCGGGTGGTCGCTGCGGAGATTCGAAAGGTGGATAATCATCCGTAAGGCAATACCCGCCGCGGCGTCTGGCTTCCACTTGGCGCCCATATCCAGTGTGATGGGGTAGCCCGAACCAAGGGCGATATCGCGCAACAGTTCCTCACTGTCAGAGTTTCTGGTGTGGGTGCTCCTCATCATGGGCCACTGTATATGCTTCCGCGCGATCGGAGCAAAGGCCTGCGGTCGTATGCCCTCCAACTGGCTGAGACTTTGGCCGGCGAGTAATGCCAGCTCCGCAACCATGCCCACGGATTCCGCATCCTGCCGGCGCAGGGCGCTTTGCGTCAACAAGTTGATTGTTACGACAGCATCGGCAAAGCGGCTTCTTAGGTCGGCATGCTGCTCCATGGTTCGGGTCAACTCCCGCGCCTTGTCTTTTACCAGATCCCGGACTTCATCCGTGATCGGAAGCGCATTCGGAAGCGTTCTGTCTTTTGGCTCTGGCGGTGACATAACTACCCGTTCTTCGGGGTGTTTGCCTCCCTTTTCCGACTGAATCCTGCTCACTTCCACATATCCGAGCGGCTTGTAAAATTGGTCAAACGCCCCGTAGTCAATCACTCGATGTCCTTCCAGGAGCAGTGGATAATCCCAGGGGCTCACCGTGTTGGGTTGCTTTTTCATAACCTTGGGAGCTTGTTGACTGCATCCTTCAGGTTCTGCATTTCGTGGTGGGTGTAACCCTTGTGCATCTCCGCGCTCTTGTGTCCGGTGAGCCGCATCCGCAGTTCCGGTGATACGCCAGCGTTTGCCAAGGCGGATGTGAAGGAGTGCCGCAAAGCATGGAAGCTCCGCTTGGAAAGCTTGCGTGTGCCATCCCCTTGAAAGGTGCCCGTGTCAATTCCAGCCTTCACCATGATGCGCTTGAAGCCTTCAGACAAGCCGTGCCTGCCGCCGGGGCCAAGGTTCGACAGGTGGGGCATCACGTGGTCGCCAGACCGCCGCAAGCCCTTCAGATGGGAGAGTAGATCCGGGTGCAGGGGTTGACCGTCAACCGCAGTCCCGGTCTTTTGCTGCTTGAAGGAAACGACCTCCTGCTCAAGATCCACTTGCGCCCATGATAGTGAGCAGCAATCGCCGAGCCGCTGCCCGGTGAAGTAGGCAACCAAGATCAAGGTTCTCCACTCTCCCTGTGCGGTGTCCACAAGCAGCGCGATTTCGGCGGGTGTGAATGTGCCACGCTCTACACGGTTGACGGTTTCCAGTTCACAGGCCGCTGCCGGGTTCAACGTGATCAGCCCTTCCTTTTGTGCCTGGCCGAATGCGATTCGCAGAATCTTGCAATCCTGCCCCACAGTGCTTGCGCTGACCCCGGAAGCCCGGCGGTGGTTAAGGAAGCCCTCGATGTCCTTTGTGGTGATTGCGTCCAGTCGTCGGGCTGCTCCCTTGCCGAGATACTTGAGGAAGCCGTCCGCAACTGACTGATACCTTGTCGCGGTGCCCTCACTCTTCCTTGACCGCTTTGTGACCATCCAGTCCTTGAGCCGCTCCGCGATGCTGGGGATGGGTCGCACACTCTCCAGACCGCCGACCCGCTCAAGGATGCCGTTGATTATGCCCTTGGCCTGAAGCTCCGTCATGGCATTGGGGCTTTCGGCCTGCCGTTGCGCCCGTTCGATCTCCATCACGAACGCCAGCGCCTTCGCCCGGTCGGTCTGTTTGGTGCTCTGGAGATGAAGCCTGCCGTTCTGGTCCCGCCATGCTCCGTGCCAGAATGGTGATCGTGGTCGCCTATGTATGCTCGCCATAGTGCTAACAGTAGTGCCAACGCTTACGGGTGTCAATGGGTGTTTATATGTGTCAAATCCCCAGCAAAAACGCATGTTTATAGACCCGGAATCGAAGCGTCGGTTCGATTCCGACCCTCGCCTCCATTTTTCACCAGATCCTTGTAAACATTGGTCTGAACGAGGGGTTCGGATGGTGATAAAATGGAGAGGTACTAACAAATTCAGGGCGGGTGCAGCTGACACTCTCACTCATGTCATAAGCTTATTTCCGTGTTCCCGAATTTTTGCCGGATCAAACCTGCCACACTCTCTGGGTCTCTCCTGGCAATTTGAGGGCTGAAGGCGGGAATCAAGGCCTGAATCCTGTGAAAACGGGCAGTAATTGAACGAAGAGAGGTGTGTTCTCTCAGGATTCGAAATAGCCTGCGGCGAATATCAGGCAGAGGGGAACACCCAGGATCATCACAATGGCCGCGATAAAAAGTGTACTCATGGTCATCGCACGCAAGTTCCTGAGACGTCGGGTGGCAAAGACTGATTGAACGGACTTCCGGCTGCTGGTGGATGCGGTGCTGCGGTCGCTCCAGCAGGGGATGCTTCAGAGTAAATCCCCCCCAATCTACCTGCCTTGCTGCGTTGCCATGCAAGCACCCAGATGCGCTCATGGAGTTCTGGGCGCGCCCGGACAACATCCAATATCCGCCCCTGGCGCAAACCGTCAATGAGCACCTCACCACCATCCAGAGTCAGCTTGCGAGGTGGTTCCGCACTCCCCATCCCCGCTCGGGACATTGCCTTCGAGATCAGATCACTGATCAGGTCCAGTCGGGAACCTTCATCATCCCCTGGCAGATGGGGTAACGTATCAACTCCACCCTGGCTCACAACCCCGCCATCCTCCACAACCGGAGAGGACGGTGCATGGTTTCCGCGCATCGCCGATGATGAAATTGATTGTGAGGATGCCCCCCATCCGGGTGTATTACCACGGTCAGCATGAAGCAGGTGGCGAGGTGCCTCCCCACCATGAGGGTGTTGGTGTTCACACTCGCGACATAAACCAAACCAAGCTCCAAGGTTGAACAGATCCACGGCCAACGATGCAAGCAGACGTTGCGCTTCTTTCACTATGGTTTTCATTACATATTGTACATAGCTTACGTTACAGACCACTCCTTTGTTCCTCCTATTCTTATGCAGACTATCATGACATCTGAAGAATATCAACGGACGCATAGGAAATTTTTCGAATTACTTCGACTGCCGGGGAGGGGTGACCTGATGCCATGTCGGACCGATGCAAGCAGCCCTCAACAGCAGGAGGGAGATCCCGCCCGACTGTGAGTGATTGATCGAGGTGGAAGCGCAGGATTACAAAAAGGCCGGAAGCAGATTTCGCCACTTCCGGCCCTGGGTGCTTTTGTTGTGCGCCAACCCGCCTCCTAAGCAGGGTTGGAGATTCTGTTACTCCTCCACCGCGCGGTAGAACCGCTGCGCCATGCCCTTGGCGTGGGTGTCGAGAACCTCGATGGTGCCATCCGGGTTCGCAACTGCTGTCCCAACAACGCTCCATTGGAACATGTTGCCGGTTGCTTCAATCCGGTAGGCCTTCCCGGCCTCACCCACCAGATGGACTATCATGCCGTCCACTGAGTTGTTCAGGGTCAGCGTGCCCGAGAGGCCGACGTTGATCGTCATCACCCCGACAGCCTCGCCTCCTCGGCCATCGGCAATCAGGTAGGCGAACAGGTCCGCCCCGCGATAACCGACCGGCGCGCGGTAGATCAGGTCCGTTCCCACCTGAATGATCCGTCCACCATTGGCGGAGACACCGCTGAAGCTTTCCAGCACCACTGTGTCCCCGTCAGCATCCGTGTCGTTGGAGATCACCGAGGCGATCGTGTTGGTCAAGGTCCCGTTTACCGCCACGCTGTAGGTGTCCGGTCCGGCAACAGGAGGACGGTTCAGAGCCAGCACCTTCGTCACCGGGGCGCTGATCCCTCCGTCACCGTCTGCAACCACCACCCGGAGCGTCCTGCTGTTGGTGCTCTCGTCCTCCGTCTCAATCGTCACTGCCCTAAGCAGGGCCTGCACGGCCGCCGGGGTCGCGTTCGTGTTCAGGCTGAACACCAGCGGGGTCGTGCCTGTGCCACCGGCCACAGTCGCAATCAGGGCGCCACCGTAGGTCACCCCGGTCCCGTCCTGGCCGATCTCCCCTTCAACCAGGTAGGAGAGCGTGTCCAGCGCATTCCCGTTGGCGCTCGCCCACACGGTCAGCGTGCCTCCGTCGAAGTTCAGGCTGCCGCCATCGGTCACCGTGGCATTCGTGTCCACAAGTGCCGCTGCCGTTCCCACCGTGTAGAGCCACGGAGTGTTGGTCAGTGTCACCACCGGTGCGTCATCACCCTTCACCGTCAGGATGCCGTTGGTCAGGCTCGTCGTGTAGTTCCCAAGTTTCACGCGCGGATCCACCAGCCTCACCACAATGTCATATGTCCCGGCAGGGCTGTTGAGCAGGGCTGCCGTGGCGTAGAACGCCGTGATGTTGTCCCCGTTCAGCACCCCACTCAGGGTTCCGGTCAGGGTCGGGTTCGCCGTCCCGTAGGTCTTGCTCTTGCTGTCCACTGTCACAGTGATCGCCGCCTTGTTGATGGTCAGTGTCCCGCTCGTGCGGCTGAGTTCGTAGTTGGCG
>CAIWMU010000233.1 GCA_903913865.1 uncultured Verrucomicrobia subdivision 3 bacterium
CCCATCCCCCTCCGGGAATCCCAACGGGATTCTGCCACAAAGCCCGGGGTTGCGCCGCCGCGGCGCTACCCCGGGTAAAGGCCAAAGACATAAACAACCCCAACGGGGTTGTGCCGATGGTTCGAATGGGTGGTATGTGAGGTGTGTGTAGTGCGTGGATATTGGACATACATTCCTGGCGGACTCCTCTTCGGCACCCGTGAACCCCATCCCAATCCGCCCTTTGATATCGAACCCCTTGGCGGGCACGAACGGCACAACCCCTTGCGGGGTAGGGAACGCGCTGCGGCCTGAACCCGGGGTGGTGCAGCGACCCGCACAACCCCGGGCTCTATGGCACAACGTCGTTGACGTTGGGGAGGGGAAATGCGTCGGTGGGAGTGGGTTGAGCCATTTGCCACGAGGACTGGAAAATATCTCGCGCAGGGGCTGAGGCGCAGAGAGAAGGCATTTGGAACCTCTGCGTCTCAGCCACTCTGCGGGAGACATTCCCTTTCATCCCCGACTTGGGGGTGTCCCTCACCAGATTCTTAGTTCCTCATAGCCCCCATCCCCACCCATGGGCGCTGAACACTCGGTTGCGCCCCTCCTGCATGCGTCCTGGGACATCGTCTCGTTCTCGGGAGCTCTTTGCCAGATCCGGCGCTATCGCCATTATTCGTCCATCGGCAGGACTGTTCGGAACCCTGATCCTTGCGTTCTTGCCGAAGGGTTGTAGCCCAGCCGGTAGGCAACCCTGCAATTATTGGAATCGGAGCACCAACCACCACCACGCAAAACCCGGAATGAACCCGCCGCAGGGCCGCGGGGGTCGTTGCCTCCGCTGTAGGGAGATCCATACCTGTCCCAACACCACTGCCAGACGTTCCCAGCCATGTCATACAAACCATAACCATTTGGGGCGTAGGACCCTACGGGGCTTGTGTAGGGCATTCCTTTTTTGCCCAATGCCAGTGGGTGGCCATTGGGGCCGAGGTCGAAGATTTTTCCATTTTGGTTCCCATTGTAGTTGGCCTGACTCAGGGAAATCTTCTCACCCCAGGGAAACCGCAAGCCGGATTTACCACCACGGGCGGCCTTCTCCCATTCCGCCTCGGTTGGCAGGCGGTATCCATTGGCAGCCCAATTTGGATGGGGAGCCAGTTCGCCGCTCTTGTAAATCCGGGTAAGACCGGGATCTTCATAATACACTGGGGTCTTATCCTCCCGCTCAGACCTTGCGTTGCACCATTTTACAGCATCGTGCCAGGTGACGCTCTGAACAGGATGCGCTTCACCGTGTGCTCGGTCCACATGCCGAAAATTGTAACCATGGTTTCTCGCGCTGGTTTGAACACTCTTCCATTGGCCCCACGTTATGGGACATGATTCAATGTAAAATGCTGAAACAAAGACGTTTGAGACCGGCTTTGCATCCTCGTCCCCATCTAGCAAATCGCCCATGGTGAAGGCGCCGGCAGGGATCATGACCTTGCGCAAGTCCGGTGGAGTTGCAGAATCCGATGATCCCCGGAGCTTCTGCCATAAAGTGTTCAGGATGTGACGAGTGCTCATTTTTGCCTTTATATTACTGGGTGTTTGAACCGAGACTTTTTGCAACATATGCATTGGTTAAAAAGAGAGCAAGAGGATTTGTGTTTCAGACAGGACTGAAACGCTGGTTAACAACGGTGGGGGTGCATTGCAAGACATATCCGGACTACAGAGGCACTTTTCATGGAGGAGACAGCCTGCAGGCCTGTCCCGGTTCCTCCTGCTCGTGGCGTGATTGTGCAAGGACTTCGGGTCCTGAACAGGATCGCGGGCAGATTCATCCATGGAGACGGTGTTTTTATTATACATACGGGTTCTTCGCCAAGAGTTCCGCACTCTGCTGATGCTATGCACGGGATTGACCGATCGTGCGCATGAGTTATCCCTTATTTGGGATGGGTGCGACAAGCTTCTTAGGGATTATTTTTCGTGGCAGTACCGCCTGCAAAACGTCGAATTTGTAAGCCTTCTCCCCAGATCGGGGCAGGCTTTCCACCCCAAACGTATGAATAAGGTCTCGGGACGATCATGTTCGGGGGGGCAAGACCCGGTATCATGGGATGGACATGTGGCGATTGGGAGTGGAGGGGGAACCATTGTGGAACTGGTCTTAACGGGCGATCTTCGCATGCTGCGTCGGTGTCACGTCCGTCACGAGCCGGTTTTTGCCTGCCTGACGAGTCGCCCCCGGTTCGTGAGCCCTTCCCATCCATTAGCATCCGGTCTTATCCGTGGTAAAAATGTCCGCTTCCCGGACTGAGGTTTTGGGATTTCGGCGGGAGGGAAGCTGGTGTATGGTGAGCGGGTTATGGCGAATGAAGCATTGGACACAAATCAGAAGGCGTTGCAAATCAATCTCGACGCAAAGCGCTACGGCGTTTTTGCCGAGATCGGGGCGGGGCAGGAGGTGGCGCGCTGGTTTTTCCGTGTGGGCGGCGCCGCAGGAACGGTTGCCAAGACGATCTCGGCCTACGACATGGCGGTCAGTGACGCGATCTACGGGCCAACCGACCGGTATGTGAGCCGGAGAAGGCTCAAGGCGATGCTGGCGCACGAATATGACCTGCTGATTGAGCGGCTGGATGATAAGCGCGGGGACAAGATGGCGTTTTTCGCCTTTGCGAACACGGTGGCAACCCGCCGCGAATCGGGGGATGGCTGGATGGGGATCCGGTTTCAGGATGAGCCGGGGGCGGATGCCTCGGAGGTGCTGATTCATGTCCGGATGCTGGATCGGGAAACAGTCAGGCAGCAGGAGGCTCTGGGAGTTCTGGGTGTAAACCTGGTGCATGGGACCTTTTACAGCCATCGGGATCCGGAGACCCTCATCAAATCCCTTTTGGATGGGCTGTCCTGGGAACGGGTGGAGGTGGACATGATCCATTTCAGCGGACCGGCCTTTGCCGGGGTGGACAACCGGTTGATGGCCCTGGCACTGGTGAAGCAGGGTTTGACGGAAGCCGCCATGTTCACAGCCCAGGGGGAGCCGATCCAATGGGCGGAAGTGCTTTACAAAAAGCCGGTGCTGGTGCTGAGGGGCAGTTTCAGGCCGATGACCCGGGCCGCCCTGGACGTCCTGAGGCGCGGGTTGGAACAGTTCGTCGCGGAGCCGGAACTCAAAGGGGAAACGCCGGTGGTCCTCATGGAAATGACGTTGAGGCACCTGACCACAGGGGATGGAATAGATGCCCGGGACTTTCTCCAGCGGGTCGATACCCTCCGCGCCCTCGGGTGGACCGTGCTCATCTCCAATTTCCGCCGCTTCCACCGTCTGGCCGCATACCTTTCCCGCTACACGAACCAGCCGATCGGGCTGCCTCTTGGGGCGCAGGTGCTGGGGGAGATCTTCGACGAGACGTTTTACAATGACAGCGAGGGTGGCCTGCTGGGCGGTCTCGGACAGTTGTTCAAGAACCCGGCCCGAATCTACGTGTATCCCCATCTGGACCTGGACACCGGCACACTGATTGAGGCCCACAACTTTCCGGTGGCTCCCCGCCTCAAGCATCTCTATGCCTATCTGCTCGAGAACCGGTTCATCCAGCCAATGAAAGGGTATGATCCGGAGCTGTTGCCGATCCGGCGTCGGGATGTGCTGGCCAGGATCGAGTCCGGCGATTCCACATGGGAGGAATGTGTGCCCGCCGAGATAGCCCAGGCGATCAAGGAGCGCGGGCTGTTCGGGTATCGGAAACAGTAGGAACCCGCCCGCCTGCTCAGCGGGATGTTGCGGATCCCCAAATCTCAGCCAGTTTGACGCAGGTTTTGACGGACAACTCCATGTCCTGAAGCGCAACCCACTCCAGCGGACCGTGGATGTTGTGCATTCCTGCGAAGAGGTTTGGGGCTGGAAGCCCGCTTTCCGTCAGCCTTGATCCATCCGTGCCACCGCGCACCGGGTGGTCGGTGGGTTCGATCCCGATGGATCGGATGGCCTGCCGCGCCAGATCCACCGGGCGCATGTCCTTTTCTAGCCAATAGGCCATGTTCCGGTATTGTTTGCGGATCTTGCAGGAGACGCGGGCCCCGGGGGTGGCGGCCTGCAGCCCCTTGCAGAGCCCTTGAAGAATGCGGCCCTTCTCCTCGAGTCCCGGCATCTGGAAATCGCGCAAAATGAACTTGATGGTCGCTTTTTCCACGCCCGCTTCGATCCGGGTGGGATGAATGAAACCTTGGCGGCCTGTGGTGGATTCCGGGGCGCATTTTTCCCGGGGCAGGGCGCAGAGCAGCTTTGCGGCAAGGTGCAGGGCGCTGACCATGCCCTTGGTTCCCGCTTCACCCGGATGGGTGGAGGTTCCCTCGATCTCGACCACGGCTGCATCCCCGGAGAAGGTTTCCCATGAGATTTCACCGGGCGTTCCGCCATCCAGGGTGTAGGCAACATCCGCATCCAGATCTTTCAGGTTCAGTTTGTCCGTTCCGCGCCCGATCTCCTCATCCGGCGTGAAGCAAAGCCGGATGTCCCCATGCGGGATCCGGGGCTGTGTCAGAAGCGTTTCGGCCAGAGTCATCAGGATGGCGACCCCGGCCTTGTCATCGGCCCCCAGCAGAGTCGTGCCGCTGGCGGTGATGATGTCCTTTCCCTTGCAATCCAGCAGATGCGGCGCAACCGTCTCATCCAGCAGCAACCGGGGGTTTCCCGGAAATTTGATCGCGCCCCCCTGATAGTTGGAATGGACGATCGGCTTCACGTCCTTTCCCGAAAAGTCAGGGGCTGTATCCACATGGGCAAACAGCGCCAGACGCGGGGCCTGGATTCGCGGGGAGCGGGCGCCCGATTTCTTTGTGGCTGCCGGAAGGTTCGTGGCTGGAATGGTTGCCATCAGGTATCCGGCATCGGTCAGGCGGACGTTTGCGGCGCCGAGGGTATCGAGTTCGGCCTTCAAAAGACGGAGCAGGTTCCATTGTCCGGGCGTGCTCGGGCAGGAACTGGAGCGTTCATCGCTCTGCGTGTCGATCTGCACATAGCGCAGAAACCGGGATAAAAGCGTATCAGCCATGGGGGGAATGTGCCGAGGCGCGGCACGCCGGTCAATGGAAACGAGCAGGGGAAATCTTCCGGGCAGCCCGGGTCCGTCCCTCCGATATCTTGTGTGGCAGCCCGGGAGTTCCTAGGCTGTTGCGCAGCGGGGAGGACATATCCCTCCGTTTTGCCCCCTTGATGAATTTATGAAAAAACCGTTTGGCTTTCTGTCCCTTGTATTGGCCGCCGCGCTGCCGACTGGCGCGCTTGGAGGTCTTGCTGACGGGTTGGTTCACCATTGGAACTTTGATGAGGGTCCGGACTGGCATGACAGCCCGTTTCAAACGGTCTGCACGAACCGGATCGCGGGGGATAGTGTGGGAAGTGTCGCAGCGATCCTCAAAAACATGGATGGCTCCAATTGGGTTTCGGGCCGCCAATTCACAGGGCTCGAATTCAACGGTGTGAACCAGCACCTTGCCCTGTCCTCAAACCTTTCGCGGGCGCTCTCCGGCCCGGCCTCGCTCTCATTCTGGATTCGAACCTCCCAGGCGGGTGGTTTCGGGGTGGCCGGTTCCCCCGGTATCGCCGGGGTGGTGGGGAAAGGGGGCATCCAGTGGGGTTGGCTGGATGATGGCGGGCGGATTGGCCTTGCGGTGGATGACGTCACCGTGGTCCGCTCTGCGGCTCCCGTCAACGATGGCAGGTGGCATCATGTGGTGTTCACCCGGGAGGGCACAAGCGGTGCGGGGCAGGTTTATCTTGATGGAGCCGGTCCGGTGCAGGGGGCAGGCCCGGGCGGGCCCAGATCCCAACCCTTCGCAAGTCTGGCGCGGATTGAGGGATCCGGCTTCTTCAAGGGCCGGCTCGACCAGGTCACCGTGTTCAACCGCGTTGTGACAGCCGGGGAGGTCGCGACCCTGCGGACCAACCACGCCCCAAAAATCTGGGAGACGGCCACGGAGGGCGTGAACAACCGACCCTTTTGCACGATGAGCATCCTCGCCCGGGCCTACGATGTGGAGCGCGATTCCCTCAGGGTGCGCAGCTGGACGCAGCCTGCGCACGGCACAGCAACCCACAACGGGGATGGATCGTTCACCTACACTTCCGGCAAGGGGTATGTGGGGGTGGATGGTTTCCAGGCAATTGTTGAGGATGGACAAGGCGGGTTCTGCCGCGCTGGCATCAGGGTGACTGTGGTGTCGGAGCCGCCGGGCGGCGGAGGTGTGCCGGTCACCCAGTTCACTGGTTTTGCAGCCCTGCAGGTTAACGGAGTGCCGCTCAGGCATGAGGGCTGGAGGGTTCCCCGCGCCGTGGATTGGAATCAGGATGGGAAGCTGGATCTCCTCGTCGGGGCAGGCCGAAACGTCTGGCTTTACCTGAACACCGGCACCGCCTCCGCCCCGGTTTTCGCAGCCGGGACCAAAGTGCAGGCGGGCGGGGTGGATATCGATGCCGGGCCGGGCGGATGCCCCATTGCCTTTGCAGACATGACCGGGGATGGCGTGAAGGACCTGATCGTCGCGGATTCGGCAAACAAGCTGCGCATCTATCGGAATACCTCTGCGGCGGGTCAGGCACCTGTGCTTGCGGCGGCCACCATTGTAAAGAGCGTGAGCGGGGCAGATTTTCTGCTGCCCGACAGGCGGTTTGATCTGGGGGATTGGAATGGGGACGGACTTCCCGATCTGATCACCGGCAGTTCCAGCGGGCCGGTCATCCTGTTCCTGAACACCGGCACCCGGGTGGAGCCCAGGTTTGGCGCGGGGACGACCCTCTTCTCCGATTCCTACCAGATCCATCCCCGGCTGTTTGACCTCAATGGGAACGGCGTGATGGACCTCATCCGTGGCATCAACTGGGGTGAGATTCGGTACTGGCGCGATGCGGCGACCCTCGGGTTGGGCAGCTCGCTCACTTTCACCATCACCGGCGACGGCGGGACCAGCCCGGACCTGCACAACCTCACGGATGGGGCGGTGGCGGATTTTGGAGATTACAACGGGGATGGCACCCCTGATCTGGTGATCGGCGGGCATGCCGGGGACCGGATGTATCTGGCCTATGGCTCGAGAAAGAGCGTTTCGCAGAGCCTTGCGGAAATTGAGGCCATCTATGACGCGCACCCCAATGACCCGGGCAAGGCCCTGAGCGCGAACAGCAACCTCCTGCTCAACGCGGTCATCAACGCCAACTGGAACATCATCTCGCACATCCAGAGCGGAACACTCAGCACAAGGGAATCGGTGTTCAGCGCCCTCACCAACCACATCGCGAAATATCCGTTCCTCAAATATCAGAACCTCAACGTGACAAACTTCCACCATGTGCCCGGCATCGTGCTTCAGAACTGGGTGATGCTGGAGCATGTGCTGCCGGACATTCCCGCCCGCAGGACCGCCATAGCGGATGTGCTGGGGTTGACCGGCACGGTGCGCACCCTGTTCCTGGAGACAAGCCTCGCACTGGGGGACAATGGCCGGTCCATACCGGCCGCGCAGGGGACGACCCGCGACTTCCTGCGCCGGCATCCCCGCGAGCTGTTTCCGGATGCGGTGCTCACCATCGACCAGCTCTATGGGGAGGGACGCGGGGCATTTGTGTGGACGCCGGACAGTGCGAAAAACACCTTCGGGGACTGGGCGGTGCGGTCGGCCAATGAATGGGCCGCCGACCTGACCGCAGCCATTGAGAAGGTGCTGGGCAAGGGGGCGGCCAGCGGGGACTACTTCACCTTCGTGATGGGTCACGAGATTTGCCATTCGCTGGATGGGTATGTGAATTCCCGTGCCAACAAGGACCTGCGCCGCCGCTGGGGCATGGTGCTCTGCACCGCCGCAGGGCCGGATGTCATTCCCGGGCCGGATGGCTGGCTGGATTGGACGGCAACAAAGGCCCACTTCAAGGCCCGGGGTTTGTGGGATGGGGTGGCGGAAACATGGACTCCCGCCTGGTCCAACTATTGGGCCGTAGGCGAGGGCGCGCCATTCCGGAACCTCTCGTTCATGCGGGGCGGCATCAACTGGTTTCTGGATGCGCCCCAGGAGTCCCTCGCCACCCAGGCGAATCATCATTGGGCCAACGGCCCGGGCCGCCTGATCGGTGCCGTGGACCGTTTCCGCCGCGCCACCACGAAAGAGCTGCAACCGCTGAAGGCCAACATCAACGAAGTGGTGACCTTCATCGACTTCCTCTCTGCCGGGATGAACCGGGTGAACCTCGTGGAGACCAAATCCCAGGCAGCCCCTAAAGAGGTTCTTTGGATGGATCATTACGCCGACCTGGAGCGGGATGATCAGGGGCACGTGGTGCGCATCACCCTTGAGGGCACAGTTTACGATCTCGCCGTGAACACAAGCGGGGTGGTTGTGGATGTCTCCACCAGGACGGCTGAATAGGCCGATTCGGGTGTCGGTGGGAATCCATCGCGGGCCATGCGTGCAAGCGTGTGGAGTGCCCACCCGCCCGGGCCTTCCCCCTCCGGGAATCCCAACGGGATTCTGCCCCAAAGCCCAGGGTTGCGCCGCCTGCGGCGTTATCCCGGGTGTGGGTGCGAAGTGCGCCACAACCCCGAAGGTGGTTGTGCCGATGGGGGGGAATGGGTGGTATGTGAGGTGTGTGAGGTGTGTGTATTTCGTGGATCATGGACATACATTCCGGGCGGCCTCCTCTTCGGCACCCGTGAACCTGATTCCATTCCGCCCTTTGATATCGACCCCCCCGGCGGGCACGAACGGCACAACCCCTTGCGGGGTAGGGAACGCGCTGCGGCCTGAACCCGGGGTAGCGCCGGGAACGGCGCAA
>CAIWMU010000234.1 GCA_903913865.1 uncultured Verrucomicrobia subdivision 3 bacterium
GGCGGGGAAGGGGAAGGAATCTCGCGCAGAGGAGCTGAGACGCGGAGAGGAGGGACCGGGAGTCCGCGGTTCGGGACGATGATTCAGGTTGTGGGGGAGTTTTGCTCACACGAAGACACGAAGACACGAAGGGGGGAGGGGGATTAAGGGGGGAATCCTGGGGCTTTGGGGCCGGTGTGGTCTGGGGATCGACGGTGGTGCGGTGTGGGGATCGGCAATGCGGATGATATGATGTTGGCGCGGCCGGTGTGGTGCGGATGCGCTGGGGGCTTTGTTTCCGGAGGGCTGAAGGCCCGGAATGTGATAGCCCGGGGCACGGCCCCGGGAAATGATACCAAACATAGCACAAGCCCTGAAGGGGCGTAACAATCTGGTGGTCGATGATTCAGGTTGCGGGGGAGTTTTGCTCACGCGAAGACGCGAAGGGGGGAGGGGAGTAAGGGGGGATTCTGGGGCCGGTGTGGTCTGGGGTCGGAGGGAGCGGCGGTGTGGGTATCGCGGGTGCGGTGGTTCCAGTGGGGCTGGAAGGCGGGGAGGTTTGCCGGGGGCGGCGCGTTGACGCGTGTGGGTTGGGCCCGTAGGGTTAGGTGTGTTTGAACTCGTATCATCCTATTCACCGGCGGGGGATCAGCCCCAGGCTATTGAGAAGCTGACGGAGGGGCTCCGGCAGGGGGTTGCCCATCAGGCCTTGCTGGGCGTCACCGGCTCGGGGAAGACCTTCACGGTTGCGAACGTGATCCGGAATCTGGCGCGGCCCACGCTGGTGATCTCCCACAACAAGACCCTGGCGGCCCAGCTTTATGCCGAGTTCAAGAGCTTCTTCCCCAACAATGCGGTGGAATACTTTGTCAGCTACTTCGATTACTATCAGCCGGAGGCGTATCTGCCGCGCACGGACACCTTTATTGAGAAGGATTCCAGCGTCAACGAGGAGATCGAGCGGTTGCGGTTGTCCACGATGAGTTCCCTGTTCTCCCGGCGGGATGTGCTGGTTGTGGCCAGCGTTTCCTGCATTTACGGCATCGGCAGCAAGGAGGATTATGAGCAGATGATCATCCCGATCCGCTGCGGGATGGAACAGGCACGGGACTATTTCCTAAGCAGGCTGGTGGTTCTTCAATACAACAGGAATGATATTGAGTTTGCCAGGGGCCAGTTCCGGGTCCGGGGGGATACGGTGGAGATGTGTCCCGCCGGGCGGGAGGATGCCTTGCGGGTGGAATTCTTCGGGGACTCCATCGAGCGCATCACCCGGTTCGAGCCGTTGACCGGGGACACGCTGGAGCATCTGGACATGGTCACGATTTTTCCAGCGAAGCAGTTCGTTGCCCCTGCGGAAAAGCTGCGCCCAGCCCTGCTGGCCATCCGGGAGGAGCTGGGTGAGCGGATTGCGTGGTTTGAAAAGCACGGGAAGCTGATTGAGGCGCAGCGGATCAAGATGCGGACCGAGTATGACCTTGAAATGCTGGAGGAGATGGGTTTCTGTTCCGGGATAGAGAACTACTCGCGGCACTTGAACGCCCGACCGCCGGGGTCGCGCCCCTGCACGCTGTTTGATTTCTTTCCGGATGACTTCCTTCTGATCATTGATGAGTCACACGCGACGGTGCCGCAGATTGGCGGGATGCACGCCGGGGACCGTTCCCGCAAAACGGTGCTGGTCGATTACGGCTTCCGCCTGCCCAGCGCCCTGGACAACCGGCCCCTGACCTTTCCGGAATTTCAAGGGCATCAGGACCAGACCATTTACGTCAGCGCCACGCCGGGACCCAGGGAGTTGGAGTGGTGCCAGAAACAGGTGGTGGAGCAGATCGTCCGCCCGACCGGGCTGGTGGATCCCAGGACCACCGTCAAACCGCTTGGGGGGCAGATTGATGACCTGATCAACGAATGCCGGCGCCGGGCAGATCTCAAGGAGCGGGTTTTGGTCACCACCCTCACCAAGCGAACGGCGGAGGAGTTGACCGATTACCTGAGGGAGATCGGGATCAGTGTTCAATATCTGCACAGTGAGATCGGGGCGATCGAGCGGGTGGAGATTTTGCGATCCCTGCGCAAGGGGGAATTCAATGTGCTGGTGGGAATCAACCTGCTGCGGGAGGGGTTGGATCTGCCGGAGGTCTCGCTTGTGGCCATTCTTGATGCCGACAAGGAGGGCTACCTTCGCAGCACGACAAGCCTGATCCAGACTGCGGGCCGGGCGGCGCGGCATTTGAACGGGGAGGTGATCCTCTATGCGGATGTGATGACCCAGAGCATCCAGAAATTTCTGGCCATCACCGAATATCGCCGCAAGCGTCAGATCGAATACAACCTCCAGAATGGAATCACGCCGAGGAGTGTTTCACGTCCGGTTGAAGACAGTCTTTCCTCTCAGAGGGACACAGGGGGTGGGGGAGATTCATTTCTACGGGAGGGCGGGGGAGACATCGACGTTGCCCAGACCATCAGTGAGTTGGAGGTGGAGATGGTGACGGCCTCGAACAATCTGGAATTTGAGAAGGCGGCACTGGTTCGGGACCAGATCCGGGAACTCAAGCGGATGCTCACGGGAAGTGCTCCTGAAGAGAATGCGGGAGGAACCCGCCCCTCCGTCAACTACGGCAGGAGCCGCGCCAAGAGCACAAAAAAAGGCGGAAGAAGTGGTGGACGTCCCTTTTGATGGCAGGGGGGAATGACCTGATGTTCTGCGGAGCCACGTAGGGGTCAGGTTCGCGCAAGGCGTTGGGATGTGGAGGGCTCAGTTGGTGCCGGGGTCTTCCGGGGTCTGGGCCAGGAGTCGGCAGCGCCAATCCTTCATCCGCAGGATTTTCTGCCACAGTTGCAACGGGGCCGGATCAAAGACAATGTCGGTGGTGGCCGGGTGGGCGATCCAGGCGTCACGACCCATTTCGTCCTCGAGTTGGCCCGGGCTCCAGCCTGCATAACCGGCGAAGAGTTTGATTTTCTTGGATGGGGAGAACGATTTTCCCAACGCAACCAGATCCTCCACCGAATGCCCAACGCTGAGATTTGGAAGCACATTCGCTTCCGGCATGAAGTGCGAGGTGTAGAGATAGCTCATCGCGGAGGGGTTGACGGGGCCGCCGAGGTAAAGGGGATGTTCCCGGAGGCTCTCACTGATCTCCGTCGCGATGCTTTGACCCACCGAAGCGCCGGATTCCCGGTTCAGAACAAGGCCGAACGCACCCTCAGGATCGTGATGGCAAATCAACACCACGGTCCGTTGAAAGAACGAACCGCGAAGTTGGCCACTATCCAACAGGAGTTGGCCTTTGAGGAATTTCTTTGGATCCGGCATTTTGGACGCAGGGCGCTTGCCCTGTAATAAATCTGTCTTAAAATCAGGGCATGTCAAAGATTTGTCTGTTTCTAGTCCTCATTGCGGCCCTTCTGGTGGCTGGTTGCCACTCCCCCTCCGGCAGCCGCGAATACGCCCCCGGCAAGGGGTGGGTTCCCAACAAGTGATCCACAGCCGCCTCCGCGTTTTCTCTTACCGGGTTCCATACTTCTCAATCCATGCATTTGGATTGGCTCCGAGATCCTGACCGGTCTGTGACCGAAGGTGGTCGATGATCCTGCGGGAGACCCGTGTCCGTTCCCGCTCCACAATACGATCCAGCCGGGAACCCGTCACCTGCTTGCTGCCGGAGGGATAGTAACCCTCCACGTAACCAAGGCATTCGGCAGCGATGTGGGCATCGCCAGGCAGAGCTGTATCGAGCATTTTCTGGAAAAGGGCGGTCTGCTCCTCAGCCCACGCCACCCGGATGGTGAGCCATCCTTTGGCCAGGAAAAGGTATCCCGACAACACGAGCAACCCCACCGCAGTGACAGTGAGTCCGATAACCCATTTTTTGAGGGAGGTCTCTTTCATGGCTTTGAGTTGGACCGCAGGTTGCATCCCGCTCAGGCGCACTGGTTGAACGCGCGATATGCACCCTGGGAAAGGTCGCACTCAAAGATAATCTGGGTTCTCTCAGCATCCCCGGACGGACCCCAGAGGGACATCCCAATCACAGGACTTGCGGGGACGATCACGACCATGGCGGCGGGTGAGACATCCCAGCCGGGCTGACAGGAAAGCCCGGAGAAGGTTGCAAAATCACACTCCAGTTTCCGCGCCACCCGGAGCGGAAAATAGGGCAGGTGATGGGGATAGTGGGGATAAGGCCAATCGGGTTCGGCGGGGGCGGGAGACATCCGGGAAACCTCCAGATTGAAGGTGTCCCTTTTGCGGCAGAGCATGTCGCAACCGCTGTAGCGGATGCCGTAAAACAGGGAGAGGTGCAGGCCGAACTTCCCCAGGACCGGGAACTCCCTGCAGCCGAGTGTCAGAATGTGGTGGGGAGGCACGGAGGCATCCGGCACCCCATGCACCTGCACTTCCGACGGCCCTCCAAACCAGCAGCTGGACCAGTTGTCTGTGCGCTCGAGGAAGGAGGCGACACCCTGGTGGAAGACCACGGGGAACTTCAGGTCGTCGGGTTGCATGGGTCGGGATCTTGCAGGGAATTCCTCACCGCAGGGATTGTTTGAGGATCAGGAACAACAGGAAGAGGATGAGAAAAAAGGCCGCCATTCCGATGGCCCGGCGCCTGGCCGCCTGCTGGTAAAGCAGGGCGGCCGGTTCATCCATGTAAAAGAGCTGCGGTCCTGCGGACAGGAACACCCCCTGCCGGGCCATGCGCTCGAAGATCCACGAGTGACGCTCGTGGATTGATTCCAGGGTGATGGCCCTTTCCGGTGCGGTGGCACCCGCCGCCTGGAAGCGTCTCACAAGCCGCTTGCGGCGGATCACGATGACTGCGGCCGCACTCATCAATGTTTCTTCACATCCAGAGCAGCGAGGGTGTCGATATTTCGCACGTAAAGGCGGCCGTTGGCGAGAACCGGATTTGCCCAGGTGTTCTGGCCCTGCAGCGCCTGGAAGGAGGCGAGTTCCTTGAAGGCCTCAGGTGATGCCTCCGCGACTCCAAGTTTGCCGCCCTGGCCATAAAGAATGAGCCGGCCATCCGAATAAAGGAGCGCACCCTTGCCGTAGGCGCGATTGGCCCACTTCACTTCCCCCGTTTTCCAATCAAGGCACTTGAGTTCGCTGTCATCGTAACCATATAGAAATCCGTTGAGGAGAACGCAGCTGTTCACATGGTTCCTCATGTTTTTGTTGCGCCAGACCTCTTCAAAGCCCTTGAGCGAGAACCTGCCCAAGGCACAACCAAAACCATACCCCGATGAGATGAACACTTCGGAGCCCTGCACAATCGGGGTGGCAGAATTGACCCCGTAGCTGGTTTTCCATGGATGCCGCCAAAGTTCGGAACCATCTTTCATCCGTCGCAGCACGAGGTGCTCAGCGGCGAATTGCATGAAGCAGCGTTCCCCCTCGACATCCAGTGCCACCAACGAAGCATAGCCAGCGACATCGGAGCCGTTCTTCCATACCACTGCACCCGTCAGCTTGTTCAAGGCAACCACGGAGGAACCGCTCGGGCCTCCCGCCTCGACGAGCAGCAGGTTTTTCTCGATGAGCGGCGAGCCGGAGTAACCCCAACCCTCTTTCCCGCCACTGTGCAGAGGTTCCAGACCCCCGAAGTCCTGAACCAGATTTTTGGCCCACTTCACCTTGCCGCTGATGGCTTCGAGGCAAAACAGGTGGCCATGCCTGCTGATTGAATAGACGAGATCCCCATCAATGGTCGGGGTGGCGCGGGTACCTTGGAATCCGTTCGGATCCTTCGCACCGCAAGGATAGGTGTGGGCCCAGACGGGCGAGCCAGCTTCGGCATCAAAGCAGGAGACGATGTCCACATCGTTTGTGTTGCCCATCGTGTAGATCCGGCCCTTGCTGACCGACATGGAGGAATAGCCGATCCCCACCTTCTGTTCCCAGAGGCGTTTGGGACCCTCGGCAGGCCATGCGCTTTGCCAGCCTTTTTCGGCTGAGAGGCCATCGCGGTTTGGACCCCGCCACTGCGGCCAGTCGGCGGCAGTGGTAGTGTGTGGGCAGGACAGGGCGGCAAGGGCGCAAGCCACAATGCTGAGTCGTGGAAGTAAATTCATGACCGGGCAAATGTCGCACCGCCGAGGCGGTATTTCGAGAAAAAACCGTTCAACAGCATCGGATGTGGTGGGATGACGAACGGAGGAGGGGGACTTCAAAGCGGTGCTTGACTCCGGAGGTGGTCGGGTTACGGTTTGAAATCCTTGAAAACAGATAACCTCCAGCCCACCCGGAGTCGGACGAAACCGACCGGGTTCACCTTGATCGAACTGCTTGTGGTCATTGCGATCATCGCAATTCTCGCCGGGATGCTGCTGCCCGCACTCTCCAGGGCAAAGGAGAAGGGGCAGCGGATTGCCTGCCTCAATAATCTGCGGCAGTTCACCCTGGCGAGCCAGATGTATGTGAATGACAACCGGGGCCGGAGCATCAATTACGATGCGGGACAGGGGTTGTGGATAGACCGTCTCATGGTCTATGCCGGTTCCCGTCAGAGCACCAATGCCGCCCTCCGTGTCTGCCCCGCCGCGAACAAGCGGGGATACACGCTCAACGGTTTGGATTATTACGGCACATCCACGGCCTACTGGGGGCCGCTTTCCAGCTACTTCGGGGCAAGTGCCGGGTCGTATGGCGCCTTTGCGCTGAATTCCTGGGTGTATTCGGACAAGCCCATGGAATCCCAGGTGGGAGCCTACTATTTCGGCAAACTGGATGGACTCCAGCATTCCAGCGATGTGCCGATCATCGCCGATTCCATGTGGATGGATTCCTGGCCGTCCCCCTCGGATGGCATCCCGGCTGACAGGGTCAAGGGGGGTGGGGGAGGACTTGGCAACTTCAGCCTGAACCGGCACACAAAATCGATCAATCTCACCTTTGCGGATGGCTCGGCGCGGAGTGTTCCCGTGGACAAGTTGAAGAGCCTGTATTGGTCCACCCACACCAATTGGCCGGCGTTTTGAATCCGGGCGGGGATGCTTCAGCTGCCGGCATCCACTGACAGCCCCAATTCCCGGTAACGCTGGAGCTTGTAGAGCAGGGCGCGGCGGCTGATGCCGAGGGATTTGGCGGTTTCGGTGCGGTTGTAATCATGCTTTCGCAGGGTCTGCATGATGGCCTGCCTCTCTACATCATCCAACTGCTCAGGCGTTGTTTCGGGAGATACGGCAGGTGCCACTGTGCCTGAGCGAACCCGGGTTGGCAGGTGGTCCGGGAGAATCAGGTCCCCCTGGGAGAGCAGGGCTGCCCGTTCCATGGCATTCCGCAACTCCCGAACATTGCCAGGCCAGGAATAGTTGAGGAGGCACTCGGACATTCCCGAGGAGAACCGGGCCTTGCCCTGCGTGAATTCCGCGATGAACGCGTTTGCCAGCGGCAGAATATCCTCGCGTCGTTCCCGAAGGGCGGGAAGGTTCAACTCCACCACATTCAGGCGGTAAAACAGATCCTCGCGGAACCTGCCGGACTTGACCTCCTCTTCGAGATGGCGGTTGGTTGCGGCCAGAATGCGGGCATTCGTCTTCAGTTCAACGCTGGAGCCGACCCGGTTGTAGCGCCCCTCCTGGGTGACCCGCAGGAGCTTGGCCTGGAGGGATGGCGCCATGTCGGCCACCTCATCGAGAAAGATCGTCCCCCCATCCGCCGTCTCAAAGCGACCCATGCGCTGGGCCGTGGCCCCGGTAAAGGATCCCCGCTCGTGCCCGAACAGCTCGCTTTCAAGCAGGTTCTCCGGGATGGCGGCGCAGTTGACCTTAACAAGGGGCCCGTTCGCCCGCAAACTCCAGGCGTGGATCACATCCGCCACGACCTCCTTCCCCACGCCGCTTTCGCCTGTGATCAGAATGCGGCTGTCGGAGGCGGCCACAAGGGAGGCATCCTGAAAGACGGCCTGCATCAGGGGACTGACGGCGACGATCCGGGTTGGGAGTTCGCGGCCCACGCCAAACCGGACAGCGGGCCGAGGTGTCACGCCCGTGGCGTGCTGGACGATGGAGAGCAGTTCGTCCAGATCAATCGGCTTGGCGAGGTAATTCACGGCTCCGTCCCGCATGGCTCCCACCGCCTCCCGGATGTCCGCATAGGCGGTAACAAGCAGAACCTGGAGGAGGGGATGCCGTTCCCGTGCCTTGCGGAGGGTTTCCAGACCGGAAAGGCCCGGCATGCGGACATCCGAAATCATCATCTGAATAGGCTGCTCAGCCAGCACCCGGAGAGCCCGCTCACCGTTCTCCGCGAGCACCGTCTCGAAGCCCTGACCCTCCAGAAAGGAATGCAGCAGACTCCGCTGTCCCGGATCGTCGTCCACGATCAGGATGCGCGGCTGGCTGGTGTGCGTATTGCGGGTTTCCACTGTATCAATGCCATTCCGCCAAGGGCCGGACTCTCCCATTCCGCCGGTGGAGCACCTCTCCGATCGGCCCGGGGAAAGCCCGTGGCGGCTTGCAGGGGAAGCGTAGTGCGGCGGAGGGAGGGTATAAAGCGAAAACGGGGAACATTGCGGCTGGCGGCCCGCCCTGGAAACTTTCAGAATTGTGGCATGTGGCGGGGTCCATACCGGGGCATCATCCCCCGAAGGGGGGAGCCAAATTAGCCCTCTTCATTTTATTTTGGATTATCCCATTATCTGCTGTTGACCTTTTTGCCGTACTCCTATTTAATTCGCTTATGCAAATTGAAAGTCTGAAAGTTTTCTGCGACCTTACCGAGACACAAAGCTTCACAAAAGCTGCCCAGATCAACGGCGTGACCCAATCCGCCGTGAGCCAGACCATCAGCGCACTGGAGCGGCAGTTCAAGAGCCTCCTCATTGAGCGCAGCAAGAAGAACTTCCGCCTCACAGCGGAGGGCGAGGTTCTTTATGATTACTCCAAGCAGATCCTGCAGACCTATGAGGCGCTGCACAGCAAGCTTCAGGAGATCAAGGACATCATTTCGGGCAACATCCGTGTGGCCACGATCTATAGCATCGGCCTTCATGTTCTACCGCCCTATATCAAGAAATACCTGAAGAACTTCCCGACCGTGAACGTGCACGTCGAATATCGCCGGCACGATCAGGTCTATGAGGATGTGCTGGGCAACGTGGTGGATGTCGGCCTCATCGCCTACCCGATTCGGGATGCCAAGCTGGAGATCATCCAGATGCGGAAGGATCCGCTGGTGCTCATCTGCAATCCGCAGCATCCCCTGGCGAAAGCCAAGGTGATCAAGTATAAGATGCTCAATGGAGTCAAGCTCGTCAGCTTCGAGAAGGACATCCCCACACGGAAGGCGATGGACAAGGCCTTCAAGGACAACGGTGTCACCGTGGAGCACATCATGGAGTTCGACAACGTCGAAACCGTGAAGCGGGCGGTCGAAATTGATTCAGGGGTTGCCATCGTGCCCCAGGAAACGATCCGCCAGGAAGTGATCAACCAGACCCTTGTCGCGGTGAAACTGGAAGATCCGGAGGCTTACCGCACTCTGGCCATCATCCACAAGAAGAACAAGGTTCTTTCCCCGGCCATCAAGCAGTTCATCAGCCTGCTCAAAGAAACCATCTAAGAGGCGAGGGATTCGAGGATGCGGCGCGCGGCGCCTGCTGGATCCGGGGCGGCATAGATGGGCCGCCCGATTACCAGCCAGTCCGCGCCGGCGTCCATCGCTTCCCGGGCGCTTAGTGTTCGTTTTTGGTCGTCGGCTTGCTCACCCCCCAGGCGGATCCCGGGGGTGACGAGCCGGGTGGTAGCCGGGAGAAACCGGCGCAGGCGCTGGATCTCGAGCGGCGAACAGACCAGCCCACCAAGCCCCGCTTCAACGGCCAGGGCGGCCAACCGCTCAACCTGGGTTCCCACATCTGTTCCGGCGCCAACCTGCTCCAGGGCGGCTCCGTTCATGCTGGTGAGGACGGTTACGCCGAGAATGAGTGGCGGCTCCTGCCCCAGCGCACCGGCTGTCTTCAAGGCACTCTCTTTAGCGGCCCTCATCATTTCCAGACCGCCGCAGGTGTGGATGGTGAGCATCTGCACATTCAGGTTCACCGCTGATGCAACGGCCTTGGCAACGGTGTTTGGAATGTCGTGAAATTTCAGGTCCAGGAAGATCGATGCCCCGGTCTGGCGCAACTGGCGGACGAAATCGGGGCCGGCGCTGGTGAACAACTCGGATCCAACCTTGAAAGCCCCCACCCTCCCCGCCACTTCGCGGGCAAGGGTCAGGGCCTGGGACGCATTCGGCACATCCAGCGCCACAATGATCGGATTTCGCATGCCGGGCATTCAACCCAAACCTTCGGGGGAGGACAATTCTATTCGTGGAGGGTGCTCCGAGTTTGATCTTGCCTGCCCCCCCTTGGGGACTACAGTAGGGAAGAATGAATAAGCTGGCCCTGATGGTATGTTTATGGGGTTTGATGGCTGGATCCATCTTCGCTCAAGTGCGCGTCGATCTGGTTCAGGAGCAGGAACAGTTCCTCCCCGGAGAGGCGATCCCCCTTGCCGTGCGGATCACAAACCGCTCGGGGCAGCCGCTGCGTCTGGGTGATGAACCTGACTGGCTGACCTTCACAGTGGAGACCCGTGAGGGGCAGGTTGTTTCCCAGACGGATTATGTGCAGGTGCTGGGTGAATTCACCCTGGCGTCCTCACAGGTTGGCACAAAGCGGGTCAATCTGGAACCGTGCTTCGCGTTTGCCGGGCCCAACCGCTACAAAGTCACCGCCATCTTAAAGTTGAAAGCCTGGGATCGGGAGGTCAGCAGCCAGCCCAAGTTTTTCACCATCAACGAGGGGGCAAAGCTCTGGCAGCAGGAATTCGGCCTGCCAAACACCGGCAACGCAACCAACAAGCAGCCTGAGATCCGGAAATACATCCTTCAACAGGTCAATTACACCCGTGGATCGCTCCGCCTTTACCTGCGTGTTACCGACGGGGACGGCAACCGTGTGTTTCGCGTGGTTCCGATCGGATCGATTGTCTCCTTCAGTCGTCCTGAGCCGCAACTTGACTCGGCATCCAACCTGCATCTGATCTACCAGAACGGGCCGACAGCCTGTTCCTACCTTGTGTTCAATCCGGACGGGGATGTGCTGTTGCGCCAGACCCATGACATTACGGGCAACCGCCCCCGGCTGCGCCTGAACGATGAAGGCAAAATTATGGTTGTGGGTGGCGCAAGGCGGGAAACGAATTCGGACATCCCCCCAAACAAGAACCCGGATGCGGATACGGATGGAGCTTCAACCAATCAGGTGGCGGAACCCAAGCCTGCCGAGGCCGTGAAAGAGGACCCGAAGAAGCCTTGAGGATGGGTGGTTAGGGAAGCCGGTCCACCCCGGCCCTTATTCCTCGATCAGGTCTTCTCTGGTTGTCACTCTGGCCTGCAGATGTTGGACCACAGGCATCGCCCTGACCATGGCAACCTGCTCGGTCTGACCGATCATTCGTTTCAGAATCACTTTGACCGCCCCGATTGGATCGCCGTTTTTATCCCGGAGGGGAAAGGTGACCAGCACCCGGTCCTTCTCCTTACCATAGAACTTCAACCCATGCTGGATCACCTCGGATTCAGGGGTTCCTCCCGGCTTCCCGATCTCGTCCAGCTTTGAGCTGGCGATCAGGCGGGTGGGGAGGAATTGGTTGGTCGAGTTAAGGACATTGGTGGCGGTTCCGGCGGCCACATACACCTGAAGGCCCAGCAGCCGTGAATACTGTTCGATCGCTGAGCGGACCAACCCCTGTGCAGGAACCTCGCGGGGGGTGTAAACGACTTTGGCATCCGCAAAATAGGTGACGGAGTCCGATTTCGTCCAGAACCCGAGTTTGCCGCTGGCAAATGTGTTGTCCTGCAGGGGCGGGATGACCTCGCTACCGTTCAAAGAACAGCGAATCTCGTTGCCCTTGCAGCGGACACTCATCTCATTCCAGGTGCCGGTGGGAATCTTGATTTCAGGCCCGATGACCTCGCCGCGTTGACCATTTACGACCTTATAGAATCGGAATGTGTTGCCAAGGGCACTGGCCCTCACCACGTAATAGTTCGTCTCGTTCTGAATCCGAAACGCCAGACCGGCCATCTGTTCCACAGCACCACGGACCGTTTTGAACCGGGTTTTGAATTCGAAATCACGGAAAGTCTCCTTCTCATAAATGAGGAGGGGGAAATGTTCATCTGTGAGGTCCTCGGAAACCTGTGCCAGAACAGCCCTACGCGAAACGGAAGGAGCCTGGGGTGTCAACGGGGCCAGCACGGGGGCAACCTCATCGGTCTGGATGCGCCAATCCGCGGCTTTTCCAGCACCGCTGACCGTGCTGCGGAAACCGGGAGGGGCCTTACCCTCCGGATACTGGCCAAAATCAAAAACCAGTTCAGCCGCCTGCAGTGGCAGGGCGAGAAGCAAAAAAAGAACCGCACTTGTCTGGAACGATCGCATGCCGGACGAGTCTAGCATAGTGGTCAAATGGAACAAGCCCGGTTAAAGCGGGGTGCCGGGACAATCATGGGCAGAGGGAAGGGAGGATTCACGGCCAATTTGGATCGAAAACTGTGGTGAAAGGAAAAACCGGTTGACACCCGATGTGGAAAGGAGGGAGAATCGACATCATTATTCATGCTATGAACCAAAAAACAGCTGATTACCGGTTGTCTGAAAACAGCGGGAGTCGGTGGACCAAGGGGTTCACACTGATCGAATTGCTTGTCGTGATCGCCATCATCGCGATTCTGGCGTCCATGCTGCTCCCTGCATTGAGTTCTGCCAAGGATCGGGCCAAATCGGCCCAGTGCATAAGCAACCTCCGCCAGGTGGGGACCGCCATGCTCATGTATGCGGATGACAACCGCCAGACCTTCTGGAACGTCGGCGGATCCATGCCCAACGACGGCCAATGGACGCTGAATCCCAACTCCACAACCTTTTTGGATCCGACCCATCCACAGGCCTATTGGGCACTCGGTTACAGCTCCTATTTCGCCAAGAACAAAAAGCTGTTCCGCTGCCCGGCCGCCAAAAAAGTGGATGAATGGAGGGACGCAGGACGCAATTTCCCGACCGATTGGTGGCTGGATTCCAGCATCGGCGTTTCCCGGTTCCTCACGGATTTCTATGAACCGGAACATCCGAATGAGAGAGGCCCGAAGAAACTCACCAGTTTTCGCAGCCCGCAAACCACCATTTTCTGCCAGGATGCGGCGGAGCAGAGAATGGAGGGTGAGGAGGACAGCACCGGTTTGTTCCCCGGGTATTCTGAGGTTCTGACCCAATGGAAGTATGCCCTCGCCGGTCTTTATCCCGGATTCAACTGGGAATGGGAGTGGTACCGGCATGGGAAGCGTTCCCAGGTTCTCTGGGTTTCCGGCAATGTTTCAAAGATAAACTACAACGGGAAGAAGGGCCACGACTACCGATGGTACACTGGAGATCCGCCCACTGTTCAGCCGAAGTTCTGATTTTCATTCACTACAAACAACCATGAAAATTTACTCCATTCTGGCGGCTTGTGCCCTGCTTGTGGGCGGGTGCAGCAAGGAATATGAAGTGCCCAAAGCCCTGACCGTGGCTGAGTTGCCGACGGCCCTGGAGAAGTCCTTCTCAAGTGCTGCAGCTGAGCGGAAGGAGCTTGTGGACCGCTCCATCGGTGCCCTCAAGGAGGGCAAGCTGCCAAACGCTTTGATGGTGATCGAAAGTCTCTGTGCCATTCCGGATCTGACTCCCACGCAACGGACCGTAGCCACCCGGGCAGTGCTCACGCTGAACCAGGAGCTGCAGTCGGCTGCGGCCAAGGGGGACAAGTCGGCTGCGGATTTCCAGAAGCTGCGGCAGTCCTCCAAGTGATGTCCCATTTGGGAAGGGGTTGATCTGTCGAAGCAGGCAAAATTAGCCTGACGTCGAACGAGATCATCGTTATGTTCAGCGCCATGGAAAACCGTGACCAACTCCGCGAACTCTTCCGGATGCAGCAGGCGCTCAATGAGCGCATTGGCGTGAACACCGCCGGCATGACCGACGAGCAGAAGACCACCTGGATTCTCAACTACTGCAGAGCCATGTCCCAGGAGCTCGCTGAATTGACCGACAGTGTGCCATGGAAATGGTGGGCAAAGTACCAAAAGTTCGACGAGCAGAACGCACGGGTTGAGGTGGTGGATCTGTTTCACTTTTTGATCAGCATGGCCCAGGTGCTTGGAATGAGTGCCGACGATGTGTTCAACGCCTATGTGCGCAAGAACGAGGTCAACCTGAAGCGTCAGGAGACCGGTTACATCGTCAAGGACCATGAGGACTCGAAGCACATTTAGATGGAGCGTGCAGCCTTGTGAGTGACAGCAAAAAATCCCCGTCAAGAGCGCCCCGCACCGGTGCCCCCGTGCCCCCCAAGTGGCGGAAGGATGTGGAGCGGGTGCTGATCACACAAGACCAGCTCGCCCGGCGCATCCGGACATTGTCCCGCGAGATCGAGAAGGATTTTACAGGGCGGGAGACGGTTGTTATTTCGCTGTTGAACGGAACCGTGATGTTTCTGGCCGATCTCATCCGGCACCTCTCGCTCCCCCTGCGCCTGGATTTCATGGGGGTCTCCAGCTACGGTGCTGGCACCGAGTCGGGCGAACTGGTTTACACCAAGGAATTGCGTCTGGATGTCCGGGGGAGGGATGTGCTGCTGGTGGACGACATTCTCGACACGGGCAGGACCCTTTCCCGTGTGATCCCGAAACTTCGCAAGCTGAAGCCACGGCGCATCAAGACGTGCGTGCTGCTGAACAAGCAGGCCCGCCGCGTGGAAAAAATCCAGGCGGACTATGTGGGGTTTGAAATCCCCGATTTTTTTGTGGTGGGCTATGGGCTCGATTATGCCGAGAGATACCGGAACCTGCCCTTTGTGGGCGTGTTGAAGCCGGAGCTTTACCAATCCGGCTCGTGACGGGTAAACGCCTGCAGACCGCTGCAGGGTATGGGGGAAAGATCAAATCCGGGGACCCGACTCCAGGCTGATCAATCCGTTCATTATTGCGAATTTGGTCAATCCTGCGACGGTGCGGATGTTCAGGCGCCGCATGATATGCTCACGATGGGTCTCGATGGTGCGGACCCCTATTCCCAGCAGGGTGGCGATCTCCTTGTTGCTCTGTCCTTCCGCTATCAAGGCGAGCACCTCCCGCTCGCGGGCTGAAAGCTGCGCCAGGCTGTCCGCTCTGGCATCCGTTGGCGTGGCCCGGACCGGTGTGGTTGCGGGAGCCTCCTCAGGAAAATAGGTTTCGCCCCCATGCACGAGTTCGAGCGCTTCGACCAACTCCTCCGGTGAGGCGTTCTTGGAGATGCAGCCCTGGGCGCCAGCCTGCATGATTTTGGACATGTAATCCCGATCGCTGTGCACGCTGAGGATCAACACCTTCACAGAAAGTCCGAGGCGCCTGAGTTCCTGGGTCACCTCCAGACCATTGAGCCCGGGCATGTTGATGTCCATCAGGACAACATCCGGGCCAAGGTGCTTGATTTTTCCAAGGGTGTCATTTCCATCCGCAGCCTCCCCTATGATCTGCAACTGGGAGTGGCGGTCGAGGCACAGGTGGAGTCCCTTCCGGACAACCGGGTGGTCATCCGCAATCAAAAGCCTGATTTTCTGTTTGTTTTTGACGCTCATGAACAGGACCAGAACTCTGGAATTACCAGAGATGTAATCTGCACCTCCGATGCTCCTACTGGCAAATCAATTTCATCCTGAGGATAAGCGGTAGACCCCCCCTTTTGCAACATTCGAACTTCGGGTTTCAGGGTCTATCGGAGGGGTTGCCCTGTAATCCGCTGGAGCCCTTTTCCTGGAAGATTCCTTTCAGAACCTTTAGTGGAAGGAAGGGCAATTGCATCAATTTCGGGATCAGAAAGACCGGTTCGAGGTGCGGCTGGTCCAGTGTTCCGGTGACTTTGTATTCAAATGATTTGGAGACGGGCCACAGAACGGTGCTGACCATGGGGCCGAACACCCGCATGTCGTGAAACAGCCCTGCCTCAACCCGGGCGTCAAGGTTTCCATCCAGATCGACGGTTCCCTTGTAGGTCAGCCGTGCGGCTGCGGTGCGGATGATCATATCCTCGGACCGCAGCACCCCGTTGGTCATCACAAAGGTGCAGTCGGCGGCATTGGCTTTTGAGTTGCCAAGACCGGGTGTGATGCCATTCAACATGGGGGAAAAAATTCCGAACAGGGGGATGTCCCAGATGAGGCCGTCCTTGAGGTGCATGTCGCCAAAACCACAGGCGGAATAGAGATTGGTGGTGTTGGCGCTGGTAACGGTGATATGGGCGCTTGCCACTCCCTCCAACTGGTTCGTGTGCCCGGTCAAATCGGAGAGCAGCGGTTTGAACCCGGCCTCGAAGATGCTCGTGGAGAAGATGAAGTCCGCATCCCCGTCCTCCCGAAAGAAAAACTTCGCCGAACCGGTGGCCTGCCCGCCGTAAAACTCCGCCATCATATCGTCGATACTCAGGCTGGAGTTCAGCCAATGGAGGGTGCCATTGATCTTTGGCAGGCGGAATTTCCACCAATGGAACGGGCCACCCTTGATGTTGAGGGTCAGGTCGGCCCCTTTCTCCCCGTGCAGCGGTATTGAGCCGGAGGCATGGACAGAAGGGGGGGACAGGAACTTGTAGGGCGTGATGATCTTGACGATGTGCGGGCCGATGGCCCTTGCCACAAACATGGGATCAGTGTCAGTAAAGCCGTTGGTGATGTGAATCATCTGCCGGGCGAAGTCCGCCATCACCCCATCCGCCGAGAGGTGCTGGGTTCCGCGGTCGATCCGCGGGTTGAACACCCGGAGGACGTTGTTTGTGAATTGAAAGGATGCCTCCAGCCGGTCCGAGTGGTCTTCCCGGAAGCTGTAATTTGTGAGGCAGATATGTCCCCGAATGCCGGTGCGGGAGGGGTCGGCGTAATTGCCCCATAATTCCGCCTCGAGTCCCGGCGGGTCGGAGAGGGTGACGAGGTTGAAGAGGTTCTTTTCATCCGGACCGAGCAGGGGGAGAATGATCTTGGGGTCGAGACTGCTCTGGATATTCCAGAAGAAATCGCGGGAGCGCTCGTCGGCGCGGTGCTCAAGGGAGACATTACCGGTGCCGCTATGGAGTTGAAGATCCGGAAGACGCCAGACCTGGTTTGAGTAGTAGAAGTGGGCACTGGCGGAGCCTGCTGCGAGTCCACGGTAGGTGCCGCCCCCGGTGACTTGAAACTGTCCCGCCAGGGTAAGGCTGGGGAGGACCTCGTTCTTCCAATCCGGCTCCCGCTGGGTCCACGGAGCGAGCCGGAGGGTGGCTGAGGCGGTGGCAACAGGTGGATTCGTCCAGGTGAACTGGCTGAGCCAGCGCACGGCCGATTGGGGCAGGAGGGGCCCCATTCTGCCGGGATCAACAGAGGTGCGCACCCAGGCCCTGCATAACCTTGTCCCAATATCCAGGCTGCCTCCGGCGTCCAGATCCCTTCCATAAAACAGGCCGTGCAGGTTCGAAATGGTCAGCGCGGGTGTCTGCCAGGAACCGGCACAGGCAATCTGGCTGACGCGGTTCGTCTCCGATTCCAGATGTGTGGCTGCAGCGGACCAATCGAGGGCATAGGGCTGCAGGTTGGTCCACCAACCCAAAGTGGGATCGGGCTGTGGGGGCTGATCCATCCGGAGGAAGTTTCCCTCAAACGATGCCTGCTCGGTTTGTGCCCATGAGGTTCCCAGCTTGGAACAGTCGATGTGTAGCTTCCCATCCTGGGGTATGGGATTGGTGAGGGAGTGGACCCAGTCGGCCGCGAGGCGGGCAGAACCTGCCGTGGCCCAGCGGGTGGTGATTCCATCGGCTGAGCAGTTCAGGTGTCCTGTGACGGCATTGGACTGTGGGACGCCGTATTGGAGGCCGAGGTCGAGCGCGAAGTTCCTGGCACTGGCCCAGGGGGTCTGTGCGGAGGCGGCCTGAACTTGAATCCGCGCCCGGGAACGGCGTGTGCCACGGGCGGGATCCACTCTTGCGAAAAGCCGCCCATTCGTGACATCCGCCCAGGGGGTTTGGGCCCCGGGCGCGGCGAGAAGGATGCGCAGGTTGAAGCTGTTCAGGTCCGATCCATCGCCCCGCAAATCGATCCTCAGTTCGGGCGGCGCGGAAAAATGGATACTCTCAAGAATATCCGCCCAGTGGCGCAACCTGCCCCGGCCGGAGCCCGGTGTTGCGGGTCCTGCACCCTTCCAGAGACTCCAGTTGCGAATCGCTGCGCCGTTGGTGATGATGCCGGAAAGCTGGAACCGCGCGCCCGCAAACTCCGCAGTCAGATCCTGCAGCTCCCACAGGTTTTCGCCGGGCAATCTCAGGCGGGTCTCAAGGTTGGTGATGCACAATTCCCGGGATGGCTGGTTCTCGCCCGGGCCGGGGATGCTCCAGCTCACCCGGCCTCTGCGGATGGCAAGGCCATCGATCTGGAGGCGCCCGGAGGCCAGGGCCTCATGGTTCAACTGCAGCTCAACCTCTCCAGCTGTGAGCTGCGGTTTGGACGGATCCTGGAATTTGCCGAAACGCGCTCCCTCGGCAACGATGCCCTGATAGAACCGGAGACGGAGGCGGGAGTATTCAAAATCGATCCCCTCGGCCCGGAGACGGTCGAGGAGCGGCTGTTTCAAAAAGCCCGGCAGGCCCACCTGATTCACATAAACCAGCAGCCCGATGAGCCCCAGCACAAACAAAAGCACGGCAATCCGGAACCGCCGGAAATACACGCGCATTGTCTGCCAGAAGCTTCTGCGCTTTTTCTCCCTGGCCATAGGCTCCCCCATCAAGGCCCGCCCCGTGGTGCGGGCAGGTAGGACTGGATATCGCGGAACAGGGGCCACGGAAACTCAAGAAACCAGGGCTGTTTTCCCAGTGAGACAGCGGCATAGGCGGATCCTGACGGGGCATCCGCACCGAACTCCACCGTATATTTGGTGCCATCCTTGAGTTCAAGGGTGAGTTGGTGGCCGTTCTCCTTGAATCCGTATTGGGCGCGGTGATCTCCCACCCCCACCCAGACCACTGCCGAAGCCTGGCAGAGCCCGCGCACGGTCTCCTCCACAGCCAGCTCGTTGATGACACCCTGTGAGCCCGGGGCAAGGGCCCATTGGTGTGCTCCCTGGCGCAGTAGTTGGTTGCTGCGGCCTCCCACCATGAGGGTGAGGCTCTTCACCTGTTCCACATCGAGATTCCAGAATTTGCGCTCCCGCATCGCCCAACCCCCTGCGGGCAGGTGGGTCACAGCCCCCTGGGGCACAGCGTAAACCGTGTTCTCATCCGATCGTGAGGCAAACACCCGGTCGGCGCTGTTTGTGCCGAAGCTGACCTGGAGCAGGTCGTTTGTTTTTCCCGGCGCCCGCAACGCGTATTGCCAGCGCGGTTGGGAAAGCCCGTAGGCGGGAAGATCAGGGGGGGTGACCACCTCCCTCACATATTCAACCACCGTCAATCCGGCGAGTGTTCCGATCAGGTTCTTCACCATCCAGGCATCTGCAGGAACATTCTGCGGCATCACATTCCACGAATCATTCGTCCCACGCTCCAGGGTGAACGGATCCGGCCCGGTCACTTTGATGAGATCCAGCTCTGGCAGCGGCCCGATCAGGAGTGGATCCCGGTAACTGCTCCCGGGCTGGCTCCAGGGATCAAGGGGATCGCGTGGAATGGTGACGATGGTACGGCTGCCGGACCGCCGGGCAAAAACAAGGGCGGGATCGTTCGTGGGACTGTTTCCAATCAGGAGGAGGGCGGTGCGGTTGGTTCCGCGGTTGAGGCTGATGCTCAGCTGGGGGGGCTGCAGACCAAGGGATTCCAAATCCGCCGCTGGATCATCGGTGACGAAATCACGGACCTCAACGCGGGCCAGTTTCTGGAGAGCCTCCTCGATCTTTGGATTGTCCGCCCGGGCCGGGATGGGGAGGGTGAGGCTCCAACGCTCGGGGGAGTGGTGCAGTTCAAACACCTTGCCCTTGTTGGTGACTGAGATGCGGTCGCAGGCGAGGTCCTGTGGAGCGAGCAGGGTGGTTTCGCGCCAGGCATTGAGGGTTCGGGGGATGTGCTTCAGCAGGTCGGCATCCACGACGTAGGCATTTTCAGTGCCGACGACCTGCACGAAAACCTGGTCTCCGGGGGTCGTGAGCGCTCCCACCTGAATGTGCGCCACAAAGCCGGTTTGCTGGAGGATGATGTAAGCCTGGGGATGGGTGAGCCCATACTCCTCGCCCGACTTCGGGCGGGCTCGCAGTTCCTCGCCAGAAATCGTGGTGGCCGGGACCAATTTGGAAAGAGCCTGGATCAGCGCCTCGATCTTTGGCCCCTGCGCCGGATAGGCAATCGGGGCGGAGAGGCACCAGGCACCGTTCGTCAGGTCGGCGCGGAGTTCCATCTGTCCGGTGGCACGCACCTGAACAGAGACAACCTCGGAAGGCTTCAACGAAGAGAGGATGCCTTGAGGACCGTGGATGGTCGGCCGGGACAGATTGCGGGAAATCAGGATTGCGCCAAGCAGGATGGCTGCAGTCAGAACCCAGATCCAGGTGCGGCGGGGGTTCATGGCCTATTTCCTGCGCCGTCCCCAGACCAGAAGGCCAATAAGCAGGGAGGTGCCGGGCATGCCGACCAGCAGCACCAGGCGGATTGTGGAGAGTTGGGCGTTGGTCAGGAGCAGGCGGTATTCGCCGATCGGGCGGGGGCCGAGACCGTCGAGCAACTGTGTGCGATCCAAAAGCCAGTTGGCAAGATAACCGGCAAAGTCACGGTTTGCCAGCAGGTCGATCTGGTGGTTCGCAAGGCAGAATGAATCGCCAATGACCACCATGCGGGTGCTGCCACGTTCTGTGATCACCCCGGGAACCTCCCCTTTTTCCAGGGCAACCATCAGGGGATAATTGCGCCCCTCGCGGGCCGGATCCCGGGAGAGGTAGGACTTGGCGGAAGCGAAAGCGATCTCCTCCACCTTCGGGGCATCCGCAGCCTGAACCCGGGCCGCTTTGCGGCCGACGGTGCGGGGGCGGTTGAGGTAGAGGGTGCTGTTGAGCAGGGGATTCACCAGCGCGTGGCGGCTGTAGGCGCTGACAATCACCTCGGCCCCGCTGATCGTCTGGACCGGATCAATCACCAGGTTGAACCCCACATCCACCCCCCAGCGCTCGAGAATTCCCTCAAGGCCTGTGGGCCGGTTGTTGGCCAGCGCGTTGAACAGCGCCAGCAGGCGTCCACCCTGTTTCAGATACTGGTCGATGCGGGTCAATTCCTGCTCCGGGATCGGCACCGTGGGTCCGGCGATGATGAGCAGGCTGCAATCCATGGGAACCCCGCTGGTGCCCATCAGGGAGAGCGTGGAGACCTCGATATTGTTCTGCTGGAGGACGGAGGCGAACTTCATGTAGCCAGCCGTCTCGTCGCCCCCATCCGATTTGTGCTCGTTGTGGCCGGTCAGGAAGTAGGCCTTCAATGGCCTGGCACTCGTCACCTCAACCAACGCGCTTGTGAACCAGATCTCCCCCATGAACTCGGTTGGCTTGCGGCGGAATTCCTGCTCTTTCTCGTTGGGCACGCGCTCCAGGGTGTATTTCGCCAGCAGGTTGCCATCGACGATCTTCCGCCGTCCTTCGCACTCAAAGATGACGAGGTTTTTGTCGCCTGTGTTGTTCAGTTTGTATTCCGCTTTGACCAACTGGGCTGAGGAGGGGTCACGGAGGTAATCCACGGTGCGCAGGGAGATGTGCGGATTGGCCAGAGCGTATTCATTCAACAGGTCTGCCACGGTGGTGTAAAGCCCGTCATCCTTGCTGTAGTAAAGGGTGATCTTGATCTGGTTCGTGAGCGTGGAAAGAAAATGCTCTGTCCGGCTGGAAAGGGTGTTTTTGGTCCGGGAACTCAGGTGCAGGCGGAGGAAATATTCCCGGCTGAGATAATTCACCATCACCACCACCGACAACACAACAACCACCACAAAGGTGACGTTCAGCCCTATCTTCCACCTGTCCCAGGGGGAGAAGCTCGGTTTTTGTGTGGGTTCGGCGTCCATGCTATTTCCAGCGTCGGCTTTCCACGACCCGGAGTGTGAGGAACAGGAAGAAAAGGCTCAGGGAGCACATGAGCACGACGGAGCGGGTGTCTATGACACCCCGGGCGAAGTCGTGCATGGACTCAAAGAAATTGAAACAGGCGAGGACCTGGCTTTGCCAGTCGGCCTGATGCTGCGCCTGATCGGCCATGTAGGCCAGCAGGAACAGGCTGGAGCCAAACACCAGGCTGATGACAGCAGCGGTGACCTGGCTGCGGGTCATCGCCGAGGCAAAACAGCCGAGGGAAATGAACAGGCTGCCCAGGAGCCCGATCCCCAAAAATGTGGAGGCCAGAACCCCGGCATCCACGGCTCCGGGATCGCTCGTAAAGTGGCGCACCAGCAGCACACAGCCCAGCAGGGGCATCCACATGACCAGGTAAAAAATCATCCCGGCTGTGAACTTGGCCAGCACCACCTGCAGATCGGTCACAGGGGCTGTCATCAACGTCTCGAACGTGCCCGTGAATTTCTCCAGGGCAAACAGCCGCATCGTGATGACGGGGGTGGTCACCAGCAGGATGAGCCAGAAAAACCAGGTCATGTAGAACATCTCCGTGACCGGCATCGGGGTAGGCTCCCGCTGCAGTTGCTTGAGCAGGTCCACGAAGCTGAAGCCCAGCAGGAAGAGCGCGGCAGTGATAATGATGTAGCCGGTGAGTGAGACAAAGTAGCTGCCCAATTCCCGGCGGGTGAGTGTCAGGTAGGCTTGCATCAGGTCTCCTCCTCCTCCCGGCGGGTGACCTGCACGTAGATGTCCTCCAGGGAATGCCTGCTGCGGGTCAACTCCCGCATGGACCATCCCCGCTCCCTGGCAATCGCGAAAATCTGGGGACGCAGGTCCACTCCATCCAGCGGGGTCAGTGCGCAGCGGCAGTAATCCCCCTGAACGGGTGCCACATCAAAATGCTCCACCTCCGGCAGTTCGGCCCAGCAACGTTCCAGTTCGGCGGCGGGTGCGGCGATTTCGGCGATGATCTGGCTGTTCCCGCTCATCAGCCGCTGCAGATTGTCCGGCGTGTCCGCCGCAAGAATGCTGCCCTCATACATGATGACCATGCGGTTGCAGGTCATCTCCGCCTCCGGGAGGATATGGGTGGAGATCAGCACCGTGTGCGTCTGGGCCAGGCTTTTGATCAGCTTCCGGACGGAGCGGATCTGGTTCGGGTCCAGCCCGATGGTGGGCTCATCCAAAATGATCAGTTCCGGCTCATGCACGAGGGAATCGGCAAGACCCACCCGCTGGCGAAATCCCTTGGAGAGCTGGCCTATGATCCGCTTCTGAACCTCCGTCAGCTCAAACTGCTCCATCACCCGGTCCACCCGCTCCCGCGTCCGCACCCGGCTCAGACCCTTCAGGCGTGCGCGGAATTTGAGGTATTCCCTCACCCGCATGTCCGGATGCAGGGGGTTGTTCTCCGGCATGTAACCGATGCGGCGGCGAACCTCGTCAGATTCGTGGAAAATGTCGAACCCGGCCACGCGGGCCGTGCCGGAGGTTGCCGGGAGGAAGCATGAAAGAATGCGCATCGTGGTGCTTTTGCCGGCGCCATTCGGCCCCAGCAAGCCCACGATTTCCCCCCGCGCCACGGTGAACGAGATGTTCGAGACCGCAGTGCGGCCAGCGTAGCGCTTTGTCAGGTTCGCTACTTCGATCATCAAGCCGTCGCTCATTCCAAAAAAACCAAATCAAAGTCTGCCAAAATAAGACGCCTGGAGCCACCAAAAATTCGGACGGATTGAAAAGATCGGCACGGGTGGAAACCACCGATTCCGCGATCTGCCGCCACTATCGCAATTCCAGATCCACCATCCCCTGACGAAACTCCACGTAGCCGCCGCCAAACCGGCGCGGCATGATGACGCTCAGGCGGGCTTTGTCCCCTCTGGCGGTTCCAGCCAGGGCCGAAGCCAGTGAACGCAGATCCCCGGTCGGTTGGCCGTTGATTCCGGCCAGCAATTGCCCCCGTTGCAGCTTGGCCTTCTCCGCAGGGCTGCCGGGCTCCACCTCCTCGATGTAGAGGTTCTCACCGGAGCGGATGCCCAGGCGCTCCGCAGTTCCCTGTGTCAGTTCCAACAACGCCAGACCCAGCTTCTGCCGGGCCAGAGCCTCCAGCTTGAGCAACTGAACGGTGAGCGTCCGGCGTTCCGCACCTTTTTTCACAATCACCTGGGATGGGCGGTCCTCCATGGCGCACAATGCGCGGTTGAACTCGATCAGGCTGTTCGGGCTCTTGCCGTTCACCTGCACCACCTGATCCCCCTTCCTCATCCCCGCCTTCCAGGCCGGGCTCTCGGTCTGAACGGAGGAAACGGTCAACGGACCGGGTGCTGCCGCGATTTGTGCCCCGAACCAGAGGGAATCGGTCCATTCCGGCGTGAAAAACCGGGTGAGCGAGGCTGAAACCTGCTTCACGGGGATGGAGAAGCCCATGCCCATGCCCTGTTGCTCCCGATAGACGGCCACATTCAGGCCGATCAATTCGCCCCGCAGGTTCACCAGCGGGCCGCCGCTGTTGCCCGGGTTGATCGCGGCATCTGTCTGGAGCCAATCCTCGACCTTGAGCGGTTCGCTTCCTGTGGAGGGACGGCGGTTGCGCGAGCTGAGAATCCCTTTTGTGACAGAACCTCCCAGGCCGAAGGGGTTGCCCAGGGCCAGGACGGTCTCGCCGAGCAGCAGGTCATCATCCTTTGCGAAGCGGATGGCCTTGAACTTCTCCCCGGGCTTGCTCTTGATCTTCAGCAGGGCCACATCGCTTCCCGGGGTTGCGATCAGCGGCTGCGCATCATATTCGCGCCCATCCCAAAGCTTCACCTGCACCCTGCTGGCCCGGCTCACGACATGAAAATTCGTCAGCAGATAGCCCTCCTCATCAATGATCACCCCCGAGCCGAGGCTCACACTCCGCTCCTGGCGCGGGGCGCCGTAGTAATCGCGGAAGAGCTGCTCATAGAAATCGTGATGCTCGACCACAGTCTCCGTCGCGATGTTGACCACGCTGGGCAGGACCGTCTCGATGGCCGTCACGGCTGCATCCCGCCGGGGATCCGCTTCCGTGGTGGTGGAGGGAACAGGTGTCGTTGCCCGGGCTGTCAGGGAGAGTAAAAGCGCCCCCAGAGCCACGCCCTTCAGGAGGGCAGCGGGCCGGTCAGAATCTCTTCTTTTCGCGATGTGCATGACATTAACCTTCAGGGTCATAAACAATGGATCAGGCTGTTGGTTGCGGTGGAATTTCAAAGGGAACCCGGCAGCCGTGATTTAGTGATCATAGCCCATCCATGATCGTTTCCAAGCTCCGGCTGGGGTGGGGTGGGAGCATCGGCATGGGACGTCAAGGGGTCCTGATCAACCAACCGCACAGGAAACCTGAATTTTGGGACGCGTTTGCTCGGGGGCATCAAGTGTGAAAAATAGAGTTTCGAGCCCTATTTTTCACGGATTATCCGCAGATGGGGGGCCGGGGCTGGGGTAGTTGATGGTTTTTGGTCGATGGAGGGGAACTGGTCCGACTGGACGTGAACCTCGGGCTCTCAACCCTCAACTAATTCACAATGATCAAAACCCCGCTTGCGAGAACGGGACAGGCTAGAGAACAAGGTGACCCTGAGTGCAGTCTCAGGGCTGCAGCAGGGCGGCGAACTTTTCGACCCGGGGAAAGGCGAGGACTTCGATTTTATCATCCAGCGTATAATCTCTCTCGCCAGGGTAGATGACGTAGAGGCGTTCAAGCTTCAAGTCCTCAAGGGCTGTGCGCATGGATTTTGTCGTCCGTGGGGCATCGGCGTATTTGAACTCGAAGCCCCAGCGTTTGCCGCCGCGCACAAGCATTAAATCGAGCTCGGCCCCGCTGTGGGTGGCCCAGTAGAAGGCCTCCCCCGGCTCGGCACGCAGGACGCGCAGGACGTGCTCGAGGGCCAATCCTTCCCACGAGGCCCCGAGCTTGGGGTGGGTCTGGAGTTCAGGCAGGGAACGAATGTTTTGAAGGGCGTGGAACAGGCCACTATCGCGCAGGTAGATCTTTGGCGCCTTGCGCACCCGTTTTCCGAGATTCTCAGTCCACGGTGGCAGGGCCCGGATCATGAAGGCACCGGTTAGAATGTCGAGGTAGTGCTGGGCTGTTTTATAATTAATGCCAAGGGACCCTGCGATCTCGGAGGCATTCCAGGTCTGGGCATGGTAATGGGCAATCATGAGCCAGAACCGGCGCAGGTTTTCTGCAGGGATGGTGATGCCGAGCTGCGGAATGTCACGGGTTAGAAAGGTGCGGATGAACTGCTGCCGCCAATGGTAGCTGGACTCATCAGAACTGCTCAGGTAGGACTCGGGGAATCCACCCCGGAGCCACAGGGTGTCCAGATGATCGAAGCCGACTTCGGTGGCGTCGAACCCGCTCAGGTCCACGAACCCAACCCTTCCGGCCAGCGATTCCGAAACGCCTTTGACCAAAGTGGGGGAAGCACTACCCAGAATGAGAAAGCGGGCCGGTGGATTGGGTCGATCCGCCAGGACACGCAACAGGGGAAAGAGACCTGGCTGTTGCTGAACTTCATCGATCACCACAAGGCCTGTGAGTTTGCCGAGGGTTTGCCGGGGTGTTTCCAGGCGGGCCAAATCCAATGGGTCTTCGAGATCAAAGTAGGAATCCGGACTGGCGGCGAGCATCCTGGCCAGGGTGGTTTTGCCGCACTGGCGCGGACCGAGCAGGGCAGTGACCCGGAACTGGGCCAGGGAAGCCTGAATTTGCTGACGATAGAGGTTCCGGTCAACGGCCATAATCATTGAAAAATAGTGTATGAGCCACTAATTTGCAAGGATTATTGTGATGCGGAACGGTTCTGATGGGTCATCCTCCTCTCCCCCGGCGGAGAACCCGCAGGGCCTCCGGTGCGGTCTCTCCCCAAAAAGATGACCACTACGCAAGAGATTTATTTGTTGGGATGGCATTTTTACCACTGGCGAATTCCGGGCTCCCCATCCAGTGTTTCAACGGGTGGCAGCGTCCGGGGCAGGTTCCGGCTGGTCACCCGGAGCAGGCATGGTGGAACAATCACAACTGGCGCTGCGGGATGCGGCGGAATGGCTTGGGGACTGGCACCCGCTGGCGGACCAACTTGGTTCGGCCAACGGGCTGGTGACTCTTGGCTCCGTGACTGCCCTGCTGGACCTCCCGCCCGTCACCAGCATCGTCTCGCTTCGGAATTTGATTCGCTGCTATCTCGACCAGGTGCTGCTTCCGTTTGAGTTGCCGGCAATCAGAACCGCCCACGGCATGACGCTGCGTCATGAACTGCGGGAGTTGATCCAGCTCGATCAGCAAATGGTTGCGGAGCGGCTGCTGGCCGGGATCTCCGAGCCGAGCCGCAGGGTGGGGCGCTGCCAGCTCCAGAAATTGCGACCGCTACGGGATGACCGGATGGTGCAGCGTTATCTGGCAGCGATCGAGACCGATCAGGCCCATGGATGGCATACGCTCGTCTATGGCATGACCCTTGCCGTGTATTCGCTACCGCTCAGGCAGGGTCTGCTTGGCTATGCGCATCAGGCTGTCCGCAGTTTCATTTACTCAGCCGCCGGGATGCTGCGGCTTTCCGAGCACCAGTGCCGGGAACTTTTTGACGGACTCTGTGCAACTCTTCCAGCCTCCATGGAAATCCTCATCCAGGAGGAAAGCGCCAGTCCCCACTTTTGAGGGGGGGGTCACAACACTCCACGGCGACCAGCCTCCTCAACTGCCCCATTCGCGTCCATCGGCGTCGATTCGCCGTTCTCCCCTTCCCCAGCACCAACGGTGCGCCCCATCCCAGCCTGGGGTACAGCCCCAGGAATTGGGACATTGAAACGGCTCGAGGGCTGAAGGCCCGATCCATCGGTCCTGGCCAGGGAAACCGGAAATGAAACCGGGCCTTCAGCCCTCCATCCATTCCGGTGCCCAAATCCTATGGCGATGCCATAGGCTGGGATGGTGCCGGGCCGTTGGCCCTCGAACCAACCGGACCTGTGGCCCTTGGACAAACCGGGCGGTTGGACCCTCCCCAGCACCTACGGTGCGCACAATCCCAGCCTGGGGTACAGCCCCAGGAAACGGGACATTGAAACGATTCAAGCGCTGAAGGCCCGGTCCATCGGTCCTGGCCAGGGAAACCGGAAATGAAACCGGGCCTTCAGCCCTCCATCCATTCCGGTGCCCAAATCCTATGGCGATGCCATAGGCTGGGATGGTGCCGGGCCGTTGGCCCTCGAACATAGGTCAGACCGTTGGCCTGAAGTGCCGTGGGTCGGTCTTTTGCCCGGATGGGTCAATCGTAACGGATTCATCGTTTAGCACCCCTTTTTTCTGGTCAATGGGATGGGCAGGGTTTGTAATGGGTCAAATCATTTCATGAACGAATTTTTCAACCTGGCGGATTGGCTGATGGTCTTCGTGTATCTGGCCGGAATCATAGGGTTGGGCCTGTGGTTTGGCCGGGATCAGTTGAACACCAGGGATTACTTTCTGGGGAGCAGGAACATCTCGTGGTGGGGGATCGGCCTTTCGATTGTCGCAGCCGAAACGAGCGCTCTGACCATCATCGGGGTTCCGGCCATGGCTTATGGCGGCAACATTGCCTTCATCCAGATGATCGTGGGGTATGTGATTGCCCGGATCATCCTGGCAGTTGTTCTGGTGCCGCACTACTTCAAGGGGGAGATTTATTCACCCTACCAGCTGTTTGCCGATAAATTTGGGCCGGGAGCCCGGCAGACGGCGGGCGGGCTTTTCCTGTTGAGCGAGACACTGGCCGCCGGGGTGCGTGTTTATGTGGCCAGTATTCCGGTCAAACTGATCCTTGGGGACAGGATTCTCGGGTTTGGCACCGGCGATCCGATTCTGGGGGCCATCTTCTGGTTCGTCGCCCTCTCGCTGCTCTACACCTATGTGGGCGGGGTGAAGGCGGTGATCTGGACGGACGCCGTCCAGTTCGGCCTGTTTCTCCTGGGTGGCCTTTTCACCCTGTTCTATCTGCCGACCATCTCACCCGGTGGAGCTGCCGGGCTGTTTGCCAAGTCGACGGAGGCCGGGAAGTTGCACTGGTTGAATCTGGTGCCGCCGGATGGCGTTTCCTGGGTCAAGTTCCTCCTTGGCTCACCGTTCAACTTTTGGATGGGTGTGATCGGGGGAACCGTGCTGGTGATGTCGTCGCATGGGGCGGAGCAGTTGATCGTCCAGCGGGTGCTGGCGTGCAAGAATGTGGCGGATGGGCGCAAGGCGCTGGCCTTGAGCGCGGTTCTGATCTTTCCCCTGTTTCTGATGTTCCTGATGATCGGGGCGATGCTCTGGGCCTTTTACCAAACCCACCCGTTTCAGATACCGCTGCCGGAGCCCCGCCCGGGCATCAAGGCCAATGACTTCATCTATCCCATCTTCATGATGACGGAGGTTCCGCATGTGCTCAGGGGCTTCCTGATTGTGGCGATTCTCTCTGCGGCGATGTCCTCGGTCAGTTCCGCGCTGACCTCCCTCGCCTCCGTCTCCACCATGGATTTTGTGAAACATGCGATGCCCGGCCGCAGTGAGGGATTTTTCCTGAAATTCAGCAAGATCTCGACCGTCTTCTGGGCGGTGGCCCTCATCGGGGTGGCCTACCTAAGCCGGCAGGTCGATTTTGTTCTGAATGCGGCGTTCCAACTCCGGGGACTCACCAGCGGGGCACTGCTTGGCGGGTTGATCCTGGCGGTCTTTCGCCCGAAAGGGTCGGGGCGGCCGGTGGTCGGAGCGATGCTCATTTCCCTGGTCTGCATGACATCGATCCAACTGCTGCCCAAGATGGCATGGAGCAGCGGTGCCTGGATGCGTGTGTTTGAAACAGAGGTGTTCTGGCCCTGGTATACCCTCATCGGAACCACCATCACACTCGGGATGGCCTGGGTTCTGGGGCGGGTTCTCCCGGCGGAAAAGAAGTAATCGCGGAGATGGAAAAACGACCCTGATTTGTAATTCACCGCCAGCCTATCCGGTGCTACGGTTGGATCAACTAAAACGAAACGAAAGGACAACCATGCCACAGATGCACGAAATTGATTACAAGGTCTTCGGCGATGATTTGCAATACGTCGAAGTGGAGCTGGACCCGAACGAGGCGGCGGTCGCCGAGGCGGGCGGGATGATGTTCATGGAGGATGGGATCGAGATGGAGACCATCTTCGGGGATGGATCACAACAAACGGGCGGGTTTCTCGGCTCCCTGCTGGGTGCGGGCAAGCGGCTGCTCAGCGGCGAGAGCCTCTTCATGACGGTGTTTTCCAACCGCAGCCATGTCAGGAAAAAGGTGGCATTCGGCGCTCCCTATCCCGGGAAGATCATCCCGGTGCGGCTCGCGGATGTCGGGGGGGATTTGATGGCCCAAAAGGACTCCTTCCTTTGCGCGGCTAAGGGGGTGAGCATCGGGATCGGCTTCAACAAAAAGATCGGTGCCGGGTTGTTCGGTGGGGAGGGGTTCATCATGCAACGTCTGCAAGGGGATGGTTGGGCGTTCCTGCATGCCGGCGGCACCATCCGCGAGATGACGCTCGCGCCCGGGGAACTCATCCGCATTGATACGGGTTGCATCGTTGCCTTTGAGCCATCCGTGGACTTCGACATCCAGTTTGTGGGCAAGCTCAAGTCGGCGCTGTTCGGCGGGGAAGGGCTTTTCTTCGCCACCCTGCGCGGACCGGGGCGCATCTGGCTTCAGTCGTTGCCATTCAGCAGACTTGCCAACCGTCTAATGGCCGCCCAGGGCGGTGGACGGGAGGAGGGCTCGGTGCTGGGCGGATTGGGACGCATTGTGGGTGGAGACAGATCCTGAACGGGTGCGCCTTGCCCGGCCTCCCGCGTGCCGGGGGGGTGCGGTCAGGGTGTTATGAACCGCGTAAAAAAGGGACCCGGAAAAAGTCTCACGCGAAGACGCCAAGGCGCGAAGAAGAAAAAGGATTGGGCCGGTCTGCATCCCGGCGGCTCTGCGCGATAACCTCCGTTCGGTGCGCATGGCCTTCCCCTCAGCGTTCTCAGCGGCTCCGCGTGATACATTCCCTTCCGTGGGACCCGGAAAAGTCTCGCGCGGAGAGGCGGAGGCGCAGAGAAAAGGGATTCGGGCTCTCCGCGTCTCGGCGTCTCTGCGCGATAACCTCCGTTCGGTGCGTATGGCCTTCCCCCGCGTTCCGGTCGGATGAATAGTGCACAAAAAACCCCGCACTTGGAAGTGCGGGGTCTTCAGGTCGCTCAACCGAGGAGATGAACTCCGGGTTGGACGTTATTTAGCGGGAGCGGCGTTTGTCGGGGTCGTGATTTTGGCCCCGCCACCGGAGCGCAGCTCCACGTTAAGATCGTAATTTGTGGTCGCAGGCTTCGGTTTCGGCTTCAGGCCGGACATCAGGGCCTGGGCGCCCTTTTGTTCGGTGCTTGAATAAAGGCCCTTGCGGATCCAATCGAGCCTGCGTGCGATGGAAAGTTCTTCTTTGAGCTTCGAAACCTGGGCACGGAGCACAGCCAGATCATTGAACTGACGCTCCAGTTCGGCCTTCTCAGCCATCAACCGTTTGAGCTCGCCCTGAAGGAAGGTCTTCTCCCCTTCCGAACTCTTGAGCTTGCGCTCCACAGAGGCGATCTGGGTGTTCAGGTTTGTGATCGCATTGCTGAGGTCCAACGCCTGCTTGTCGAGAGCCTGATTCTGGGCTTCGAGCTGGGTGATCTTCTGGTCCCGCTTGACGATTTCCTCCTGGGCCACCTTGAGCGAGGCTTCCGTCTTGTTAAGCGTGGCAGAGACCTGGGTGAAATTGTTGGTCAGTTCGCCCAGAGCCTTGGTGAAGGTTTGCTTCTGGCTCTCCATGTCCTTTTCGAGCATGACAGTAACCTGTTCCTGCTCCCGCAACTTACCGGTGGTCTCAAGCCAGTTGTTGGAGAGGGTGAGGATGCTCGCCGTATCCTGGCGCTTCTGTTCGGCCGCCTTCTTGCGAACACTCAGCAGGCCTATCCCCAGGCCCAGACAAATCGCGATCAGCGATATCAACCCTATTCGTGTCTTCATAGTAATGTATTTTGACCTTCAACACGGGCTTTCGCAAGCCCAATGTCCCGGTTTGACGCTTCATTCGCGGACGGAATTCAATCCCGGAGAGGCGCTGGATCGAAGCTAAAACGAAACCAAAATTGCGAATTCTGTTGTTATTCAGGCCGCCCGGGAGGAAAATCAGGGTGTGAGGGGCGAAGATTCTCCCCCGGATTCCGATTCCATGAAGAACGCAACGCACAGCCTGCATCATTGTCTGATCCTTCTTGCCTGCCTCATGCTTGGCAATTCCGCCCAAGCGCAGGATCCCGCCAAAAGCAAATTTCTGAAAGGTCCCGCCCGGGCCCAGATGGGTGCGATCGGCCAGTTGGAGGTTCCGGTTGGTTTTCAGTTTCTGGACGGAAAATCCACCCGGGAACTGATGAAGGCGGAGGGGGAACCGGTCAGCGGTCAGGAGCAGGGGTTGCTGGTTCCGACGAACAGCGGGTGGTCGGTGATCTTTGAGTTCTCCGACATGGGCTATGTGAAGGATGACGACAAGGACAAGCTGGACGCCGACAAACTGCTTCAGCAGATCAAGGAGGGCACAGAGGAGGCAAACAAGGAGCGGGTGGCGGCAGGGAACTCCCCCCTGGTGGTGATCGGATGGGAATTGCCGCCGAAGTATGATTCGACCAGCCACAATCTGGAGTGGGCCATTCGGGCGGAAAGCGAGGGCAGACCGATTCTGAACTACAATACCCGGCTCCTTGGGCGGAAGGGCGTCATGGAAGTGGTGTTGATCGTGGAACCGGACCGGCTCAAGGAAACCCTTCCCGAGTATCGGAAGGTTCTGGCCGGTTTCTCCTTCCAGACAGGCCAAAGTTATGCTGAATACAGGCCTGGGGACAAGGTGGCAAAATATGGGCTTGCAGCTCTGGTACTGGGCGGGGCGGCGGTGGGGGCGGCCAAACTGGGCTTGCTGGCCTGGGTGGCGGTTTTCTTCAAAAAGGCCTGGAAACTGGTTGTGTTGGGTGTGGCGGGAATCGCCACCTTCGTCAAAAAGCTTTTTGGACGGCGCACAGACAGGCAGGAATAGCATAACTCCCGACGCGCATGAGTGACCAAGTGCTGCTCTGGTGCGTTCTGGTGGTGGTTTATGGCTGGGAATGCGCCTGCTGGCTGGGGCGGGACTCGGTGGCCCTGATCACATGGCTTGGCCGTGGCTGGCGTTTGCGCAACCCCGGCAGACTTGTGGGGAATCAACGGGGTGGTTTTGTCGCTGTGCCTCCCCTGCCTCCCCTGGGGACAATTCTGGTTGCCTCATCCCTTCCGGTCTCCCTCTCAGCGCAGGGGGTTCTGGGCTTTGTCTCCGCAACGCTGGGGGCCGGTGGACGGTCTGCCCAATCCGGCGCCTTCTTCCGGATGGAGGATCTCGCGCAAATCCGCGTGCGAAACCGGAAGCTGTTCGTCGGGGGCAGGTTCCTGGCCCAATGCGATTCTGTCGTTGCCGCCAACCAACTGGCGGCGACACTGAAAGTGCTGGCAACCGCTCCCGCCGAAACGAGGGAGCGGGAGTTGCAGCGCATCGTGCGGTCCATGTTCCAGTTGGGCGGTTTGCAAACAGTCTGGAACACGTTTCAAGCCCGCTCGAGGGGCCTGCGCTGGTGCACGAACGCCCTGTTTTGCGATCTCTTCCTGATCATTCCGGCGGCGATCTGGTTCCTTGGGCTGGGTCGCACATGGGTGCCCCTGCTGGTTCTCCTTCTCGGCCTGACCACCACTGCAGCGGTTTTGTTTCACCGGCTGCACCGGCAACTCTATCCTGAATTGGAGGACGAGCGTTTCACCCACTGCATTCTGGTCTGGCTCTCCCCGGCGACGTCGATCCGGGCGGTGGACACGCTGAGCCGTCCCCTGCTCCAGGCATACCACCCGCTGGTTGTTGCCGCACATTTTCTAAATCCGGCTGCCTTCCGTCCTTTCGCGACCCGGGTCCTGCTTGAGCTGCGCCATCCGGCGTTGCCAGTCTGCCCTGTGGGGGATGAGGCAGCTGTTGCCACGGAACTGTTCTGGCGCTCCCTGCTGCTTGGGGAGGTGGAGAGATTTCTGAAAAAACGGGAACTCGACCCGCAGGAATTGCTCGCCCCCCCCACCCTGGTGGAGGAATCCTGCAGCGCCTACTGCCCCCGGTGCCGCACCCAGTTCACCCGGGGAACCGATTCCTGTGCGGATTGCGGGGGGATGCCGCTGCTTCCTTTTTTCAAACCGGCCGGCAACACACCCAAATGAACGAGGAACTGCAGGAAGAAACCCACCGTCTGGAACTTTCCTGGGCCCGCCATGCCCCGAACATGTTGCGGGAATACCTGGTGGCAGGAGTTGAGGATCCGCGGATCAACCTGCAGAGCCTGCTTTCGCGCCACTTCCTGATCCGCCTCGTCTCAGGGGGGCGGCATGAGGCTCTCATGCATGCCGAATACCTGTTCGCGGCTGCCATGAACCAGGTGCTTCGGCTGGGTGAAAATCTGGGGGAAGCCGGGGATGTGGCTGAGGTTGTCCATGCCCTGGAACGTGGAGCCGATCAGTGGGAGGGGGGCATGCTTTCCCGGTTCCTGTGCCGGCTCTGGAAGGAACTTTCAAGCAATGAGCCTCCGCACGGAAATTATGTGAAGGTGGCCCTCGAAACCATGGACTTCAGCCAGGGTCGTGCGCGGCTCTCCGATCAGGTGCTGGGAACCTACCAGGATCTGTGGCATGCGCGGATGCAGGCGGAGCCTCCGAAGCAGGCCTGGCGCTTGCGGGTGCTGGAGCCGGCCTGCGGTTCAGCCAATGATTACCGCTCCCTGAAAGCCTTCGGCATTGCCGGCCTGATCGACTACACCGGCTTTGATTTGTGCGCCGCCAACATTGCCAACGCCCGAAGCCTGTTTCCGGATGTTCGTTTTGAGGTGGGGAACGTCTTTTCCATTCCGGTGGAGGATGGGGCTTTCGACGCCTGCTTCCTCCATGACCTGTTCGAGCACCTCTCCGGGATGGGGATAGAGCAGGCGGTGGGTGAGCTTTGCAGGGTGACGCGGCAGGCCATCCACGCCGGATGTTTCAACGTGGGGGATCTGGCTCAACACCACATAGAACCCTACGAGCAGTATCATTGGAACACGCTGAGTCCCGGCCATTTGGAACGGGCGTTCTCCCATCATGGGTTTTCCACCCGCACGATCCATATTGGGACCTTCCTGCGGGATACTCTGGGATGCGAACGGACGCACAACCCGAACGCCACCAGCTTCGAGTTATGGCGCCGGGCATCGGGCAGCATGCGTGTTGAGAACTCCACTCTGGTTTGACTCCCTGCCCCATTCGGGTAGAGTAGGCTACCGGACGGTGCGGTGACTTTCACGGTGACGGTTTTCAGACTGACGAATATGTTTCAAAATGTCGGAGAGATGGCCCTGTTGTTCTGGCGTGCGATACTGGCTTTGCCGGTAGCGTGGCGGCAGAGGCGCAAGGTCTTTGAGCAATTCTTCGAGATCGGCAACGCGAGCCTCCTGATGGTCTGCCTCCTTTCCTTTTTCATCGGGGCGGTGATCGCCCTGCAGACCGGCCCTATGCTTGTGGAGCGGTCGCTGTCGAGCGCAGTCGGCGGGGTTGTGGGTCTGGCGATCTGCCGGGAACTTGCCCCGGTGCTGATGTCCATTCTCATCGCGGGCCGGATCGGCTCCGCCATGGCGGCTGAGATCGGTTCGATGCGGGTTTATCAGGAGATCGACGCCCTGCGGACCATGAACATCAACCCGATCCATTATCTGGTGGTCCCGAGGCTCGTTTCCATTGCCGTGGCACTGCCGCTGCTGGTGGTGTTCGCGATTCTGGTGGGCTGGCTGGGTGGTGCGGTGGTTTCCTTTTCAAACGACCGGATCGCGATACCCATCCAGACCTTCTACAGCAACCTGCGGGATGTCGTTGTGGTGAAGGATGTCCTCAACGGCGTGTTCAAGAGTTTCGTTTTCGCCATCGTGATTGCGGTGGTCTCCTGCCATCAGGGCCTGACAACCCGGGATGGTCCCCGTGGCATTGGACGGTCGGTGACGAAGGCCGTGGTCAACTCCATCGTGATCATTGTGATCGTGGATTACATTCTCACACGGGCACTACTTGGAGCATGACATCAAAAGCCAATCATCGTTCCGGTGTCGGCCTGCAGGTGCGGGGGTTGCGGAGGAGCCTCGGGGGTCAGGAGATCCTGCGCGGTCTGGACTTTGATGTCCGGCCCGGGGAGATCTTCGTCATCATGGGGCCCAGCGGCAGCGGAAAATCGGTCCTGCTTCGGCACCTGATCGGTCTGGAGACGCCCAGTGAGGGGGAGATCCAGGTGGACGGGCAATCCATTCTGGCCGAGGGTGTGATGAACAAGTATCGCATCGCCATGGTTTTCCAGTCGGGTGGCCTGCTCAACTCCCTGACCGTCGGTGAAAATGTGGGATTGTATCTTACCGAGCATCAGCTGAAGACCCCGGAGGAGATTGCCCGGGTGGTGGCTGAAAAGCTGGAGGATGTGGGACTGAAGGGGACGGAGGGAAAAATGCCCTCGGAACTTTCCGGCGGCATGAGAAAGCGTGTGGCCATAGCCCGTGCGCTGGCGATTGAGCCACAGTTGATTTTTTACGATGAACCGACGAGCGAGCTGGATCCTCTTTCTTCGGTGGTGATCGCCGAGGAGATTGCGAGCCTCAACGAGCGCATCGGGGTCACCTCCGTGGTGGTTTCGCACGACCGGGAACTTTCGTTCGGGATTGCGGACCGGGTGGCGGTAATCAATGAGGGGCGCATCATCACGATTGGCACCCCTGCGGAAGTCCGGCGCTCGCCGGATCCCATGGTGCAGGAATTTTTGACCGCCGGGTTCAAGCGCCCGGCAACTGTCTAAATTATGAAAAATACTCTGGAAACACGGCTCGGCCTGTTTGTGGTGCTCGCGGTCATGGCCGCGGTATTGATCCTCGAAACCCTGGGCGGGATGGAACATTTCAAGCGTGGGCTGGTGGTTCATGCCATGTTCAACAACATTCAGGACCTCAAGAAGGGGGACCGGGTGAAGATGGCCGGCCTTGAGATCGGCCGGGTGTCGGGCCTGCAGATCACCAACAACAAGGTGAAGGTCACCATGAAGCTGGACTCCACCGCCGTGGTCAAGGTGGACAGCACCGTCAAAATCCAGTTCACCGGGCTGATGGGCCAGAACTTTGTCTCCCTGGACTTCGGCACACCCGCCGCGCAACCGGCTGAAAACGACACCATCCTGACCGGTGCCGAGCAACCCGGCATCAACGACATGATGGAGAAGATCAACAGCGTCGCTGTGGGTGTTGAAAACCTGACGAAGAGCTTTACCGGTGACAAGATCGACAACCTGCTCGGACCTCTCACCGATTTCTTCAAGGCAAACCAGACGCCGCTCACCGCCACCATCTCCAACGTGCAGTTCATCACAAGCCAGGTCGCGCAGGGGAACGGCACCGTGGGCATGCTGATCAACGACAAGACTCTCTACAACACGGCCCTGCATTCCGTGAGCAACCTGCAGGATGTGGCTTCGGATATCCGCATGACGCTCGGCGAGGCGCGGAAGGTCGTGGATCAGGCGAATTCCGGCAAGGGCACCATCGGCCTGTTGCTCAAGGATGAGGCCCTGTATCGCGAGACCACTGCATCCGTCACCACCCTCAAGGAGATCCTTCTCAAAATCAACTCCGGCCAGGGATCTGTCGGGAAGCTGATCAATGACCCGGATCTCTACAAGAATGCCCGCATGACGATGCAAAAGCTGGATAAGGCAACCGAAGGTCTTGAGGACCAGGGCCCCCTCAGCATCATGGGGGTGATGATGAATGGATTGTTCTAAGCCATTCCCCGCTGGAGTCATGCCTGTGCGCGGAGACGGGATGGCGGCAATCCACATCCACCCTTTTGCGGAGGCGGAGTAAAATACAAAGCACCCCTTTTTCATGGAATCTCCCGCGCCCATTCTCAGCCTTCGGAACCTCAGCAAGGACTATGCGCCGGTTGAGGGGGGAACAGCCCTGCCAGTGCTTCGGGATATCAATCTGGAGGTTTTCGCAGGCGAGCGCCTCTCCCTCATGGGGCCCTCCGGTTCAGGCAAAAGCACACTGCTCCAGATCATCGGCACACTCGACCGCCCCACCTCGGGAACGCTGGTTCTTAACGGACGGGATTTGAGCCGTTTGTCGGCCGATGAGTTGGCGGCAGTTCGCCAGAAGGAAATCGGTTTCGTTTTTCAATCACACTACCTGCTCCCGCAATGCACTGTTCTGGAGAATGTGCTGGTGCCGACGCTTGCGAATGGGGATGGGTCGAAAGATGTCGGCGCGCGCGCGGTCGCGTTGCTCGAGAGGGTGGGTCTCTCCGGACGCCTTCATCATCATCCCGGGCAGCTTTCAGGCGGGGAACGCCAGCGGGTGGCAGTGGCCCGGGCGTTGATCAACCGCCCCAAACTGTTGCTGGCGGATGAACCCACGGGGTCCCTCGATTTTGCCGCAGCACAAAGCCTCGCAACCCTGCTTCTGGAATTGAATCAGGAGCAACAGGTGACGCTCATTGTGGCCACACACTCCCGTGATCTGGCCGCCATTCTGGGGAATGTCTGCCTCCTGCGGGATGGGCGGCTTTTGAAGGGGCAACACGCATGAGCCGGTGGCGTCCCGCTTTCAAATTCCCGGCCATGTTTCAGGCCCGGTTTGAGGTCCGCAGATCATCCTGCAGGGGTGCCGAGGCCTCATGACCTGGGGGGGACTCATCCGGCGCAGCCTGCGCCACCACGCATGGGGCCATCTGGGAGTCGTCCTGGGATTGGGAATTGCCACAGCCGCCCTGGTCGGGGCATTGGTGGTCGGGGATTCCGTCCGGGCAACGCTCCGGGCGGGTGCGCTGGAGCGGCTCGGCCCGATACATCACGCCCTGGACGCTGGGGACCGGTTCTTCAGCCAGAATCTCGCCGCGCGTCTGGCCCGGCACCCGGCCCTGGCCGCCGCGCCGGTTGCCGGGGTTTTGAGCCTTCCGGGAACGGCCAATCGTCCCGATCTTGCGGCACGGGCGAATCAGGTGCAGGTGCTTGGCGTGGGAGCGGATTCATGGCCCTCCTTCGCGGGTTGGGTGGATGGCGCAGATCTGGCCGCGTGGAAGAATGGGGAAGCGGTCATCATCAATCAGGCACTGGCACTCCATCTGAGAGTCAGCCAGGGGGATGAACTCCTGCTGCGGGTTCGCAAGCCCTCTCTGCTTTCGGAGGATGCAGCCATAACCCCAAGGGACGATCTGGCCGTGGGGTTCAGGTTGAAGGTGGCGCGGATCATTGGTTCCGGTGACTTGGGGTCCATGAGCCTGCGTGCCGGACGCCCGGGCGTCATGAATGCCTTTCTGCCTCTCTCCGTTCTCGCAGCGCGAACCGGTCTGGAAGGCTCGGCCAACCTGCTCGCAGTGGGTCGGGGAACCGGTTCGGGTGCAGTGGATTCGGGGGCCTTGAAAGCAGCGCTTGGAGATTCGTTTGAGATTGAGGATGCCGGTTTGCAACTGCTCACCAACACATCGGGCAGCCTGCAACTTGCGAGTTCCCGCGTGTTTCTCGAGGATGGCATTATCGCAGCCATTGATCGTGCGTGGCAGGCGCAGGAACAGCACCATCCGGGCAGCCAGCAGGCTCCGGTCTTCACCTACCTTGCAAACCTCATCACCGCCGGGACCAATAGCGTCCCCTATTCCATGGTCACAGCCTCCGCGCCTCCACTGGTGCCACAGGGGCTCGCCCCGGATGAGATGATCCTCACCGACTGGCTTGCGGCCGACCTTGGGGTTGCCGTCGGCGGGGGGATCGACCTGAGTTATTTCCTCCTTGAGAGCGGCTCCACCCTGGTGGAGAGGACAAACCACTTCCGGGTGAAATCCATCACCCCATTGGACAGCCTTCCGGATGGCCAGCGCCTGATGCCCGAATTTCCAGGGGTGGCGCGGGCCGAATCCACGCGGGACTGGGACACCGGATTTCCACTGCGTTACACCATTCGTCCGCAGGATGAACAGTTCTGGCGCAAACACCGGGGCACACCCAAGGCCCTGATTTCGCTGGAGGCCGGCCGGAAAATGTGGAGCAGCCGCTTCGGGACGCTTTCAGGCATCAGATACATACCCGGTGCCGGAACACCCCCCGCTTCCTGGGCCGCACAGTTTCGGGGTGAATTGCGGACGGCCCTGGATCCTGCAGTGATCGGGTTGCGGTTCGAACCGGTTCGGGAGCAGGCACTTGTGGCTGCTGTCGGATCACAGGATTTCGGGGGCCTGTTTCTGGCGTTCAGCTTTTTTGTCGTGATTGCGGCCCTTCTGCTCAGTTCACTGCTGTTCCGGTTCAACCTGGAACGTCGGGCCAATGAGACTGGAACCCTTCTCTCGGTGGGATTCACCCCCCGGCAGGTGACCCGGCTGCTGATGTCGGAGGCCTCCCTGGTGGCGGGTGCGGGTGCATTGCTTGGAATAGTTCTCGGTATTGGATATGCCCGCTGCCTGCTTTGGGCCCTCACAACCCTGTGGATTGATGCCACAAGCCTCACCCAGCTTCAGTTTGCCGTGACCCCCGCCAGTCTGCTCGGGGGCACCCTTGCAGGAATGGTGGCGGGTATTTTCACGGCCTGGACCACCCTGCGGGGGCAGGCACGCCGCACAGCCCGTGAGTTGTTGAATGACCCGGTGGAGCCGTCCGGTCCGGGGCGTCCCACGGTTGCCCGGTTGCTGGCTGGCACCGGTCTCGCGGGGGCTGTTTCACTTGGCATCTGGGCCGGGAGACAGGGTGCCGGAGTTCAGGCACCGGCTTTCTTCGGTGCCGGGGCGCTTCTCCTGATTGGTGGAACGGCTGCTGCCAGGCTGATGCTTTCCGCGCTCAGAAACAGGGTGAACAGCCGGATCCTCACCTTCTCTTCGCTGGCCCTTCGGAATAGTTGCCGGCGCCCCCGCCGCACCCTCGCAATGGTGGCTTTGCTCGCGAGTGGTTCCTTCCTGATTGTCGCCCCTGGAGTGTTCAGGCTGGAGGCCGGGAGGGAGTCTGCGAGAAGGGATTCCGGCACGGGCGGCTTCTCCTGGATCGGGGAGAGCAGCATCCCGATCACCCAGGACCTGAACACAACCAATGGCCTGGAGTTTTACGGATTGAATGCGGGGCAATTGGCAGGGCTGCGGGTAACTCCCCTCCGTGTGAAAGATGGGGACGAGGCCAGCTGCCTGAACTTGAACCGCGCACGGAAGCCCCGGCTGCTGGGTGTGGACCCCGCGCTGCTAAAAGGCCGGTTCCAGTTTACCGCCGCCGCCCCCGGATTGGACAAGACGGCAGGATGGGAGCTGCTGCGCAACCGTTCCTCCACGGGAGCTGATCTGGAGATTCCTGTGATCGGCGATGCCGCCTCAATCCAGTGGGCCATGGGCAGGCAGATGGGTGATGCCATGGATTATGAGGCTGAGGATGGTCGCAAGGTCCGCCTGAGAATCGTCGGGGCGGTCGCCAATTCGATTTTGCAGGGGAACCTGCTGATGGACGAGGCGCGCTTTCGGGAATTGTTTCCATCCGCCAGCGGGGCGCGGATGCTCTTCATCGACCTGCCAACCGGTGCGATTGGAGCGGAGACCAACATGGTCAGTGAACTCGCACGGGGACTGGCGGATACCGGGCTGGATCTTGTGCCCGCACCCCGCCGGCTCGCAGAGTTTAATGCCGTGCAGAACACTTACCTTGGGACCTTCCAGATGCTGGGGGGACTGGGCTTCCTGTTGGGAAGCGCGGGTCTTGCGCTGGTGGTTTTAAGGAACATTGAGGAGCGCAGGGGGGAATTGGCGCTCCTGAGTGCGGCGGGATTTTCCCAAGGCCGTCTGCAGAGGATGGTGATGCTTGAACACATCCTCCCCTTTCTGGGAGGTCTGGGACTGGGTCTCTCCTCGGCCGCAGTGGCGGTGGCACCAGCCCTGTTTTCCTCCACAACAGTGCCGTTGCCGGGGCCGCTGTGCCTGACGATCCTGCTGGTGCTGGTGAATGGATTTCTCTGCGCCTGGGGAGCAGTGCGCTTCGCACTCCGGGGCGAGTTGATGGTCTCCCTCAAGCGGGATTGAATCCCGCCTGAAAGTAAAAGCCGGACACGCCGCGAACAGGCGGTTACGGATTATTTTCCGAGCAGTGCGGCAACCCCGAAGTCGCGGTTTAACTTCGCGATGAAGGTCAGCTTGATCTCCTTCGGGCAGACGGCTTCGCAGGAACCGGTGACAGTGCAGCTTCCAAAGCCTTCCTTGTCCATCTGGGTGACCATCGCGAGTGCGCGGCGGTGTTTCTCCGGCTCACCCTGCGGCAGCAGGTTGAGGTGGGAAACCTTTGCGGCAACAAACAGCATTGCGGAGGCGTTCTTGCAGGCGGCCACGCAGGCACCGCAACCGATGCAGGCGGCGGCATCCATCGCCCGGTCCGAGACCTCCTTCGAGATGGGCAGGGCATTGCCATCCGGCGTGCCACCGGTGTTCACCGAAACAAATCCGCCCGCCTGAATGATCCGGTCAAAGGCGCTGCGGTTTGTCGCAACATCCTTGATGATCGGAAACGCCTTTGCACGCCAGGGTTCGATGGTGATGGTCTCCCCATCCTTGAACCGGCGCATGTGCAATTGGCAGGTGGCCGTGCCGGCATGTCCGCCATGGGGGATGCCGTTGATCACCAGCGAGCACATCCCGCAGATGCCCTCGCGGCAGTCCGAATCAAAGGCGATCGGATCCTTCCCTGAACTGATCAATCCCTCGTTGACGACATCCAGCATTTCGAGGAACGACATGTCCTCGATGATGTCGCGGGCGGGATAGGTCTCGAAGTGGCCTTCCGTCTGGCCGTTCTTTTGGCGCCAAACCTTGAGTGTCAAATTCATTTATAACTCCGGGTGCTCATGTGGACTTCCGAATACTCCAGCGACTCCTTGTGCATCACCGGGGCCTTGCCTGCCCCCTGATATTCCCACGCCGCAACGTAGGCATACTTGTCGTCGTTCCGGGCCGCCTCGCCGTCGGGGGTCTGGAATTCCTCGCGGAAATGACCTCCGCACGATTCGTTCCGTTCCAGGGCGTCGAGGCACATCAATTCGCCGAACTCCATGAAGTCGGCCACGCGCCCCGCATACTCCAGCGCCTGGTTGAACTCCATCGCCTCGCCGGTGACGTTGACCGTCTTCCAAAACTCCTCGCGCAATTCCGGGATTCGTTTGAGCGCCTCCTTGAGGCCTTTCTCGTTGCGGGCCATGCCGCACTTTTCCCAGAGGAGCTTGCCCAGTTCCCGGTGCAGGGATGTGGGAGTGCGCTTGCCCTTCACTGAGAGCAGGCGCTCGGTGAACTTCCGAACGTCCTCCTCCACCTTCTTGAACTCCGTATGGCTGGTCGCCGGGCGTGTCTGTTTGCAGGTCGCAAAATAGTTCCCGATGGTGTAGGGCAGGACAAAATAGCCGTCCGCCAGACCCTGCATCAGGGCGCTCGCACCGAGGCGGTTTGCACCGTGATCAGAGAAGTTGGCCTCGCCGACCACGAACAGGCCGGGCAGCGAACTCATCAGGTTGTAATCCACCCAGGAACCGCCCATGGTGTAATGGACAGCCGGATAGATCCGCATCGGCACCTGATAGGCATTTTCACCGGTGATCTTCTCATACATGTCGAAAAGATTCCCGTAACGCTCGCGGATGACGTTCAGACTGAGGCGCTTGATCGCAGCAGAAAAATCGAGGTAAACACCGAGGGCTCCGGGGCCGACCCCGCGCCCGGAATCACAGGCCTCCTTTGCGGCGCGGGAGGAAATGTCGCGCGGGGCAAGGTTGCCGTAGCTGGGGTATTTGCGCTCCAGATAATAATCGCGGTCATCCTCGGCGATGGAACCGGGCGCCTTGGTGCAATCCTCCTTGCGCTTGGGCACCCACACGCGCCCGTCGTTCCGCAGGGATTCGGACATCAGCGTGAGCTTCGACTGGTGGTCACCGCTCACAGGAATGCAGGTGGGATGGATCTGGGTGTAACAAGGGTTGGCCAGATAGGCCCCCTTCTTGTAGGCACGCCAGATGGAGGTGACGTTGCAACCCTTGGCGTTGGTCGAGAGGAAGAAAACATTGCCGTAGCCGCCTGTGGCCAGAACCACCGCGTCTGCCGCATGGGAGGAGATTTCTCCGCTGACGAGATCGCGCACGACGATGCCCTTGGCGTGGCCGTCCACAACAACCACATCAACCATTTCGGTGCGGGGATACATCTTCACCGTCCCCATTCCGATCTGACGCGAAAGTGCCTGATAGGCACCCAGAAGCAACTGCTGGCCAGTCTGACCCCTTGCATAAAAGGTGCGGGAGACCTGCGCTCCGCCGAAAGAGCGGTTGGAAAGCAGACCGCCGTATTCGCGGGCAAACGGAACACCCTGCGCAACACACTGGTCGATGATATTGACGCTGACCTGGGCGAGACGATGGACGTTTGCTTCACGGGCCCGGAAATCGCCACCTTTGATGGTGTCGTAAAACAGGCGGTGGACACTGTCACCGTCATTCTGATAGTTCTTGGCGGCGTTGATGCCGCCCTGCGCCGCGATGCTGTGGGCCCGCCTCGGGCTGTCCTGATAGCAGAAGCATTTGACCTTGTAGCCCAGTTCGCCGAGCGTGGCCGCTGCAGAGGCTCCCGCAAGGCCGCTTCCCACCACGATCACCTCGAATTTGCGCTTGTTGGCCGGGTTGACCAGCTTGAGCTCAAACTTATGCTTGTCCCACTTTTGCGCCAGTGGACCGGAGGGTATGTTGGATTCGAGAGCCATATTACTTCAACGCTTCCTTTCCGAACTTGAACACCAGAATGGCCACCGGGATGGAGCTGTAGCCGATGAAAATCACCGTCGCGACCACTTTCGCACCACAGTCGATGATCGGGCGGTAGGCGTCATTCTTCCAGCCAAGGGATTGAAACATGCTGCTCAGGCCGTGGCTCAGGTGCAGGCAGAGCAACCCCATGCTCAGCAGGTAGAACCCGGCGACCAGCGGCTGGTTGAAACCCACCACAATCATCTTGAAAATATCATGGTGATTGTTGGGATCCGTGAACCCGACAAAGTCCTGCCCCGTCAGGTTGATCGCCTTGCATTGGAAAGTGAAGTGGAGCAGGTGGTAGATGATGAAGCTCACCACGATCAGTCCCCCCATCACCATGGTGCGCGAGGCATAAGAGGCCGCCACCGGCTTGCTGTTGGCGTAGGCAACGGGGCGGGCTGCCCGGTTCTCAAGAGTGATTTGCATGGCGGACCAGAAGTGCAGGCCCACGAACACCAGCAGGCCAATTCGCGCGGGCCAGATCAGCTCCGGGTTGGACTGCAGAAAATGTCCGTATCGATTGATCGCTTCCGGCCCGAGAAACACCTGCAGGTTCCCGACCATGTGCCCTATCACGAACAGAAACAGGCAACAGCCTGTGACCGCCATGATGTACTTTTTGCCCAGCGACGACTTAAACAAATATGCTATTATATTATTCATGGGAGTTGCCCAAACGCACCTTCCGCGGTTCCCGCCTACCAGCAGTAACACGCTCGAATCTAGTGCGAACTCCAGCAACGTCAAGGAACTAAACTGATTCAGTTGGAAATTAGCAGAAATCACGTTAATAATTAGGGGAATTGCTTGCAGTCCTTTCTGAACCGGTGTGGTGGGTCGTTTTGGACCCGCTTCAGTGTGCATGCCTCAACAAGTCCTGAAAGAGGGCCCCGGGTAAGAGCCTCGTCGTCAAAGCAACCCGCTTGCAACAAGGAGCTTCTGGCACCCATCGCTCCGGGTCTTCGCAATGGAGCGCCACAAAGCCAACGGTCATGCCTCGACCTGACAGGTGCGTTACCAGCCAAGCCTTTGGGGAGTTGGATCAAGGGTTCGAAAATAGAAATTCAGGAACTGAACGTCTGTCATAATGTGGAAGGGGAGAATCCTGGTGCCACTGAGCTCGTAGGCTCTTGACCTGAAGGGCAGAATCCCACAGGGTCTTGGTATGCGGAAGATCCGATCAGAGTCCGCCGCAGACCAAGCTGCGAGTGGCCAACTGTCAAAAGTGAGGACTGACCCCTTTTTACTACTCCTGATAATCCTGTGGCTGGAATCCGGCTGTGCACCCACCCTGCCTCCCCGTCCGGAGCGCAGGCCTGATGTGGCGGCAATCCCATACCAGAGCAACGAAACGGTGGAGGAACAGTATGACCGCCGCCTGTGCTCAGTGATCGGACAGCACTGGCTGAATTTGCTGGCCGCCACCCGGGAGGCGCACACTCACGACACGGTCATGGTGTCTTTCATCCTCAGGGATACCGGCATGGTCGATGACCTCCAAGTCGCCGAACCGCCCGGCAGCAAGGTTTCAGCCCTTCTTTGCCTTAAAGCGGTTCAGGAGACGGCCCCCTTTCCTGCCTGGCCTGCCTCAATGCGGAAACTGTTGGGAAACCGGCGGGCACTCCTATTCTCTTTTCAGTTCGATGCACAAGAGCAGGGCTACCTCTCCTATTGGGACCAGAGTGATCTGGCTGCTGCGGGGGCTGCGGGCACAGTGTTCGTGCCGGGTGAAAAGGGGCCACTCTCCTCCGCAACGCGCCCATGGAGGTTGACGACCCTGCCATCCAGTCCGCCCAGGGTGAGACCGCGGCAGGTCTGGTCTCCCGGCTACATGGGCTTTTATAACGATCTCTATGAAAACTATCACAGGTGGGCTGAGCCCCTCATGCCACCTGTCTGGATGCCGCCCGTCCACATTCCTCCGCCGAATATGGGCCCGGGGCCGAAATGAGCTTGGCTTGACGTCCCCCGCCCATGGGGGGATAGACTTAGGAAGTCAGGCGGTCAGCTGTTTGGCAGGCTGCCCTGAATGAACCCGCTGTTTCGTATGAAGAATGTCCTTTATTGTCTGTTGATGCTGGTGTTTTCGGGTTCGTCACCGGCACAGGAACCGGCGAACACCAACGCCAGTCCCCGGGCCCGGGAAGTTCTGCGCTACATGCAGCAGCTTGAAGGTCGCAAGGACAACCGTGTGCTTTCGGGCCAGTTCCTCAATTTTGGTGAACCTTGCAACCTCCGTCTGGTTGAACAGATCCATGAGCGCACCGGCAAATGGCCTGCCATTGCGGGGGTTGATTATGCCGATTTTCCACATGGGGGTATCACAACGAAGGGGCCGAATCAGGCTGCCATAGCCTGGTGGAAATCCGGCGGATTGGTCTCCCTGAGTGCCCACATGTATAACCCCGCCAATCCGGCCGGGGGCGGTCTGAGGGACAAGGGGGTCGGGATGGATTCCCTGCTCAAGGAGGGAACAGAAACGCACCAGCGCTGGATGAAGCAGCTGGATGAGATCGCGGTGGGCTTGCAGGAGCTGGAGTCGGCCGGGGTGGTCACCCTCTGGCGTCCCTTCCATGAGATGAACGGGGGATGGTTCTGGTGGGGGGCGAAGGATCCTGAAGCATTCAAGCGGGTATGGCACCACATGTTCGATTACTACACCCGGGTCAAAAAGCTCAACAACCTTCTATGGGTCTACGGACCCAACAAGGGGCCTGCCACAGCCGATTACTACCCCGGCGACACCTTCGCAGATGTTCTCGGCATTGATGCCTACACGGATTTCGTGGACACCGAGACCATCCGGGGCTTCGCGGATCTGGCAAAAATCCGCAAGCCCATCGGTTTCAGCGAATATGGCCCCCACGCCTCAAGCAACCCTCCAGGAGATTTTGACTACCGCCGTTTGATCGCTGGCTTCAAAAAAGACTTTCCCAGGGTCACCTTCTTCATGAGCTGGAACTCGAATTGGAGTCTGGCCACCAACCAGTTCACCCGGGAACTGATGGCCGACGAGTGGGTTGTGGACCGCGAGGAACTTCCGAAGTTCAAGTAGGAGGAAAAGCTCAGAGCACAAGCCTGGCGGCGGCGATGACGGTGAGGACGAGGGCCGTGCGCTCGAAGACCTTCTGGTTCATGCGCTTGAGGAGGATGGGTCCGAGGAGGGCACCCGGGATCATCGGCAGGACAAGCATGGCGTCCATCACAAGCGATGAGCTGTTGATCAGGCCGAGATTGAGGCTGAAGGGGACCTTGAAGGCATTCACCAGCATGAAGAACCACGCACCGGTGCCGACGAACACCAGTTTGGGCAGACCGGCGGAGAGGAAATAGAGTGTCATGACAGGGCCAGCCGCGTTCGCCACCATGGTGGTGAAGCCCGCAAGGATGCCGCTGATGGCCGGAAACCATGCGGCATGGGTCAGGTTGGCGTTTTCAACACTGCCGGAACGTTGCCTCAAAACGTGAACCCCCACCATGCTGATCAGGATCCAGCCAATCAATCGGGCGATGGCTGTGTTGTTGATGTGGCCAAGGGCGAAATAACCGAGAACCACTCCCGGGATGACCCATGGAAAAAGCTTTCCAAGATGTTGCCAGCTGGCGTGTTTTCGAAAGAAAGCCACACCAAACACATCCGCACAAATCAGCAGGGGCAGCAATGCCCCCGTGGACTCACGGGGGGGAAGGGCGTTGGCGAAAAGGGCCACCGCCAGCACCCCCAATCCCGCTATCCCGGTCTTTGAAAGACCGGTGGTGAACGCGCCCAACCCGAGCAGAACCCATTGCCATGTGGCCAAATGCATTGCCAATACTGCTTCGCGCAGCCGGCAGGTGCAATCCCTGATCCGACACGCGAAACTTGAGTTCCTCAGTTGTGGGAGAATCTGTGAAAGAAAGTCTGTTCAGGGTGGATGAGGCGTCCTCGAAAGCGACTCAGACCTTGCCCGGTGGGTCGCGTGTTCAACACTCGTAGGAGGAATAAACACAAGCAGAAGGGTATTTTTGCTATGGAATGTAGTACATTTATGCTATTTTTATCAGAACTCAGGGTAAATGAACAAATCGCGATATGACAAATCGCGCTCCGTGCGCTAGTATGAACGCGTAGACCAGCGACATGAAAAGTAAGAAAAGCGAAGTGGCAAAGCTCGAGGCGGAACTTGTAAGGCTCAACGCACTCGTGCGGGCCCGGCGGCAAACCCTCCTGCGTCTCCAGACCTGTCCACACAAGACTTGTGAGTGCCGCATCCTGTGGCAGAGCGAGACTGAAAAGACGCTCGCTCTGCAGGTCGGCAAGGTGCGTAAAGTGGTCGTCAATGGATCGTCCACGAAGTCATCCCCAAAAGTCATTGACGGGCGCTGAGCGTCTGATCCGAAGGTGCCCCCTGCCTCCCCCGGTTTCTCCAATTTGGAATTAGTCCAAATATTGACAGCCTTTGAACCTGCGCTAGGTTAGCGCCGTTTGATGAACCAGACGACGGATCAGACGGCTGAACCCCTGTTGAACGAGCGGTTGGCGACGAGCGGTTTTCGTTTTACCCCGCAGCGTCAGAGCGTTTATGCTGTGCTGCTATCTGAGAGGGACCACCCGACGGCTGAGGATGTCTTCATCCGGGCCAAACGCGAGATGCCGGAGATTTCTCTGGCAACGGTTTACAACTGTCTTGAGGCGTTTGTGAAGTGTGGTCTGGCGCGGCAGGTGACGGTGGAGCGTGGCGCGGCCCGTTTTTGCCCCAATATGAGGGAGCACAGCCACTTTTACTGTGATGTTTGCGTCCGGGTTTTTGATCTCCCACTGAGTGGCGAGGTGGCCCGGGATCTGCCTCCCGGCTTCCGGGCAGTCCGGGTGGATTTAACCATTCACGGCAGCTGTCCGGATTGTGAATCTGCGGCTGGTTTGACCCCTGCTGGGGAGCCCTGAGTTTTGTCAGTTTTTTTGCATCATGAGCACGGCAACCGAGACCATTGAAGGCCTGGTAAAATCGGAATACAAATATGGATTCTTCACTGATGTGGAGACCGAGTCCGCCCCCCCGGGGCTGAACGAGGACATCATCCAGTTGATTTCCAAGAAGAAGAACGAGCCCGAGTTCATGCTGAACTGGCGGCTCAAGGCCTACCGCCATTGGCTCACCTTGAAGGAGCCGACCTGGCCCCACGTCAAATACCCGCCGATCGATTACCAGAAGTCCGTTTACTATTCCGCCCCGAAGAAAAAGGGGGACGGGCCAAAGAGTCTCGACGAGGTGGATCCCAAGCTTCTGGAAACCTATGAGAAGCTTGGCATACCCCTCAAGGAGCGGGAGCGGCTGGCCGGTGTGGCCGTGGACGCCGTGTTTGATAGCGTCTCGGTGGGCACCACATTCAAGGAGAAGCTCGGTGAAAAGGGCATCATTTTCTGCTCCTTCAGCGAGGCTGTTCACAACCATCCGGAGCTGATACAGAAGTATCTGGGGTCGGTCGTGCCGCCTGGGGACAATTATTTTGCCGCGCTGAATGCCGCCGTGTTCAGCGATGGCTCCTTCTGTTACATCCCGAAAGGGGTGCGCTGCCCGATGGAGCTTTCGACCTACTTCCGCATCAACGCCGCCAACACGGGGCAGTTCGAGCGGACCTTGATCATCGCCGATGAAGGCTCCCACGTGAGCTATCTCGAGGGTTGTACCGCGCCGATGCGGGATGAGCATCAATTGCATGCCGCCGTGGTCGAGTTGATCGCCATGGAGAATGCCGAGATCAAATATTCCACCGTCCAGAACTGGTATCCGGGGGATGAGAACGGCAAGGGGGGCATCTACAACTTCGTGACCAAGCGCGGGGTCTGCAAGGGCAAGCGCTCGAAGATCTCGTGGACTCAGGTGGAGACCGGCTCCGCCATCACCTGGAAATATCCCAGCTGCATTCTGCTTGGTGACAATTCCGTGGGGGAATTCTATTCGGTGGCCGTCACCAATAACTACCAGCAGGCGGATACCGGCACCAAGATGGTTCATGTGGGCAAAAACACCCGCAGCACGATCATCAGCAAGGGCATCTCTGCCGGGCATGGCCAGAACAGCTACCGCGGCCAGGTCAAGATGCTGAAGAGCGCGACCAATGCACGGAACTTTTCACAGTGCGACTCGCTCCTGCTTGGGGATAAATGCGGGGCGCACACGTTCCCCTACATTGAGGTGAAGAACACGACGTCGCGAATCGAGCACGAGGCCTCCACCTCGAAGATCGGTGAGGACCAGATCTTCTATTGCAACCAGCGCGGACTCTCCACGCAGGACGCGGTAAACATGATCGTGAACGGCTTCTGCAAAGAGGTCTTTCGCGAACTGCCGATGGAGTTTGCTGTTGAAGCCCAGAAACTCCTCGGCGTAAGCCTTGAGGGAAGCGTCGGCTGATTCCCGGACCTGGAAAAACCATTTAAGCATGAGCACACAACCTATTCTCGAAATCAAAGATCTCCACGCCGGAGTGGATGGCAAACAGATCCTGAAAGGCATCAACCTTACCATTCAACCCGGGTCGGTCCATGCCGTCATGGGCCCCAACGGCAGCGGGAAGAGCACCCTTGCCGCCGTGCTGGCCGGGCGCGATGGCTACGAGGTCACCAGCGGCAAGGTTCTCTACAACGGCATCGACCTTCTGGAACTGGCCCCTGAGGAGCGCGCCCGCGAGGGATTGTTTCTGGCCTTCCAATATCCTATTGAGATCCCGGGTGTGAACAGCACCTACTTCCTCAAATCGGCCCTGAACGAAATCCGCAAGCACAAGGGCATGTCCGAGCTGGATGCCATGGAGTTCCTGACCCTGGTTAAGGAGAAGATGAAAATTCTGGAGTTGAGCGAGGATCTCCTCCGCCGCTCCGTCAACGAGGGCTTCTCCGGTGGCGAGAAAAAGCGGAACGAAATCTTCCAGATGGCCGTGCTCGAACCGAAGCTGGCAATTCTGGATGAAACCGATTCCGGTCTGGATATTGATGCCCTCCGCATCGTCTCGACCGGGGTGAACAAACTTCGCAGGGCGGATTCCGCCCAGCTGGTCATCACCCATTATCAGCGCCTTCTTGATTACATCGTCCCTGATTTTGTCCATGTCCTTTCGAATGGGCGCATCGTGAGGACGGGTGACAAGGCTCTGGCCCTCGAACTCGAGGAAAAGGGCTACGACTGGCTCGTCCGGCCCGAACCGGCCAAGGCCTGATCCATTGGAATTCCACGCGGAATCTTTCCAATCCCGGTGGATGGGGACATTTCGCGGTTTCCCCCCGGGCGGGTCAAGCCACCTGACCCGGATCCCGGGGCTCTATGGTTTCGGGAACTGAAAACCGGTTGCGAATGTCCGGGCCAACGCGGGTGACCCTTCCGGTGCGGAGGTCGATGGGACACCACAGGGAAAGGGCGCGGCAGAGCACCTTCAGATCGCTCTTTCGAACAATTTCCGTATAGCGCTCGAAGAGGTTCCGCCGGGCGGCACCCACCCAGGTGCGGGCGATGATCTCATCACCCAGACGGGCTGAGGATTTGTAGTCGATCTCGTGGCGCACAACCACCCAGGCGACCGCCTCCTGCTGCTCCGGAGTGGCCGCCGCCTCCCAATGGGCGGTGGCGGCGTCCTGCACCCAGCGCACGTAAACCACGTTGTTCACGTGGCCCATCATGTCGATATCGGCAGGCAGGATCTGGATGGGAAGTTCGAATCGTTCCTGTGCAAGGTCGGATGCCATGGGGGATGCCTTTCTGTGGGTTTGAACGGTCTGGCTTCAGGGATTCGGGGTTTGGGGAAGGTAAACGGGTTGGCTGACCTCAAAGGTCTGGCGCTTATCCGGATGGGCCATGGTGTAAATGGAATAGGCAAACGGATCCTGGCGATACATCCCACCCAGCCAGCGCCTAAGCCGATGTTGTGCAATCACGGCCGGGCGCATGCCGCGAACCCAGACCGGTGCGCTGCGGCGCAGTTCCAGCGCCTCGCGCCGGGCGTTGGGGCCGACACTCATGTTCGTGCCGGTCAGGGCGAACACCGAGGTGAACAGCGGCAGCGAAGCCATTTTCACACCCCGGCGCAGCATCCTCAGCACCCATTCTCCATCCCCCACATCGCGATACTTCGTATCAAAGGTGAAACCGAGTTCGGACACAACCCGGCGCCTGAAAAAGGTGGCGCAACTCAGCGTGGAAAGGTGGCAGGTCCAGGTGTGCCACGTCAAAGGGGTCTGCACCTTCCGGTGGTAAAGGTATTCCCCATTGCCATTGACGATCACAATGTTGGCAAAGAGAACATCCACATCCGGGTGGGCATCAAAAAAGGTCGAGACTTCCGCCAGTGCCCCGGGCAGATATTGCTCGTCACAATTGAGCCAGGCCAGAATATCACCGGTGGCACGGGTGAACCCCCTGTTGATGGCGTCATACATGCCACGGTCCTTCTCAATGAAGGCGCGCACCCTCGGATCCCCGGGGAGCCAGTCGCCCGTGCCATCATCGGAACAGGAATCCTGCACAATCTGCTCGTGATCCACCCCGGTCTGGTCCGCCACGGAGGCGATGCACAGCCGCAGCCAGTTGCTGCTGCGGAAGCTTGGGGTGATGATTGTGAATCGCGGCATGGGAAACAGGTTAACGGGCCCCTCCGGCCAGGAGTTTCTGGTAAAGGGCGACGAGCAGAACGGCGACCTCCTTCCAGGAACCGGGTCGTGCGGGAATCCTCAAATTGGGCGCCGCATCGTAAAAGGCCCGCAGGACAGCCGCTGCCCGGGGCTCATCCGCCCGGGCGGGGCAGTATGAGGCTTGATCCGCAAAAACTGAACGCGCCCAAGGCAGATCCGAGAGGAGAAGAGGGCACTCGCAAGCAGCCGCCTCCAGTGCGGAGAGACTCAGGCTCTCCGAGGAACTCCAGAGCACAAAACCCCGTGCACTGCGATAGATCATGGCGAGCCGGCTGCGGTCCTGCACCGGGCCCTCGAACCGCACAAACTCTCGGTTTGCCGCCACCACACGCATGAACTCCTGCGCGTAGGGATCGCTTTCGCCATACGGTTTGCCTATCACCCACAGGGGTGTGCGGGCAAGGGCGGCCGCCCGCGCCAGTTCCAGAACCCGTTTGCGGGTGGTGATGGTGGCAGTGCAGACGAGCCATTTCCCCCGTTCCGCAGGCCGGCTTTGCAGAAACTCCGTCTCAACACCGTTGGGGACCACATGCACCCGGCCGGTCGGGGCGTCAAAAAGGTAGCTCATGAGCCATCCCTCCCAGGAAGTGAGGGCTGTGCAGGCATCCGCCAGCTGGTAGGCGCGCCAGCGGAACGGCATCAGCAGGGATTGCGGCAACAGCCGGCCCAGCACCCGCATCATCAACCGCTGCCGCCAAAGCTGTGCCTTGCTGCGGGAACCCTGCACCGCGAGCAATTCGGAAAGAACCACCTTGATCCCCTTCTGATGGGCGTATTCGATCAGGTAGGGGGGCATTCGGGCGAAGCAGTGGATGATGTCCCCTGTCTGCGCCTCATCCCACCAGCGCAAATGCTCCACCTCGCAGTTCAAACCCTCCAGGGCCGCCTTCGTCTGGCGGATCTGGATCTGCATGCCACCGTGGGCGAGCATCGCAGGCTCGGGATGATCAAATAATATCTTCATTCTCTGCGAACCGGCCCGGGACGGGTCTTGAAAGCGGGAACCCGGTGCGCCTGCCCCTCCGGCATGTTCATCCTGCTCATTTCCAGGCGTGCACCACGATGCGGTCAATCCGGGCGTAGCTCCAGAACCCGAATCCCCGCTTGAACTTCTCACGCGCCGCCCGCGCCAGCCGGAACCAGAGCGGCCGCACCCCGGCAACGATCTCCACCCTGCGGAACCCGGCCACCTTCAACATCCCCACCACCGCCTGGGGGTTCGGTCCGCACCAGTTCGTGGCATCCTTGCCCAGCTCATCCCCGGGATAAAAAGCCATGGCAGCCCGGCGGCAGCCCAGCATGTCCACCGCGGTTTCCAGCACCACCATTTCCCGCGTGATGCTGGCCACCCGTTCCACGGCGAGCATCGGGTGCTTCATATGATAGAGCACCCCCAGAAAAAAGACGACGTCATGCGTGCCACCCACCCGCTCGGGGCTGAGATCGAGAATATCGATGTCCTGATCCTTGACCTTGGAGCCCAAAACCTCCCGGGCCAGCAGGAATCCCCGCTTGTCACCCCAATCGTGGGAGCCGTTCCAGGAATAGGAATCGGTGGCGAGCACCTGCTTTGCGCCCCGGCGCTCCGCTTCGAAGGAGAAAAAGCCATCCCACGCCCCCACATCGAGCACGGTCTTACCGGCGAACGATTCGGGCAGCTTCAAGCGCCCGAGTTTACGGGTGCTGTTATCCTGTCCGGGTGTGACAATCCCGTGGCCCAGATCGATCGAATGATGCCACTTGAGCTGGGCAACCCGTGCTTTGATTTCGTTTGGACTCACCACCCCCAGAATAGCCCAACGATCGGCAGACGATCAACGGCAAAGCAATTCCCGGAGCGACGCCCTTGATGAGCCGGTAAAGTGGAATTCCAAAAAGGGCCCTGCCACACACACCAGGCTTACGCCGGACGCGGATGCACGCGAATGGGGAAAGGTTGTCCGCAGATGGCGCAGATGAACGCAGAAGGGGTGGGGAAGGGAAGGGTGGGGTTTTACGGAAAGTGCCCGGGCGTTACCCCTTTCCCCCCTCCGGGAATCCCAAGGGGATTCTGCCATAAAGCCCGGGGTTACCCCGGGTTCAGGCCAATCGCGTTCCCTACCCCGCAAGGGGTTGTGCCGTTCGTGCCCGCCGGGGGGTGCGGGAAACAAGGGCGGAATGGGATGGGGTTCGCTGGTGCAGATGAAGGGTCCTCCCAGAAGAAATTGCCAGGATACACACAACCCCAAAACACCCCACATGCCCTCCGTTCGGTCGTTCGGCACAACCACCTTCGGGGTTGTTGATATGTTGGGCATGGACCCAGGGTAGCGCCTCGGCGGCGCAACCCTGGGCTTTGTGGCAGAATCCCTTCAGGATTCCCGGAGGGGGATGGGGCAAGGCACGACCTTCGAATTCCGGGAGGGGAAACGGCGATGGCCCGTCCTCCGGCGTTTCCGGATGGGGGAATTGGTCCACGTCCATCCCCACAGTCATGATCCCGTTGGGATTCCCAGAGGGGAAACGGCGATCGCCCACGACCAGCGGCGTCTCCATGCACATAACGGGTCATCGCCCGCATCATTTCCCCGCCCCCAACGTCAACGACGTTGTGCCATACAGCCCGGGGTTGTGCGGATCGCCGCACTACCCCGGGTCCTGGCCAAATCGTGTTCCCTACCCCGCAAGGGGTTGTGCCGTTCGTGCCCGCCAAGGGGTTCGATATCAAAGGGCGGAATGGGATGGGGTTCGCTGGTGCAGATGAAGAGTCCACCCCGAGGTAATCCCCACGATCTACACAATGTATAAACCCAACATGCCCTCCGTTCGGCCGTTCGTCACAACCACCTTCGGGGTTGTGGCGCACTTCCCGACCATACCCGGGGTAACGCCGCCGACGGCATAACCCCGGGCTTTGAGGCTGAACCCGCTTCGGGGATCCCGGACGGGGACCGGGGGAAAGCCCGGGCACCTTCCGCAAATCCCCACCCTTCCCCATCTGCGCTCATCTGCGCGATCTGTGGATAACACCTCCCCATTTGGGTTCATCCGTGCCCATTCGCGGTTCCCACACACCCAAACTCCATCATACCACTCATGAATCCGTGCCGGCTTTTGTTGGCGGATGGAGAAATGGGATTGGTCCTGGACGGCGGGCTTGGCTAGGGTGTCCGCGACGATGATTGAATCGTGGCACTATCCGTATTTGCTTCTGGCTGGCACCGTGGCCGGTTTTGTGGATTCCGTCGCCGGTGGGGGCGGGTTGATCACCATTCCGGTGCTGCTGGGGCTGGGTCTGCCGCCGCAGGAGGCCCTGGGGACGAACAAGCTGCAGGCCACCTTCGGATCGGGGAGCGCGGCATGGCACTATGCGCAGGCGGGCACGGTTCGGGTGGCTGATTGCACTCGTGGTTTCATGCTGGCGCTGCTCGGTTCCGTGGCGGGTGCGCTGGTGGTGCAGCGGGTGGATCCGGCGTTCCTGAGAAAGGCCATCCCGGTGCTGCTCATCAGCGTGGCGGTTTACTTCATGATCAAGCCGGACCTGGGCTCGAAGGATGGGAAACCCCGGATGTCACGCGGCTGGTTTGATGTGGTGTTTGGGTTGTCGCTGGGTTTTTACGATGGCTTTTTCGGTCCGGGCACCGGCACGTTCTGGGCGATGGCCTTTGTGCTCTACATGGGGACCAGCCTGACGGCGGCCACCGGGGCGACGAAAGTGATGAATTTCGCGAGCAATCTCGGTTCGCTGGTGCTGTTCCTGTGGAGCGGCAAGGTGCTGTTTGCGGCCGGGTTGGTCATGGGGGCGGGACAGTTCCTGGGTGCGCGGCTCGGTTCCCGCATGGTCATCACCCATGGGGCGCGGTTCATCCGTCCGGTGTTCCTGACAATCGTTCTGGCGCTGGCCGTGAAGTTGCTCCACGACGGTTTTATGAAGTGACGTTGCGCCATCCGGCTGTTATTCGTTTCATCAACAATGAAAAAGACCCTGACCCTTCTCCTGCTGGCTGCGGCACTAGGTTCCAGCCGCTCCGCGCAATTTGACGTGCGGGATGAAAAGACCTTTGAGGCCATCGTCCCGAACGGCGCCACCCTGGTCACCAACGCGACCGGTTTCAAGTTCACCGAGGGGCCTGTCTGGGTGGGGGGAGCCAATGGCTACCTTGTGTTCAGTGACATCCCGGCGGATGAACTGAAGAAATGGACACCAAAGGAGGGAATCACGGTCTTTCGGAAGCCCAGCCGGAATTCCAACGGCAACCGCCTGGACCGGAAGGGACGCCTTGTCACCTGCGAACATTCCGGCCGCCGCGTTGTGCGGGCCGAGGCGGATGGATCCCTGACCGTGCTGGCCGACAATTTCGAGGGACGGAAGCTCAATTCGCCCAACGATGTCGCCGTGCGGAAGGATGGATCACTGTATTTCACCGATCCCGATTACGGTCTGGGAAACCAGCCCCGGGAGGTTGCGGGCTGCTACGTTTACCGGATTGATCCGGCCAAAGGCACCCTCACGGCCGTGGCGAAGGATTTCGACCGCCCTAACGGGATCGTCTTCTCACCGGATGAGAAGCGCCTTTATATTGGAGATTCAGGCCAGCCCCATCACATCCGGGTGTTTGATGTGAAGTCCGATGGCACTCTGGCAAACGGGCGGGTGTTCTGCCAGATCGACAATGGGGTGCCGGATGGCATCCGGGTGGATGTGCGGGGAAGGGTTTTCAGCAGCGCGGGGGACGGAGTTCAGATCTTTGACACGGATGGCCGCCTGATCGGCAAGATCCTGGTGCCCCAGTGTGTGGCAAATCTTTGCTTCGGCGGCAAGGGAGGCAGGACCCTGTTCATGACGGCGCAGTCGGGGCTTTACTCCCTGGAACTGCTCACCTCCGGGCGGTGAGGTTGGTCCCTATTTGGGCCGCTGTGACTCCATGAGTTGCAGGAAGTCCTCGATACCCTCGTGGTATCTGCGGCGGTCCATGAGCGGGTAGTTGTGGTTGCCCTTGATTTCGCAGAACCGTTTCGGCTCATTGGCGCTGGCAAAGTTGGTCTCCGCGTGCGTGAAGGGAATCAACCCGTCATCCCGGCTGTGCATGACCAGCAGAGGAACCTTCAAGGAGGGAAGTTTCCCTTGTGTGGCATAGTGAATCCGGCTCAACCAGCGGACCGGCAGCCAGGGAAACAGTTCCGCGCCGATATCCGGAATGCTCGTGAAGGTGCTTTGCAGAATGAGACCGCCCGTCTTCCTGCGCCCGGCCAGTTCGGTGGCGACACCCCCGCCCAGTGATTCGCCATAGGCGATCAGGTTTGTCTCCGGGAAACCCTTCTTCATCAGCCATGCATGGGCCGCCTCGGCATCCATGTATGTGCCCTCCTCGTCCGGCTTGCCGCTGCTGCGTCCATAACCCCGGTAATCAAAAATCAGAACCGACACCCCTGTCGCCAGCAGTGCCTCGCAGGTGTTCAACCGGTGGCTGATGTTCCCACCGTTGCCGTGGCAGTAGATGATCGCAAGGTGTGAGCGGGTGGAGTTGGTATGGGCGGGAAAGAACCAGCCATGCAACGAGGTGCCATCCGCCGCCACGAACGTGGCCTCCTCATGGGGACGCCCCAGCTCATCCGCATCCGCAACAAACGGGCGGGTGGGATGATAAACCTGTGAATGCTCAAACCAACGCAACATCAGCCAGAATCCGGCAACCAGCGCAACCAGCACCACCCCACCCTTTTTCCAAAAGGGGTCAGTCCTCACTATTGACAGTGGGCTATTTGCGCTCACGCACCCAGCCTATCCGCTCCCACACCCCTTTCCAAGCCCGTTTGCGCTTTACCACCGATTCAGCCCCGTCCATCTTCCCGCGCATGACGCACCAAGAGACAGCCCGCGGGAGGGACGCGTCCCGTCCGCCCGCATCACGGATTTTGAACCTCCTCCTCCCGGTCGCAGCCTGGCTGGGTTCCCTTTGCCTTGTTCATGGCCAGACCTTGCCGGACCCGGCGAAGGGTGCATCCCCCCACCTGTGGAAGCCGGTCGCGGACACCGTTTACTCGCAGGAGGTTGGGGAGACGATTGCCACGGACAAGGCGATCACCGCCGTGGCGGTGCACCAGGGTTCCCCTTATGCGGTGGTCGGGGGCGCGTTGAAGACCCTGCAGGCGGGCAGGCTGGAGGTGATTGCGGGCAGTCCTGAGGGGATTGTCCGTCTCCGGTCGCTCGGGGGCAGCCTCTGGGCGGCGACCCCGCAGGGGACCTTCCGTCTGGCTGAATCCAAATGGGAACGGGTCCATGAGCAGCCGTTCAAGGATTTCTGCCTGCATGAGGGTCAGGTCCACGGCGCGACGGCCAGCGGGCTGTTCCGGTTTGATGGCCGCGCCTTTGTGAGCATCAAGCCCGCCGGTGGTTACCTCTCCAGCGACACCTCGGTGGTGATGGAGGACTTTTCCCAATTGCTGGCAGACCCGGTGGAAATCGGGCCGATTGAGCGGATCGCCTCCTACAGCAGCACCCTGTATCTGCTTCGCCCGGGTGGGATCGGGCTGCTGGAGGGGAAGACCTTTATGGCGGATCCGGTGGATTGGGGCCAACTGCCCTCAACCGGGACACGGGACATGGTGGCGCTGGGCAGCAGGCTTTATGTGGGGACCGATCGCGGATTGGGAGTGCTGCGGGGGATGGCGATGACCTCCTTGCGTGGGGCGGACGGTCTGCCCTATGAGGACGTGACATGCCTCACCCCGGGCTTTGACGGGGATTTATGGATAGGGACCTCGCGCGGGGCGATCCGGAAGGTGGAGGAACAGTTCCAGTTTTTTGGTGCCCGCCACTGGCTGCCCGGAGACCAGGTGCGGGACATCGCGGTTGGGGATCATGTGGTTTACATCGCCACGGATGGCGGACTGGGGATCATCCGCTATGAACCGTGGACCCTGGCGAAGAAAGCGGCCTATTACGAGCGGGAGCTGGAGGAGTGGGGGTTCAAGCGTCTGGGATTTGTTCACAAACTATTCTGGGCCGGGGACAAGGAGGGCTGGTGGCGGGAAATCAGCGACAATGACGGGGGCAACACCGCGCTCTACCTTGCGGCGATGTCCTACAAGTATGGGGCCACCGGGGATGAGGGGGCACGGGCCGAGGCACTGGAGGCATTCCGGGCGATGACATGGCTGGATGACATCACCACCAAGCCCGGGTTCTTTGCCCGGGCCGTCTGGTCGGTGAAGGGGGACAAAGGGGAGCGAGCCACACGCGGCTCCGGGCCGCTTCCGGCGAAGTGGTATCCCACCCCGGACGGGCTCTGGTTTTGGAAGGGGGACACCTCGAGCGATGAGGTGAACGGGCATTATTACTCGGTCTGCCTCTTCCACGATCTTGCGGCGAAGGGCCGCGAGAAGGAGCGGGCAAAACGCCACATCGGGAACATCACCTCCCACATCATCGACAACGGCTGGGTGCTGCGGGACATGGATGGCAAGCCGACCCGCTGGGGGCGGTGGGATCCTGAATACCTTTTGCGCCCGTATGGGTTCGAGTCGCGGGGTTTGAATGGGCTGGAGGCACAGACCTATGTGCATGCCGCTTTTGCGCTGACGGGCGATCCCAAATATGAGGCGGCCCTGCAGCAACTGCTCAAGTGGCGCTACCACACCTACACCGTCAGGCAGAAGATGACCTTCCCGCCGGACTCGATTGTGCCCTGGGACGACGAACTGGGTTTCTGGTGCTACCACACCATCCTGAGGTATGTGCGGGATCCGGAATTGAAATCCCTCTACCGGCGCAGTCTGGAGCGGAGCTGGGAGGTGCAGCGAATGCACCAGGTGCCGTTCTTCAACTGGACCTACGGGGCGCTGACCGGCAACGATTGCGAGGCACCGCAGGCGGTGCAGCATCTTCGCGAATGGTCACTGGACCTGGTGAACCACAATTACCACAACTCCCACCGGAGCGACCTTTCGCCCCAGCGTGGCTATGTGGCCTACGCGGGAGGAGTCCGGGCCATCTCCCCCAGGGAATCCGAGGCGAAATGGGGCAGCCGCCATGCGCTCCAGTATGATGGCGGGGAGGGCAGCCACGGGGTGACGCCGCCGATCGGATGGCTGGCCGATTACTGGATGGGCCGTTATTACGGCTTCATCGAGGCCCCGGCGGGTGCCGGTGGCTCCGCCACAACCCTGCAACCCCGGCAGGAGAAACGCCATGGGGCGGCCCCCTACCAGGGCCCGCCACGCCCTGTCGCGAACTGGGAAAAATAAGTGCATTCCGTGGTAAGTCTGCCATGATTGCGCCTATGGGAAGGGCTCTGAAACATGCGGGATGGCTGGTCGCGGGATGGCTTGGAATGTCCATCGCGCAGGCACAGACGGACCACAACATCTACACTGATTCCCTCCAGAACAGTTGGGATAACTGGAGCTGGAGCAGCACCATCGACCCCAATGCGACCACCGTGCTGCACGGGGGCACCAGGTCGATGGCCATCACAATCACTGGCGCTTGGGGGGCTCTTTCACTGCACCACACCGATCTCGACACCGCGCCCTACAGCGATTTGCAGTTCTGGGTGAACGGCGGGAGCGCCGGGGGGCAAAAGTTGCGGCTCTCTGCCGAACTTGCAGCAGTGGGCCAGCCAGGTGTGGATATCGATCCCCTGCCCACAAATGCCTGGCGGCAGGTCACCCTGTCCCTTGCCAGCCTCGGCATAGCCAGTAAGGCCAACTTCAGCCGGTTCTCACTTCAGGACCGAACCGGAGCGGCCTCGGCGACGTTCTATGTGGATGACATGAAGCTGGTGGCCAGCGGCACCCCTCCTCCGGCTGTGGTGCTGACGGCACCATTGGAAGGGGCCGTTTACAGCGCACCCGCCTCGGTGGCTCTCGCAGCGACCGTCATCACCAATGGGCACGCCATCAACAAGGTGCAGTTCCTTGCGGGGACCAACGTCGTGGCCGAGGATTCCCTGCCGCCCTACGCCACCACCTGGAGCAATGCGCCTGCCGGAAGCGTGGCAGTTGCCGCCCGGGTGGTTTATGATGGGGCCGCCACCCGCGATTCTGCGGCGGTGAACATCCTCATCGCCTCCAACAGCACTTTTGCGGTCACAATCAATGCCCAGGCGGCACGCCACGCCATCAGCCCGCTGATTTATGGCACCGCCTTTGCCACCACCGCCCAGCTTTCGGATCTGAATTTCACGATCAACCGCTCCGGTGGAAATTCGGAGACCCGCTACAACTGGGTGTTGAACGCGCACAACCACGCGGCGGACTGGTATTTTCAAAGCATCGCCGATTCCCCGGCCACGCCTGCGGCCGCCTCGGATGACTTTGTCACCACCACAAAAGCGGCGGGGGCGGATGCGGCCCTCACGATCCCGATGATCGAGTGGATGCCGAAGCTGGGGCCCAACCGGGGGAAGCTGGCGAGTTATTCCATCGCCAAGTATGGCGCCCAGACCGGCAGCGATGCCCAGTGGATGCCGGATGCAGGAAACGGCATCGCCGCCGCCAACGGCGCGCCGATCCTGACAAATGACCCGAACGATGCCAACTTCCCGACCAACTCCCTCTTCCAGCAGGCCTTCCTGCAGCACCTGACCAACCGCTTCGGGCTCTCCACGAACGGCGGGGTGAGGCACTACATCCTCGATAACGAACACAGCATCTGGCACTCGACCCACCAGGATGTCCACCCCAACGGCGCGAGCCGGCGGGAGATCCGCGACCGGATGTTTGATTACTCCGCGAAGATCAAGGCGATTGATCCCTCCGCCCAGGTCTGGGGTCCGGAGGAATTCGGCTGGTCCGGCTACCTGAACAGCGGGGCGGATCTGCAATACGGGAGCCGTTTCGGCTGGTCCTACCTGCCGGACCGCAGCACAAACGGCTCCATGGATTACGTCTGCTGGCTGCTTGACCAGTTCCACCAGCGGGAACTCTCCACCGGGAAACGGTGGCTGGACTACTTCACCCTCCACTGCTACCCGGAGGGTGCCGAGCGCAACAACGGCGGGACAGATGTCTCCACTTCCACCCAACTCCTGCGTAACCGTTCCACCCGCTGTTTCTGGGATCCGTCCTACGTCTCGGAAAGCTGGATCGCCACCCCCGTGCAACTCATCCCAAGGATGAAGGCCTGGGTCGCGGCATGGTATCCCGGCACAAAACTGGGCATCACGGAATACAACTGGAATGCCGAGGACCACATCAACGGTGCCACCGCGCAGGCTGATATACTTGGAATTTTCGGAAGGGAGGGGCTCGATCTGGCCACCCGCTGGACAACCCCGGCCGCCACGAGCCCGGTTTACAAGGCAATGAAGATTTACAGGAACTACGATGGAAACAAATCGGCCTTTGGCGACCAGTCCGTTGCAGCCTCCGGAACGAACCCGGATCAGCTGGCTGTCTTTGCCTCCGTCCGCAGCTCGGATGGAGCCCTGACCCTCATGGCCATCAACAAGCAATTGGGCTCCAGCGGACTTGTGACGTTCAACCTGCTCAACTTCCCCTGGGTGGGCTCGGCCCAGGTCTGGCAACTCACATCCGCTAACACAATCACGCGGCAGGCTGACCTTGCAGGGACTGGAACCACCCTCGGGGCCACCGTGCCACCCCAATCCGTGACGCTCTTTGTGCTGCCATCTTCGGTGCCGAACCGGTCCACGCTCCGCGCGACCCTGGGGGGCGGGAACGTCCTGAACATCTCCTTCTCGTCGCAGACAAACCGCAGGTACCAACTGGAGACGTCCACTGATTTGCTGGGTTCTGGATGGGTTGCGGCGGGTCAGCCGTTCACGGGCACCGGAAGCGCGAGCCAGGTGGTGAACACCGCGATTGGCGGTTTCCGCCAATATTACCGGCTGGTCCTGCTTCCCCCTTGATCGAGGCACGGAATTACGAATAGGGCGCGGGGGTTAATTCAGATGGGGGCCTGGGGAACCTCGATTGGAATCGGTTGCGGCGAACGCGATGAGGGGGGAAAAGCTCGCGCAGAGGGGCTGAGGCGCAGAGAAAAAGGATTTGGGCTCTCCGCGTCTCGGCGTCTCCGCGCGATATATTCCCTTCAGGGTTGCAAGCGGGCCCGGGGCGGATGAGGGGCAGGAAAGTGCAAACGCGCGACAACTATTGGCAAGGCTGCGAAGGCGGACATCGGGGACTTCCTCCATGATGGGCCCATGGAAATGAAATCCTGCATCTTGAGAGTCCTTGTGACAACGGGCTTGCTGACCACCAGCTTGCGGGCGGATGACCGCCGTTTTACCTACACCTATGAACCGGAGACTCCAGCGGCGCGAACCATGGCGTTCGAGAATTGGACCACCTTAGGCGCACAGCGCGGCGCGGCAACGGGTGAGGCCAACTACAGGCAGTGGGACCTGCGGCAGGAGTTTGAGTATGGTGTGACAGACAAATATGCGGTGGGTCTTTACCTGAACGAACAGGCAACCGCATTCCGGAAACCAGGGATGACGGCCAATGAATCCCACTTTGATTGGAAAGGGGTTTCACTCGAGAACCGATACAACCTGCTCAATCCAGCCGAGCACGCGATCGGCGTGACTCTCTACCTGGAGGGAACCTACTCAGGGAGTGAGGCGGAGCTTGAGCAGAAGGTCATCATCGGGCAGCGCCATGGGAACTGGAAATGGGCCTTCAACCTCATCCACGCCACCGGCTGGGAGGAGGATCTCCGGGAGCGGGAGGGGGAACTGGGGGCCAGCTTCGGCCTGGCCCGGGATCTGGGCAAGCATTGGTCGCTGGGTTTCGAAATGCGGGATGAGACGTTGATACCGGACTACAAGGAGTTTGAGAGCACGGCGGTCTTCCTGGGACCTGTGGTAAGCTATCACAATGAGAAGTGGTGGGCGGCGCTGACCGCCATGGGCCAGATTTACGGCTGGAACAATGATGGCCTGGCGGACGGAAACAGGCATCTGGAACTGGTGGACCATGAAAAGTTCAATGTCCGGCTGCTCTTCGGCTTTGGATTTTAGACACAGCGCCGTAATGTTCCACCCATCGAAGCCATGTGAGGCACAGGAAAGCGGCATGTCAGGCACTTGCCATGCACAACTGTGTATGATGCGGTCTATAGCAACAGTCCACCAACAACAACCCCCTGTCCCGGCCGGGAATCCCAACGGGATTCTGGCACAGAGCCCATGGTTGCACCGCCGAGGTGCCACCATGGGTGAATGGTGCACAACCAAACAACCCTGGATGGGTTGTGCCGTCGTAAAACCCGGGGAGGTTGGCGGGAGGTGCCTCAATGGGGCCGAACGGGCACAGCGTCCAATTTATTTGCATTACCACGCCACAGCCTTTGCGGGTCAAGGCACCTGTTCGATCCCCCGGCACAACCACCTTCGGGGTTGTGGTGCACTTCCCACCCATACCCGGGGTAACGCCGCAGACGGCGCAACCCCGGGCTTTGGGGCTGAACCCCTTCAGGGTTCCCGGAAGGGGAACCATTGTCCGAAGGTTTCGACCATTGAACCATCAACCATAAGCGGCGCCGTAATGTTCTACCCAGCGAAGCCATGTGAGGCCCAGGAAAGCGGGATTTCAGGCACTTGCCATGCGCAACTGTTTATGACGCGTTGTATAGGATTCCCATGAAGTTCATTCTTGTTCTGCTGGCCGCCCTGGCCGCGTGGGCACCGGGCGAGGCCGCCGGGGGGGACCTTGCGCGGATGGACATTGGCGCGGGGCGGAAGCTGCATGTGGTCAAATGTGCGAAATGCCACAAGCTGCATGAACCGAAAGGTTACAGCGAGACCGACTGGCAGCGATGGATGGGCTCAATGAGCCGGAAATCCAAACTTACCGCCGCGCAGGAGGAATTGCTCCGGTGGTATCTGGATGAATATCGGGCCGGGCGGATTCCGAAGGTGAAGTGACCCGGGATCCGATGGCGCGATCCGGGGAATGGTTTCTCTGCGCTGGCGTGCGCATGGGGTAGAGGCCGGGGCAGCAGCCGAACATCTCGTGAAAGGCCTGACTGAAGTGGCTGAGGCTGGAGTAGCCCACCTCCAGGGCGGCTTCGGTGACGTTATACTGGCGCGTCCGCAGCAGTTCCGCCGCCCGTTCGAGTCTGGCCCTGCGGAGCCATTGGGATAGGGTGAGGCCTGTCTCGCGGGTGAAGGTGCGGCTGAGGTAGTAATGACTGCAGGCCACACGACGGCCCAGTTCCTCCAGCGATGGTGCCTCAGCCAGATTCTCCAGGAGAATTGTCTTGGCCCGGGCGACACGTTCCGCCCCGAGCCTTTGGGCCCGGGTGCAGAGCGGCTCCTCCGCATGGGCGCAGAAGAAGAATTCCGCCGCAAACTCCAAAGCCTTGGCCTCAAACCAAAGGCGCTGGGCCGAGGCCAGCACCGGCGGATGCAACAGGGATTTCAACAGCTCACGGTGGCGTTGGGTGAGGGGGGTGGGACCTGAGAGACCCGCAAGGGGTGGATCGCCCAAAAGGCAACCCTGCAGCAGCGGGTGCAACTGGCCTGCATCGGGTGTCAATCGCTGGCGCAGGAACGGGATCGAGAACTCGACACTCAAAAACTCATGGTTCTGCCCGGCGAGCCGTTTTGCCTTCAGATGAGCGCCATTTGTCACGAAAAAGGCGGCGGTGTCGGCACCGAAATCGATCTGGGTGGTGCCTGAAACAACCCTCCCCTCCCCCAGAAGGTTCAGGCAGATCTCCACGCTCCCGGGATGAAAGCTCCCGGCCCAGTTCAGGTGGGTTGCCGGCCGGATCTCATGCCACTCAAAGCTGAAGCCGTCCCGGGTGAAGTTTCCGGCCAGCTGACGCCATCTGGCACCGGCACGCTGCCAGAATGGCTGCTCATAGCCGGGAGGTGAACCGGCTGCAACCGAGTGCAAGACTGTGCTGGGTGTGGCGTTCACCATGCGAACTTTTGAAAGATAGCATCGTCACACCTAATATCAAACGCCCCACCGGGCAATTTCAGCCCGGGGAAGGGCGGTTCGGGATGGGATCGGCCACGTTCCGCGCTGTGAATATCTGCCGCTTGCCCCCGGGTTGGGCTGGGGGGTAACCTTGGGGATATGTCGCAAGCTGAGTTTGTCCATCTGCACGTGCACACCGAGTACTCTTTACTCGATGGAGCCTGCCGTCTCGACCGGTTGATGGACAGGGCGAAGGCGTTGAACTATTCCTCCCTGGCCATCACCGACCACGGGGTGATGTATGGGGTGGTTGACTTCTTCCGCGCCGCGAAGGATGCGGGGATCAAGCCCATCATCGGCTGCGAGGTGTATGTGGCGCCCGGGAGCCGGTTGGAAAAGAAATCCTCGGGGGGAGGGCGGGATGTTTACAACCACCTGGTGCTGCTGGCAAAGAACGAGGAGGGCTACAAGAACCTCATCAAGCTGGTCACCGCCGCGCATCTGGATGGCTATTACTACAAGCCGCGCATCGACAAGGAGTTGCTCCAGCTGCACAAGGAGGGTCTGATCGCACTTTCCGGCTGCCTGGCGAGCGAAATTCCGGAGGCGATCAACAAGGATCAGCCGGCAAAGGCGCGGGAGGCGATCGACTGGTTCAAACAGGTGCTGGGGCCGGACAACTTTTACCTGGAACTGCAGAACCACGGCATCCCGGAGCAGGCCAAGGTGAACCGCTCACTCATTCCCTGGGCGAAGGAATTCGGGTTGAAACTGGTGGCGACGAATGACGTTCATTACGTCGAGCGGGAGCATTCCCATGCCCATGATGCCCTGATTTGCATCGGCACACAGTGCCAGCTCGCCGACACACGCCGGATGAAGTATGTCGAGGAGCAGTTCTACCTGCGCTCACCGGAGGAGATGTCCGCCCGGTTTGCCGAGGCCCCTGAAGCGGTGCGCAACACGCTCGAAGTGGCGGAAAAGTGCAACCTGGAAATTGAATTCGGGAAGCTCCATTACCCCGTTTTTTATCCGCCGGAACATTATACGCGGGAGGGTTATCTCCGGATGCTGCTCGCCAAATCCCTGCACAAACGGTATGGCCTCCATGTGCGGGCCGAGGGGGAGGAGTTTATCGTGGAGCGTCTGGATGATCCGCGACGGCTGCCCACCTACGCGCCGGCTCCCGGCACCCCGCCCGCCGTCCCATCCCCGGAGACGGGTGCGGATTTGAACGACCCGGCGATCGCGGCAGCCGTGGAGGCCGTCATTGGCCGACTACAGATCGAGCTGAAGGTCATTGAGCGCACCGGGTTCATCAGCTACTTCCTGATCGTCGGGGATTTTGTGCGCTACGGGCACGAGCGGGGCATTTCCTGCGTGGCGCGTGGTTCCGCAGCAGGCTCCATCGTCACGTATCTGCTGGAGATTTCGAACGTCGATCCGATCCGTTACGGGCTGCTCTTCGAGCGGTTCCTCAATCCTGAACGGGTGAACCCGCCTGATATCGACATCGACTTTGCCGATGATCGCCGGGCCGATGTGATTGAATATGTCCGGCAGAAATACGGGCGCGATGCCGTGGCCCAGATCATTACGTTCGGCACCATGGGGGCGAAGAGCGTGGTGCGGGATGTGGGTCGGGTGATGGGATTGAGCTTCGGCGAGTGTGACCGTCTCGCAAAGATGATCCCTGCCGAGCTGAAGATGAATCTGGAAAAGGCCCTCAAGGATTCTCCGGATCTGAAGAAGGCCTACGACGAGGAGGAGGTCACCAAGGAGCTGATCGACACCGCGTTTGTGCTGGAGGATCTGACACGCAACAGCTCCGTGCACGCCGCCGGCGTGGTGATCGGCGACCAACCCCTTTCGAATCTGCTGCCCCTCAAGCAGGATGAGGATGGCACCATTGTGACCCAGTATGCCATGGGGCCGGTCGGCGACCTGGGCCTGCTCAAGATGGACTTCCTCGGGCTGAAGACACTCACGGTCATCCGGAACAGTTGCGAGATGATCCGCCGCACCACCGGGGTGGATATTCCGATTGAGGAACTGCCGCTGGATAATCAACCCACCTACGACCTTCTCAACAACGCGAACACGCTGGGGGTGTTCCAGTTGGAATCGGGCGGGATGCGGGACCTGTGCCGCAAATTCCAGATCAGCTCCATCGAGCACATCACCGCGCTCATCGCCCTGTACCGACCGGGGCCGATGGATCTGATCCCTGAATTCATCAAGCGCCGCCACGGCGAGGTGAAGATCGAATACGAACACCCCCTCCTTGAGCGGATTTGCCATGAAACCTACGGGATCATGGTCTATCAAGAGCAGGTCATGCAGGCGGCCCAGATTCTCGGTGGCTACACCCTCGGTGGCGCCGATCTGCTCCGCCGCGCCATGGGCAAGAAGAAGCTCGAGGAAATGGCCAAGCAGCGCGAAACCTTCGTGAAGGGGTGCGCCAGGGTGAACGGCATTCCCGCACCGAAGGCCAACCAGATTTTCGATCTGCTCGAGAAATTCGCCGGATACGGCTTCAACAAGTCCCACGCCGCAGCCTACGCGATTGTGGCCTATCAAACCGCCTACCTGAAGGCCAACCATCCGGTGGAGTTCTTCTGTGCGATGATGACGAACGAAATGTCCGATCTGGACAAGCTCGGGGAATACATCGCCGAGGCGAAGGAGATGGGCATCGACGTCCTCCCGCCGAATGTGAACGAGAGCCAGGTTTACTTTGCGCCTGCACCAGCAAAGGAAGCCGCTCCAGACGCCACACCCGGGGCAAAGCCCCGCCTGGCCATCCGGTTTGGCCTCGCGGCCATCAAGGGGGTTGGCGAGGTGGCGGTGGAGACCATTCTGAAGGCACGCAACGAGGGTGGCCCCTTCAAAACCCTCGCGGACATGTGCGAGCGGGTGGATGGCCGCTCCGTGAACAAGAAGATCCTGGAAGGCCTTATCAGGTCCGGCTCCTGCGACTGCCTTGGCCAGACCCGCGCCTCCCTGTGCGGGCTGGTTGAACACACACTCCAGCGGGCTGCAGGCATCATCTCGGATCGTCAACGGGGGCAAAGCTCACTCTTTGGCATGTTCGAGACAAAGACCCCGGCCTCGGCTGCCGTCCCCCAGGCGGTCCTGCCGGAATTTGATCGCAAAATCCTTCTGGAGCAGGAAAAGGAACTGCTCGGGTTCTATGTGACCGGTCATCCGTTGGACCCCTACGCCCCGCTGCTGTCTAAGTTCTCAGTCCATACCACAGGAAAACTGGCCCAGCTCGCGAACCGCTCCATGACCCGGCTGGGCGGGCTGGTTTCGGTGGTTCAGAGCGGGTTTTCCAAGAAGAGCGGCAAGCCGTATGCCATGGTGACCCTTGAGGACAAGGAGGGAACCGTCCAACTGCTGTGCATGAACGAAATCTACGACCAGGCGCGGGAATTGTTCGTGGTGGGCAAGCCGCTCATGGTGATCGGGGAGGTGAGCAGCGGGGATGAAAAGCCGAAGATATTCCCGGTGGAGCTGATGGCGCTGGAGGATGCCCCCCGGCGCTACACCCGGCAGGTCCACCTGCGCCTGCGCACGGAGGGTTTGGATGCGGCCGGTTTGCAGACGCTGAGAGGCATCACTGCCGAATATCCCGGCCGCTGCCCCCTGTTTCTATGCCTCATCCGTCCCTCGGGGGAGCGGATCTTTATCGAGGCCAATGAACGCTACGGGGTTGCCCCCTGCATGGAGTTGCAAACCCGGGTGGAGAGCATCTTCGGGCCGGAATCGTATCACGCTGTGGCGGATCACTCCCTGCCTGAACGGCAGCAACGCCGCTGGGAACGGCGCCAGGACGGCGGCGGCGGGGATGAATGAGGCCGGGCGGGAGACCCTAAAAGCGCACCCGGGCGTAGGTCATCTTTGTCCCGGTGCCGGCCTGCTGGCCGAGCATGTCAAAGGTGCGGGAGGGGGCCGACCCGGCCCTCGGGGTGGCTGTGAAATATTGGGTGAATGGATGCGCCAGACCGAGAGCCACAGGGGTGCCCGCAGTGCCATCCGGCAACAGTTCCAATACCCGGTTTTCGGAGACGCCGTTGCCCGAGGCATAGTAAACCACCAGCAACCGTCCGTCCGGCATCACATGAAACCGTCCTGCTGATCCGGCGATGCCGCCCTGATCCTCGGTGGATTCCGAAAGCGTCACGCGCCGGAGGATCTTCCCCTTGCGGAGGAGGGCATACCTGAGGCTGTTCGTCTGCCGTTCTGCGGGGAAGAATTTCGCCCTCAACCGCTCATCCAATGCACGTTCACTCCAGATGATGTGAACATCCCCGTTGGGTGCGGCGTAAAGGTCCCCCGGGGAGACCCAGCCGCAGGTTTTTTCGCGGCTCGCGATTTCGATCCATTCGGCGAACGGCTGCCGGGTGATGTCGGGCGTCCATGTGTAAAAGAGCCTGCGGAAATCGTAGTCCCATTCCTTGCCGGTGAGCTGGCGCTTGTATTCGCGCCATTCCTTGTTGGGTTCGATGATGTCGCTCACGCCGCAGAAATGGACGGCGCGGTTGAGCAGGGCGACATTCGGGTAACAAACACGCACCGGGCCGGGCTTGTCGTGGCTGATGCCCATGGGCCACTTGAGCTGACCCTGGGCGCTCCAGGTGCCCTTGCGGTCCCGGAACGTCCACTCGGCATGGGTATAGTCAATGTTGTTGAACAGGATCAATTCCCCGGGGCGACCATCCGCCGCGAAGCTCCGGTAGGAATGCTCCCTGAACTTGGGCTTACCCTGCCACTGGGGAGGTAGGGGAATCGGCGGGGTGGTGGGATTTTTCGACTGGAACTGGAAGATCGTGGGGTTTGCAGGTCCGCCATTCGGTTCGGTTCCCGATCCAAGGGTGGGATTTGCGGAAATGAACAGACGTCCATCGGCAAACCCGGCAAGCGGGGCCGGTTCGCGGGTGCGGCCGTCCGCATCCAGCCACACCCGCTCCCAGCCGGTCTTGCGCCGTTCAAAGAGCATCCAGCGGCAGTTGTTGAGCGGCTTGGCATCGGGAACAGTCTCAAGACCGCTGGCAAAGAGGCGGTCGCCGATCCTGACCAGGCAGGTGGAGCCGTGGCACCAAAGGGGCCCGGCTCCGTTGTCCGCACTTGTGTAGGAGTAAACCTCCTCCTCCAATTCGACCACAGGCTTGAGAGGGGCGGCCTGTGTGGCCGTGGCAAAGCCGAGCAGCAGCGCGATCAAAAGACGTTTCATATATCGAGAAAAACAATGGGTGTGCGGCACAGGCATGCACCACACCGGGATGGCCTGCCCGCAAAATTGAACCCCGGCCATCACGCGGAGCGGCACCGGATGGCGGGTGTGATGGCCCGATCACCGGGCCGGGAACCGCTCAGGCGGTCCAGCCCTTCCGGGAGGCCACATGGATCATTCCGTTCAGATGGTCCATGTTTTTGACCTTCATGCCCGGCCCATCCCATTCCACCTTGTGGTCCACACCGGCCTTTTGCGCGATGTTGCCCAGCAGGGTGAACTCGGTCAGTTTCGAGCCGTATCCGAATGGAGCCGCCGTCTCCTTGCGCCCCTCGCGGACGGCGGTGAGAAAGTCGGTCATGACATTCTTGGGGCGGGGCAGGGTGCGGGGTGGCTGCTGGATCTGCTGCATCTTCTCGAGCGGCAGAATGTGCATGCGCTGGCCGTAGGTGCCGGTGTAGAGGATCCCCTTTTCACCCACATAAAGGGTGCCACTGGAATCGAACTCCTCATCCGGGTATTGCTTGCGCAGTTCATCCAGCAGCGGCGGCTGGTTGCGGATGGCTCCCTGGGCGGTCCGGTTCTGTCCGGTTGCAGCGCCCTTGGCACCCGGCTTCAGCCCGTCATACCAGTAGGCCTTGAATGCCGGCATGCCTTCCCGGGCCGGGATGTCATAGCGCAGGCGGCAGCCGGTGGGATAGCGCTCGTTGGTGCCCTCGCGCACCATTTCCATCTCAATGGATGTGGGATGCTCCACTTTCAAGCCCCAGTAAACCCCGTCCAGCACATGGCAACCCATGTTTCCAAGGGAGCCGTTGCCAAAATCATACCACCCATGCCATTCATGCGGGTGAAGATCGTCGTGGAAATCGCGGAATGGTACCGGGCCGATCCATGAATCCCAGAGCATGCCCTTGGGCGCGGCTTGTGATTTGGGCCTGGGCCCCGTGCCGCCGTTTGCACGATCCGTCCAACTGTGGGTTTCGGTGATGTTGCCCACCACACCGGCGGAAATGAATTCGCAGAGCCGCCGGTAGCCATCCTCACAATGGCCCTGGTTCCCCATCTGTGCGGCGGCCTTGGATTTGGCAGCCATCTCGCTCAGGGCCCGGGCCTCGCCGATTGTGTGGCAGAGGGGCTTCTCGCAGTAAACGGCAATCCCCCGCTGCATCGCCATCATCGCCGGAAGGGCATGATGGTGGTTGGGGGTGGCGATGAACACGGCATCAATCTCCTTGCCGATCGCATCAAACATCCGGCGGTAATCGGTGAAACTCTTCAGGGTGTCGGTCGGGGCCTCCTTCTTCTTCAGCCAGGCCCGGACAGTCGCATGTCGACCTTCGTCCGCGTCAACGATGGCGATCAGATTCTCCTTCGAGGTCGCCACGATGTGGTCGAGGTGATTCATCCCACGGCCGCCGCAGCCGATCTGGACGCAGTTCAGGCGGCGGCTTGGGGGATCAGCCAGGAGATCGGTGGCAGGGAAAAAACGGGTGGCGGCCAGAGCCCCCGCCCCCAGGGCGGAGCGTCTCAGGAAACCTCGGCGAGTCAGTGCTGATTTCATGATCAAATGGTTGATCTGTGTTTCTTTAACCACGTTGAATCACCAGACGGGCGGAGGCAAGGATAAGTTACCGAAACCAGTTGCCGTGGGCCCCGGTTTGCCTTAGGCTGGACTTTGGTAGCGCGAGTAGCTCAATTGGATAGAGCGTCGGCCTCCGGAGCCGAAGGTTGAGAGTTCGACCCTCTCCTCGCGCACCATCTTCGCTCTCCGCGAGGCGGAAAGCTGGCATTCCCGCGGTCGTGACATCCGCAACCGGATTGTTCGCCTGAAAGCCTGATATGGGCCAGCGACATAAAGCTCTCCTGATCCCAACCACCATCATCCTGTTGATTGTCGCAGCCCTGGCCATTCTCGCCTGGCTTGCCGCACGCGGCTTCTCCGGCACGACCGAAACGAAACAACACCTCCCCCGCATTGATTGGCTGCCAATCGAGGCTTCGGACATTTCATTCGCCAGGAACGACGGTGGCATTTTTCCGTGGTTGAGCTTCGAATGTTCCCTCCCAAATGCCGCATTTGCCACCCTCGCGGAGCAGAAGGGTTGGAAACTCACCGGGAAAACGAACTACAGCACAGGGCTGAGAGCAACGCTCAAACTCCCGCCATTGCGTTTTGTGGAGGGTCGGGCGGTGGATTTCTACCCCGTGGCACTCGTTCACGAGGTCCGCAAGGGGAACGGGGGTGGCATCACGGTGATCTACGACCCGGAATCCCGCCGACTTTTCGTGAGCCAGAGTTCGAATTAGGCCGCCGACCAGTGTGGCAGGTAGTGGCCGTGGTCCAAGCCGGGGGAGATGGATTTGGCACTTGGATGACCGCTGGAATATGCCTGAACTTTCCGGCAGTGGATGAATATCCCCCCTGCAGGGACCCGGCTGGAGAAGAGGCATTGTTTTTGGCTGACTGGCCCCCGGGGTTGGGGTTGAATGGGGCTGTGCCGGATCATGAACATTGCCTGCCTCGGCGGCTGTTGAGGGCGTTTCCCCTGGGTTGGCTGCTTGCCAGCCTGTGCGCCGCCTCCGCGAATCAGGTCACTTTTCAAGTGAACATGGCGGTGCAGCGGGCGCTGGGTGATTTCAATCCCGCCGCAGGTGACACCGTTCTGGTGTCCGGCACCTTCTCGACAACGGATTGGACGACGACCTCCACCCTTGCGGCGAGTCCGGCTGACACGAACCTCTACACCGGCACCTTTGCCAACGACGTTGCGACCGGAGCCACCCAATACCACAAGTTCATCATCAACCCGGGTGGCAACAGCATCCCGGCCCGGCTGCATTGGGAATCGTATGACAACCGCTCCTTCCAGGTTGCGGCGGGCAACCAGACCCTCCCGGTGGTTTACTTCAACAACCTGACCTCCATACCCGCCACCACAAACGCTGTGTCGCCTGATTTCATCGCCGGTGCGGACATGTCGCATCTGCGGTTCTTCGAGGACAGGGGCATCGTTTACCGCGTCAATGGCACAACCCGGGATGCCCTCGCGATCCTCAGGGAGCGCGGCCTCAATTGTGTGCGGCTGCGGCTCTACACCAGCAGTGCGGCGCAGGCACAGTCGGACCCCTACAACCGCATCAACAACCTGGACTACACTGTGCCGCTGGCGGTGCGGGTCAAAACTGCCGGTCTGAAGTTCCTCCTGGATTTCCATTACTCCGACACCTGGGCCGATCCTTCGCACCAGTCGATTCCAGGAAGCTGGACAAATCTGGGTTTTGCCCAGCTCGCCCAACAGATGCGGATCAGCAACAGCAATTGCATCGCGGCATTCAAGGCGGCCGGGGCGATGCCGGACTATGTGCAGGTGGGAAACGAAATCACCGGCGGGATGCTCTGGCCCCTCGGTGCGGTGCCGGGCACCAACCCGGGCCTGCAATGGTCGCAACTCGCACAGTTGATGACCAACGCCATCCAGGGCATCCGCGATGCCGCCGGGGAGAAGATGCCGAAGATTATGGTCCACATCGACCGTGGCGGGGATTGGACCACCACGAAATGGTTCTTCGACAATCTGATCCAGTCACAGCAGGTGCCGTTCGACATGATCGGCGTGAGTTACTATCCGGTGTGGCATGGTTCATTGGGTGCGCTCGCCAATTGTCTCACCAACGCCGCCCTGCGCTACGGCAAGCCGCTGATCATCGCCGAGACCGCCTTTCCGTGGACCAACTCAGTCTGGAAGACCGACATCGAGGGCTTTTCCGGCACGACCAATGGGCAGGTGCAATACGTGGCGGCACTCGCCCAACTGATCCGGAGCGTGCCGGACAATCTGGGCGCCGGAATCTTCTGGTGGGGAACGGAATACCAGAGGGCCGGCGGCTACAACCTGGCCGGATTCGACACCACCTCCTTCTTCAACACCCGGGGTGATGTGCTCCCGGTGGCGGAAGCCTTCGGGCAGATGGCAGCGCCGGTCCTGTTGAGCACCCGGTTGGACGGATCCGGCTTGAATGTCCAGTGGCCGTTGAGCGGCTCTGGCATGTCGCTGACCACCACCACCAGCCTGTCACCCAACTCTGTCTGGCTGCAGGTGACCAACCCCCCCAGCAACACCAACGCAACCTTTCAAATCACCGTGCCGATGGATACGAACACCGGTCACTTTTACCGCCTGCAATCCCATTGAAATTTGTCGCGGACAATCACCGCTCCCAGCCTTCCCGGCTGGTGCCCGGTGGTAGGGATGCGGAATAGGTTCAGTGTCGGATTGGAGTTCCCCACGTCAAATCGGGGCATGCCCACTTCTCCACAAGGGCTTGCAGGGGAATTGTCCACCGAAGGGAAGGTATCGCGCAGAGAGGCTGAGACGCAGAGGTTCCAAATGCCTTCTCTCCGCGCCTCAGCTCCTGAGTGAGATATTTTCCAGTCCTCGCCGCAAATGGCTCAACCCCCATGCGCCGACGGATTTCCCCTCCCCAACGTCAACGACGTTGTGCCATACAGCCCGGGGTTGTGCGGGTCGCCGCACTACCCCGGGTTCAGGCCGCAGCGCGTTCCCTACCCCGCAAGGGGTTGTGCCGTTCGTGCACGTCGGAGGGTGCGATATCAAAGGGCGGAATGGGATGGGGATCCCTGGTGCAGATGAACAGTCCTCCCGGAAGGATTTGCAAATATACACCCAATACACCATACCACCCGTTCGATCCCTCGGCACAACCCTTTCAGGGTTGTTGATCTGGTGGGAATTGACCCAGGGTAGCGCCTCGGCGGCGCAACCCTGGGCTTTGTGGCAGAATCCCTTCAGGATTCCCGGAGGGGGAACGCCCGCGCACACAACCCCCTGGGATTCCCGAACAGGGAAGGAGGTTGGGTCACCGTGTCACGACGGGGTGACGATTGTTGCAAAGGCCGTGAAA